>SLJO01000198.1 GCA_007135095.1 Bacteroidales bacterium | reverse complement strand
GCGTATTGTGAGGCTGTCAGGAATGCATTTGAGGTGCTGAAAAAACAAGGTCAAAGATAATAATCCGGCACACCCGGGCCCCGGCACTGCAGGGCAAAAATTGAACAGTTATAATATTATATTTATGGACCAGGTAAGAAATTTCACTAAAGGATTCATCAGGGAAAACCCGGTATTTGCCCTGATGCTGGGATTGTGTCCTGCACTCGGAACGACAACCTCTGCATATAACGGGATGGGCATGGGACTGGCCACTCTTTTCGTGGTAATCATGTCAAATATTGTTGTTTCCCTTATCAAGGATTTTGTGCCCAATAAGGTCAGGATACCAAGCTATATTGTGATCATAGCATCATTTGTCACCATAGTCGATCTGGGAATGGCGGGATATATGCCTGCACTGCATGAACAGCTCGGATTGTTTATTCCACTCATTGTGGTAAACTGCTTTGTACTTGGGCGGGCGGAAGCCTTTGCATCAAAAAACACACTTGGGTCGTCAATAATCGACGGGGCCGGAATGGGCCTCGGTTTCACCCTCGCCCTCACTATGCTTGGTGCCTCCCGCGAAATCCTTGGAAGCTATGCATTGTTTGGATTCCAGTTTATCGCCGAAGACGGTATGCTGGTTTTTATCCTGGCCCCGGGTGCTTTTATTGCCCTGGGATACCTTATAGCCCTGACCAATAAATTGAAAAACTAGCAAACAACAACAGCAATGGAATATATTGTAATAGTATTATCGGCCATACTTGTAAACAACATTGTACTGGCGCAGTTTCTCGGACTTTGCCCCTTCTTCGGGGTATCAAATAAAATCTCCACTGCAGCAGGTATGGGTGGTGCCGTTATGTTTGTTATGACCATTGCTGCAATAGTGACCTACATGATTTCCCACTATATTCTTATCCCTTTTGATCTGATATACCTGCGCACGGTCACATACATACTTGTCATCTCCTCGCTGGTCCAGATGGTGGAGATAATGCTCAAAAAAGTCAGTCCGCCACTCTACCAGGCACTCGGCATATTCCTGCCACTGATGACCACCAACTGTGCCATTCTCGGGGTGGCTATACTGGTTGTACAACAGGACTATACCCTGATGAGCGGGGTAGTTTTTGCAATCGCCCATGCACTTGGATTTACACTGGCCCTTGTGATACTGGCAGGCATCCGTGAACAGCTGGAGCTGCTGAATGTTCCAAAAGCAATGAGGGGCAATCCGGTAATACTTGTTGCAGCCGGCCTGCTTGCGATGGCGTTCATGGGATTTGCAGGCATAGTTTAAAGCCGGGCAGCTATTTTTCAGCGGGAAATCTTAGCTAATTTGATTATTTTTAAGCACTGTTCAAATCAATTGTTTATGTCACTGAAATTAATCAATATTATTGCCTTTGCAATAATGATCCTGATGAACTACCTGGCAAATGCAATACCACTGGGCGGAAAAACCACGGGGGAGCTGTCAGCTCAATATCCGAACCTCTTTGTGCCTGCCGGAATAACCTTTTCGATCTGGGGAGTCATTTATATCCTGCTGCTGGGATTCTGCATTCTGCAGTTTGTTCCCCGCAACAGGGCTATGGTGGATGCAACCGGGTGGCTCTTTGCCATCAGCTGCGTGCTGAATGCATTGTGGATAGTGACCTGGCATTATGAAAAACCCGGCTTGTCGCTGATTATAATGCTCCTGCTCCTGGTAACCCTGGTAATGGTAAATCAAAGAATAACAGCCCTTGGTCCCGGCATCACTAAATCTGCTTTTGGCATGTACCTTGGATGGATCTGCATAGCAACCATTGCGAATGCAACGGCGTTTCTTGTTGCAGTTAACTGGCAGGGATGGGGCTTAAGCGATGAATTCTGGGCATCGGTTATGGTTCTGGCAGGAGTTGCCGTCTCAATGCTGATCCTTACCCAATACCGGAACCCATTTACCGGGCTGGCCGTAATGTGGGCACTGGCGGGTATTATTATTGCCCGGTCATGGCCGGATCACAGGTCGGTTATAATAGCTGCCGTGGTGTCGTTTATTGCCATTACGTTGCTCACGGCCCTGGTTACTTTCCGGAGATATGTTCCTGAATGAGCGGGTAATTGAATTACCCCTGAACATTACACCCTGGCTACCTTACGAAGAAATCAAGCAGCAACTCTTCATTAAGCCAGGCCTGCAGCCGGTCGCCGATCCTGACTGCCCCCACCCCGGCAGGGGTGCCGGTATAGATCAGATCTCCTATCTTAAGGGTAATGAAGCCTGAAACATAGGAAATCAGCTGATCGAAATTAAAGATCATGTCGGCAGAGTTTCCTTTCTGGACTGTTTTGCCATTTAAATCAAGACGCAGTGCGATATTCCCCATGTCGGAAATTTTATTCTTCCTGACAAACCGGCCAAGGGGCGCCGAGCCGTCAAATGCCTTGGCCATCTCCCAGGGAAGCCCTTTCCTTTTGCATTCTGCCTGAAGGTCACGGGCCGTAAAATCAATGCCTACACCTATCTCGTCATAATACCTGTGTGCAAATTTTTCATCAATAGACCGTCCGAGGCGGTTGACCTTCAAAACTATTTCGACCTCATGATGCACCTCTGATGAAAAGCCGGGATAAAAAAACGGCATATTGTTAACGATAAGGGAAGTCTCAGGCTTTAAAAAAAAGACAGGTTTTTCCGGCACGGAATCATTCATTTCCCTGGCATGATCGGCATAATTGCGCCCAATACATATTATCTTCATTTAAAAATCTTTTTCTTTTCTGTTCAATACACCTGCTGCAGGCCTTATCGCTGACCCGGCGGGCCGGGGGTCCTAGCGGTTAAACTTTCTTAATTTGATGCCGGTAAGTACCTTTTTGGTGTAAAGGGGGAAATCAGCCTTCATGATCCATCCGTAGTAACCGGGATCCTTTTCAAGAACCTCCTCTACCGGGATCCCTTTATATTTTCCGAAATTTATAACCTCCACATCCTGATCATTGTAAACAATACGCCCCATATAATCAACATTCCGGGTATGAGCTGAAAATTTTGAAAGTGCCTCAACATCATTTTCAAGGTCATCGTAGCGGTCAAGCTGAGCCTGTAATATCTCGTAGGTAGCCCGGGTATCGGACTCGGCGCTGTGGGCGTTATCAAGCTCCTTGTTGCAGTAGAACCGCAATGCGGCTGCAAGATTGCGCTGCTCCATCTTCATGAATATTATCATGACATCGATGAACTTGCGTTTTTTCATGTCAAAATCCACGTTCGTCCTCAGAAACTCCTCGGCAAGTAACGGGATATCAAACTTGTTTGAGTTGAACCCTGCAAAATCGCAGCCCTCAAAATCGTTGGCCAGTGTTTGTGCAATCTGCTGGAAGCCGGGTGCATCCCTGACGTCATCGTCGGATATTCCGTGGATAAGGGTGACCTCGGGGGGTATGGGCATGCCCGGATTAACACGCCAGGTCCTGCTTTCCTCTTTTCCGTCGGGAAAAATTTTCAGGTATGATAATTCTACAATGCGATCATTAACTACATCGGTGCCGGTGGTTTCCAGATCGAAAAATATCAACGGGTTTCTAAGCTTCAGTATCAAAATAAGAAAATATTTAACAAAACATACGGCGCCACACTTTTCAGGGAGCAGCAAACTGATGTTTAAGGGTTAGTAAATTATCCATGATAATGGCAACCGGCTGATCAGATATTGATCATCATGGGCATCAGAAGCATAAGCAGATCATCATCATCACTGTCAGCTCCGAGCGGCAGAAAAAGACCTGCCCTTGAAGGATCACTGAGTTCCATTACAATCTCCTGTGAAGCAAGGTTATTCAATATTTCTATAAGGAAGGTCGATTTGAAGCCTATCTCCATTTCTTCCCCCTCATACTGGCACTGTAATTTTTCGTATGCAGAAATACTGAAGTCAATATCCTGTGCAGAAACAGTTATCTGGTTGGTGCCAAGCTTGAGTTTTACCAGGTTGCTGGCCTGACTGGAGAAAACAGATACGCGGCGGAGGCTGTTTATAAGGTCAAGCCTGTCAGCTATCAGCTTATTTGGATTATCGCTGGGTATCACGGAGCTGTAATTTGGGTAATTGCCCTCAACCAGCCGGCTGACCAAAAGGTAATCTGTCATGGTAAAGAGCGCGTTCTTGTCGTCGAACTCGATAACCACATCACCTTTTTCGCGGGCAAGTATGTTTCGTAACAGCGAAGCCGGCTTTTTTGGTAAAATAAATGATGAATCTGTTTCGGTTTGAACATCAAACCTTTTGTAGCGGACAAGCTTATGGGCATCCGATGCGACAAATGTCATATTATCAGACGAAAAATCAAGAAAAATACCGTTCATTACCGGCCTCAGTTCATCGTCGGCGGTTGCGAATATAGCCCTGGATATACCATGGAGCAACACCTCTGCGCTCATGCGCACAGTTGTCTTTGCATCATCCTTAAGAAGGGGATATTGAGGAAAATCCTCGCCGTTCTGGCCAACGACATTGAATTTGCCGTTTTCTGTACTTATTACCACTGAGTAGTTTTCCGTAGATATTTCAAAACTAAGCGGTTGCTCGGGAAATTCCTTCAGGGTATCGGTAAGGAGCCTGGCAGGAATGGCAATCAGTCCGTCGCCCGACGCATTCTCAAGTGTCAGGCGGGTGGTAAGTGTTGACTCCAGATCGGAAGCGGTTATCACCAGCTCATTATCCTGAAGCTTAAACAAAATATTATCTAAAATGGGCAGTGTATTCTTGCTGCTGATAACTCTGCTGACAGCCTGCAGGTGATTAAGCAGGTCAGTGCTGGAAATAACAAACTTCATATAAAATGATTTAGGTTTAATTAGCAAACAACATATATAAAAAGAGCCTGGATTGCAATGTTTTTAAATACTCTAAGGCGGAATTGCAATTACCAATAATACAAAAAAAAAATAACCTGGGCAATAACATAAACCATCGGAATTAACAATCCCTTCAAAATTAACGTCAGCGGGCCCGCGGGGATCTGCCGCTTTACGGAAAGTACGTGCCCGGTTGCAAATGTAACCTCTTTTTAACTTTTATCAGGAAGAAAATATGAGCGGCGACGTAAAAGGAGATCGACCGAATGCCAGGGAACAATAATCATGTCATTTCCTTCATTGATAATTCCATGAAGCCGGAAAATGTCAAACTCCAGTGAATCACCCCGTTCATTGCTTCCCGTGATGATTTTATGGAACCTGACCTCTGAGGAGGTTCCATCCCGGCTGGTCACTTTTATAAGATAATCCGGCCGGGCCCCCATCAGCGAATCAGTGAGCCCAAGTTCTTTTGCATTGGCCAGCCGCTCATACGGGGTGTAAAAAAAATTAGCCATGTACCTGATTGCCAAAGAATCATTTAAATTACCGGCCTGCCTGCCGTCCGGGTAGCCGTAGAGGCTGAAATTCCTTTCCGGGCTTTGCCTGAGCACAAATGAACCATCATTGTTATCAGCATGTTTAACTATCACCTCAGCAATTTCAGCAGAATTATAATTAAAAAGAAGATTATCCCTCCAGTAGGATTCTTCAGAAACAAAAAGGGAAGCTACATTTCCGCTGAAGCCTGTAACTTCTGTTCTGTAAATCCGGGAACTCCCCTGCATAAGCATATAGGTGGGTTCATCCCCGCCTGCGGAATGGATAAGATATGTCGTCAGCCGCCTTCCTTTGCGTATATCAATACGTACAGATTCCTTCGAAAGCTTTTCATTCAGTTCTTCCTGAATGGAGAGTGGAGCAGGATTACTAACCCTGAGCCGCCCGAGGGTCTGCATTAACATCTCAACCGCCTTTTCCCTTGCCTGATGGTCATTTACCATCCATATGCCGTTTTCTTTCCGGAGAACAACCTGCCGCTGATCATCAGTGATAATTATGCCGCTCACCCTTTCAGGCCTGGTCACGGCAACAGTCAGTCCTCTGCGGCCAAGTGCCGTTCTTCCCCTGTATTCATGGAGAAAAACAACCAGCAGCGCAAGCAGGATTATTATGGCGATCCGGAGCCGGTGCTTTTTCATGGGTATAGAGTATAATTATTCATGCCAGTCAGGCAAACCTTTTCCTTCTTGACCAGTTGTACAGCAGACCTGACAAGAGGACAATTCCCGGTGGTACTATCATATTTATCGCCTGCCACATTGAAAGGTCCCTCCTGATCCTTGCACGGTCAAGCAAACGAAGCTGAAGCTCCCTTGTCCTCAGTTCCATCAGGCCAGCCTCATCCATGAGATAATTAAGAGCGTTGAGGACAAATTCACGGTTTCCGAATGTCTGTTCCGAATACCTGTCAAATCCCAGTGGCAGCGGCTCGGGAACACCCTGCGAAAGGGTTACATCATTTCGTATTATATCACCGTCAGCCACAACCAGCATACGGGTTCTTTCTCCCCTTTCCCTGAAGTCAGGATCATCACGGCCAATAATGCCGGAAATCACCCGGTTTGCAAACACTGAGGGGAACTCTCCTTCAAGAAGAACAGCAACCGGCTGGTGGCGATTTCCAAAATCGCCGGGGACAGGCTGTTGCCGGGCCATATCCAGGCTGACCAGCAAAGGAGCGTTCACCACACGGGTTGCTTCGGAGGTGCGCAAAAGTACTTCCCGGCTTATCAGTGTATCAGTGCCAACGGTGTCAATTACACTGGCAAATTCTGCTTTCACAAAATTCAGGCCCCTTGTAACGGGATGTGCTTCATTACCTGCCAGCAGAGGTGAAAAATACCAGGGAACAGGCACGAATCTTGCCTGTTCATCAGCCAGTGCCACATTAACGGGTATCAGCAGGCAATTCATATCCATTACCAGGTTGGGGTTGAGCCTGATGCCATACCGGAAAAGCTGGTCGTCGATATTCAGATCATTTATCAATGCAATTGCCTCACTGGCATAGGTCAGGCTATCCAGGTCAATGGCGACAGGATCGATGAACCACATTACACTGCCGCCTTTCATTATATACTGGTCAATGATATATTTTTCCTGCTCAGAAAAGGGCTTTACCGGTTTTGCTATTATCAGTGCATGATAATCATCGAGGCTTTGGAGATCCTGTTCATTTATCCGTCCCCTGTAAATATCGTAATACCTCACAATTGCATCACTGATGCCTGCAACCAGCAGCTCGTCAAGCTCACCATGCCCTTCCAGGAAGGCAACTTTTTTTGTTTCCGGGTTTTTTAAGGTGTGAATAGAACTGATAAGTTCGTATTCGATACTCTGGATGGAATTGTTCAGGTTCTGCTCAGCAGGAAGAGCCGGATTGTTTTTCAAAAAATTTACCGGCATTTCAATACCCTTATAGGATACAAGTGCTCCGGGGAAAACCAGCTTTTGTGACCTTCGCCCCCCCCTTTCGGTTATGTCGATGTTTGTTGGCCTGAGGCCTTTGCTGTGAAGCTCAAAAAAAAGATCCTCCCTCAGGGCATTATCGTCGATTCCTGCAGGGTCAATAAACTCGTAGTGCACAGGCCCGGAGGCAATGACCCTGAATTCATCAATCATCTCCCTTATCGAGTTGCGCATCCGCCTGAACCCTACAGGCAGGTCACCATCGAGATATACTTGTATATAAATTATATCATCCAGCCCATTTAAAATTTCCTTTGTAACCGGTGAAAGAGTATAGCGCTTATCCTGAGTCAGGTCGAACCTGAAAAAAAGCTGGTTTGATATTATGCATATCAAAACAATGGAAACTATCAGGAAACCAAGCCTGAGCAATTGTTGTTTTCTATATTCTCTTTTATGCATTATCAGGGTAATTTACCATTTCCTGCTTTGAAGCACGGTACGGGTTAAAAATAAAAACAGTGCAATAAGCGAAACAAAATAGACTATATCACGGGTATCAACCACTCCCCTGCTGATTGAGCTGTAATGCTCATTTATTCCCAGGTATAACAGAAATTCATCTGCCCTGAAAGGAAGGGGAAGGGCACTTAACATTTCAAAGCCTGTAAAAAAAAAGAAAGAGAGCAACACGGCAAGAATAAAGGCTATGATCTGATTTTCAGTAAGAGAGGAAGAAAACACACCAATGGCTGCATAACAGCTGCCAAGGAAGAATAACCCCGTGTATGATCCCAGGATGGCACCGGTATCAAGGTTGCCTGAAGGGTTGCCGAGGGTGTGTAATGACCAGAAGTAAACCAGTGTAGGTATAAGGGAAATGAGCACCAGGGTTACTGCAGCGATGAATTTGGCCATTACAATACTAAAATCGGTCAAAGGTCTTACCAGCAGCAATTCCATGGTGCCCGATTTTTTTTCCTCTGAAAACGTCCGCATGGTGAGAGCGGGAACAAGGAAGAGAAATACCCAGGGAGAAATAATAAAAAGTGTGTCAAGGGTGGCATAGCCACTTTCAGGAATATTAAGCTCACCGGGAAAAACCCATATAAACAGTCCGTTAATAACCAGGAACACGGAAATCACAATATAGCCTGTGAGAGAACTGAAAAAACTGCCGATTTCCTTATTTATCAGTGCGATCATAATCTTTTCAAATAAAAAGTATCAAGTTCAGCGCAAATCCGTGCATCGCTCACGAATGCATATTCAAAACAACTGTTCAATATCTGCTATTGAAATGCCTGTATAGTAGAACTGCAATATATCAATAAAATTATATCCCTTTACTGCCATCACCATTGCCCCTTCCTGACAAAGCCCTGCGCCATGACCGTAACCCCTGCCCCGGATCAGGATCTTACTGCCCTGCCCGGCAGTTTCAATATCAAAATATGCCGACCGCAAATTCCAGTCAGCACGGATTTTGCGATAAGGGATAGCAAAATCGCCAACACGGTAAAAAAAACTCCTGTTCTGCTGTCTCATATCAAAACCGGCAGATGAATTTTGACCGCTGTTTTCATTAAAACCCATGCTGACAAGGTAGGATTTCCACTCGCTTGCATCTATGGTCTTCTGCCAGAGGGAACCGGGTCTTCCACGGCACCATGGATCAGTCACCGGCTGCAGGCAGGATTTGGACTGAAGCCATACATTATCCGAGCTTGCCGTCTGGCCTCCGCAATTGGCATGGAAAACCGCCGGGATAAGTTTACCCTCCTCACAGGTAATCACTTTGCCGGATGTGGCTTTTACCGCCTCAAGGATAACCTTGTTCCCGGTCATCCTGCCTTTATAAGCCTGGCAGTGTACCTCATCACAAAGATCAAAACCCTCATCGGCATGCCGGTGCAGACTGTTGTATAGGTATGTCCGGCAAATCACCGCCTGCGCCTTGTAGTACATCGCTGCTGCACCGGTACCCGATTCGGCTTCCACCACGCCTGCAAGGTAAAGGCTTTTATCTGTTTCATTTATCATGCTTATGCGGCCGTAATTCACAGTCATATACAGATCACCATGATAAAGTACTTCCTCCAGGGAGGGCTGCAGCGGCCTTATGCCGATGCCGTGGCCGGGAGCGGTGGCACGGACAGAAACACTTTCAAAAATGCCCGGAGAACCGGACCTGCTGCTAATGAACAATCCTTCACCTTTCCTGGAGATATACAAAACATCATTTTCCTTGAGCACAAGCACTTCCTCCCGGTCGCCCGACACAATGTATTCCCCGTCATGCGGGGTAATTACGACGGCTGAAAGGAAATGCTCATTGAAAATACTTATCCTTACTACTGACGGGTATAAAGGAGCACAAAACAGCAAAAAGCAGCCGGAGATAAAAACAGCCGTGAACATATTTCTCATACGCAATCAAGCATTAAGGTAACCGACTATCTTTTCAGCAGCCTTCCGGGAAGCACCCGGCCCGCCTACCAGCTGCCTTAAATGGATGAATTCATTCTTCATATTTTTTCTTGCCTGGCTGTCATTCAGGATTTTATCCAGTTCATTCGCCAGGTTTGCACTGTTAAAGTCATTCTGGATCAGCTCCCTGACGATTTCCCTTCCGGCAATCAGGTTAACAAGCGATATATACCTGACCCTGATGAATCGCCTTGCAATATGGTAGGACAGAAAAGAGCCCCTGTAGCATACCACCAGGGGCACATCCAGCAGTGCTGCTTCAAGCGTGGCCGTACCGCTCACAACCATTGCGGCAGCCGAATGCCGGAGGAGGGCATAAGTCTGGCTGAAAAGTATCCTGACCTGGTTTTTAGTGTGCTTAAGATAGACTTCGGGTGCAATTGAAGGCGCCCCTGCTATAATGAACTGGTATCCGGGAAATTTACCGGTAACTGACAACATGAGGGGAAGTGACTTTTCAATTTCCTGGATACGGCTGCCGGCGAGTATGGCAATAACCGGTTTCCCCGCCAGGTTGTTTCTTTGAGTGAACTCATCAAACTGCTCCTCCCTGAAAGGACGGTTTTCAATTGCATCCATCAATGGATTTCCTACATAGTCAACCCTGTATCCGAACCGTTCATAAAAACCTGTCTCGAAAGGAAAGATTGTGAGCATATGGTCCACGTATTTCCTTATCGTCTCGACCCGGGAGGAATTCCAGGCCCAGACTTTTGGAGATATATAGTAAAAAACCCTGATGTCGAGATTTTTAGCGTACCTGGCCATACGCAGATTAAAACCCGGGTAGTCTATAAGGATCAATGCGTCGGGCTGGTAGGAGGCAATATCCCTTTTGCAGAATCTAATGCCTTCATAAATTGAACCGAGGTTTTTCAGAACCTCCCAGAAACCCATGAAACTGGTCTTTCTAATATGGCGGACAAGAGTTCCGCCGGCCTCCTGCATAAGGTCTCCGCCCCAGAACCTGAAATCGGCATCAGGGTCAAGACGGCCGAGGGCCTTCATCAATGCCGAGCCGTGCAAATCTCCCGAAGCTTCACCTGCAATAATGTAATACCTCATAATCAGGATATGACCTTAAAAATAATAACAAGTCCCGCGAACAAAAAAGTAGACAGCAGAACACCGCGTGCAGAGAATAAAAAGTCATTACGGATAAATATAAAAAAAAGAATGAGATTTGGTAAAATATTAAGGCTCAGCAGCGGGGAAAGGATATCCCTGAAATATATAAACCGTAAAAACTCAGGAACGGAAATATCGTTGTATCTGAAGAGGTAGAAAGCCGTTAACGATATCAGGGGAAGTATGACCCCCAGGATAAAGCCGGTTCTTTGTGTATTATATACCATTTTTTGCATACAGTGATCTAAGTTTAGCCATTGCCTTAGTATCTGAAAAATCAACCCTGACAGGAACAACGGAAATATAATTGTGCTTCAACGCCCACTCGTCTGTATCTTCATTATCGGGTTCATAATTGTCAAAATAGCCGGTAAGCCAGAAATATTCGCGCCTGTGAGGGTCAACGCGCTTATCAAATTCCTCAATCCACAAACCCTTGGCCTGCCTGCAAATCCTGATGCCCTTGATGTCTTTCTGCGGCAATTTGGGAAAATTCACATTAAGGCAAACCCCCTCAGGCAATCCGTCGCTCAGGGTATTCATTATTATTTGCTCGCCAAAAAAACAACTTGCTGAAAAATCGGGCCGGGATGAAAAATCGGTAATTGAAAACCCAATTGAGGGAATCCCGTGCAGCCCGCCTTCAATCGCCGCCGCCATGGTGCCGCTGTAAACCACCGATATTGACGAGTTGGATCCGTGGTTTATTCCTGATATCAGAAGATCAGGTTTGCGGTCGAGTAACTGATTGACTGCAAGCTTGACACAATCGGCAGGATGACCCGAGCATGAATAAATTGCAAGATTCTCTTCATCCTTGATTTTATTCAATCTCAGGGGATATTTAATGGTTATTGCGTGGGACATGCCCGAGCGGCCTTCATCGGGTGCTACTACAACAACATCTCCGAGTTTTCGCGCCAGTTCAGTCAGGGCCTTTAGTCCCGGAGCATGGATGCCGTCATCGTTTGTTACCAGAATCAACGGTTTGCTATTGTTTTCTTTCAATTCTTTGCGTTTAAAAATATTAATATGCAAATATATTTAATTGCATATGAGTTTCAATAAAAATTTCCGGACACTACGGCATGATTTATGATTAATACCTTATCGATGTTTTGATTTTTCTTTTACTTTTGTATGTTTTGATTGAATTTGAACCCGATAAACCTGAATTGTACAAATGAAGATCTCCTACAACTGGCTCAGAGAATATATTCCAACAGATCTCACCCCGCTGGAAATATCAGATATACTGACCAGCATCGGACTTGAAGTTGAAGGCCTGGAATTGTTTGAGCCTGTAAAAGGCAGCCTTGAAGGGGTGGTCGCCGGAGAAGTTGTTTCCTGTGTAAAACACCCGGATGCAGACAAACTTAGCCTTACGCGGGTTGATGCAGGGCATGGCAGGATCCTTCAGATTGTATGCGGCGCGCCCAATGTGGCAGAGGGCCAGAAAGTGGCGGTGGCGCTAACCGGGACAACACTTTACAGGGGCGCCGGCAGCATGACCATTAAAAAAACAAAGATACGCGGAGAGCTGTCCGAAGGAATGATATGCGCCGAGGATGAACTTGGTCTGGGTGATTCACATGACGGGATTATGGTTCTTGATAATGATACGGTGCCGGGAACGCCCGCCAGTGAATATTTCAAAATTGAAAAAGACACAATCTTTGAGATCGGACTCACTCCCAACCGTATTGACGCAGCCTCTCATTACGGCGTTGCCCGTGACCTTGCAGCCTGGCTTGGGCAGTCCATGGAGGTGAATCTGAAGAGGCCCGATACAGGTGACTTCAGGTCCGACAACAATAACTATCCCATTGATGTCATTATCAAGGATACCGAAAGCTGTATAAGGTATTCGGGTTTGACCATATCGGGAGTGAAAGTTGCCTCCTCACCCAAATGGCTGCAAAACAGGCTCAGATCAATAGGATTGAAGCCGGTAAATAATATTGTAGACATAACCAATTATGTATTGCATGAAACGGGACAGCCGCTCCATGCATTCAATGCTGACAGGATAAAAGGCAAGAAAGTAATAATCGGCCCCTTGCCCGATGAAACTGAATTTACAACACTCGATGAGGAAGTGCGGTTGTTGTCACCGGAAGACCTGATGATATGCAATGAGGAGGAAGGAATGTGCCTTGCCGGTATTCTCGGCGGCACAGTCTCAGGCGTGACCGGAGAAACCGTCAATATATTCCTCGAAAGCGCCTGTTTTGATCCCGTTTCCATACGTAAATCAGCACGAAGGCACGGGCTCAACACCGATGCCTCTTTCCGGTTTGAACGCGGGTCCGATCCTTCAATCACCGTTTATACCCTTAAAAGGGCTGCAATGCTTATAAAGGAAATTGCGGGAGGT
Organism: Bacteroidales bacterium; assembly: GCA_007135095.1. Lineage (GTDB taxonomy): Bacteria > Bacteroidota > Bacteroidia > Bacteroidales > PUMT01 > PXAP01. Next base: position 36,617 of record SLJO01000198.1, on the reverse strand, counting down.
TCAATATCATCGGAAATAACTGATGTCTATCCGGAGCCTGTAGCACCGGTTAAACTGGATATGGAGTATGATTATATTGACCGGATGACAGGCACGAAAATTGACAGGCAAGGGATAAAAACAATACTGTGCCTGCTTGATTTTAATCTCCTGGAAGAGAAGGGAGGCAAGCTGTCGGTGGAGGTGCCTCTTTACCGCGTTGATGTTACCAGGCGGGCCGATGTGATTGAGGAAATCCTCAGGATTTACGGGTACAACAATATACCCGCCCCGGAAAGCGTGCACTCCACAATTTCATATTCGGAAAAGCCCGACAGGGAAAAATATTCACATGCCGTGGCAGACATGCTTACCAGTCTGGGATTCAACGAAATAATTGCCAACTCCCTTACCCGGTCATCCTGGTACACAGAGTCGCCGTCGTTTTCCGAACAAAAGCTGGTAAAGATCATCAATCCACTCAGCACTGATCTTGACTGTCTGCGGCAGACCCTGCTTTTTGGCGGACTTGAGGCTGTGCTGTATAATGCCAACAGGAAAAATCACGATCTTAAGCTTTACGAATTCGGAAATATATACAGCTATTCTGGCAATGCCAGGGAAAAGGGCGACCTGAATCACTACCGGGAAGCCACGCGACTGGCCATTTTTCTTTCCGGAACAAGTGGAACAGTCCGGTGGAACAGTAAAGGAAAGCCGTCAGACTTTTTTGATATAAAAGCATATGTCGGACAGGTTTTCAGGCGCATAGGTGTTGATCCCGATGAATTGAAATATAACGAACCGGAGAATGATAAGGTATTCCTTTACGGCCTGCAGGTTATGGCAGGAGAGAAGGTTATAGCTGAATACGGAGCTGTCCACCCCTCTCATCTGGAAAAAGCGGATATTAAAAACCAGGTTTTCTATGCCGATATCAGGTGGGATGAGCTGATCAGCTACGCTGCACAGAAAACAACCGTTTACACTGAACTGCCCAGGTATCCCGAGGTAAGGCGCGACCTGGCTATGGAAGTTGACAAGAGCGTGAACTTCAGCATTATACAGGAAATCGCCTTTAAGACTGAACAGAGCCTTCTTAAAAACATCAATCTCTTTGATGTGTATGAAGGGGAGAATATAACCAAAGGAAGAAAATCACTGGCCATAAGCTTTATATTGCAGGACATGGAAGGAACCCTTAAGGACAGGCAGATAGATGCTGTAATGGACAGGCTTGCCAGGGCCTTTGAAAAAAATGCAGGTGCAAGAATCAGGAGAACCAACGATTAATATTTAAAATATAGCCATTAATAAGTAAACCCATTTAAAATAAACTATTATGAAAAAAATTTTTGTATTCTCGGTTTTCACCCTTCTGTTTGTTTTTTTTGCCGCAAGCCATCAGTCCATTGCCCAGAGGCGCTACGTTGACCATTCAACAGTAGAGGGAGTAGAAATACAGTACCGGTGGGCCAGCTCGAAGTGGCTTGACAGCAGCAGTCCGCTGGAATTAAGGCTCAAAATAAAAAACAATAATGACTATCCTGTCGCGGTGACCTACGATATCGAATTTTACATGGGTGCCGTTCTGGAAGAGACAAGCGATGAGACTGAATTATGTATTAATCCAAAACTGGCCAAGACAGGAAGGATAAATGGAATGTATTACCGGAGCAGCTCCCTGAGGAACAGGGACATTGAATCTGATGAATTTAGCTGGGAAATCACCAACCTGGAAATTGAAAGAGTTGAGAGCTGCCGTTAAACCAGCCGTAAGTTATCCGGCAGATAGTGCATCCCAAAAGCATAATTCGATTTGACCGTTGTATTTTTTTTTATAATTTTGGGGTCTTCAACTAATAATCAAATAATTTAATAATTCATGGCCACAACAAAAAAGGTAAAAGGAATTATCGGCATACTCACAGGAGGCGGGGATGTTCCCGGACTGAATCCCGCCATCAGGGCGGTCACCATAAGAGCACTGCGTGAAGGGTACAAAGTAATAGGAATCCGTCGCGGATGGGCGGGGATAATGGAAATGAAGCCTGATCCCAAGCTCAATAACAGGGAGTATTACCAGGAGCTCAGCGAAGAAATAGTTAACAGGGCAGGCAGGACCGGCGGCACATTTCTGCACAGCTCCCGTACCAACCCCAGCAAGGTCAGGAAAGCCCAGGTGCCTGATCATCTGAAGGACAAGTTCAAAGAGGAAATAAATGACCTGACTCCGGTGGTGCTGCAAAACCTGGCTTTTCTGGGGATAGATTTCCTGATCCCTATAGGTGGTGATGATACTCTGAGTTACGGGGTAAGATTGTACAGGGAAGGAGTAAAGGTCATAGCCATTCCTAAAACAATGGACAATGATGTTCCTGGAACTGATTATTGCATTGGCTTCAGCACCTGCATTACCCGTACCATAATGATGACCCATATATTGAGGACTTCAGCAGGCTCACATGAGCGGTTTCTTGTACTGGAAGTCTTTGGGCGTTATGCAGGGTTCACAGCAATGCTTCCGACCATGGCAGGGGCAGCAAACCGCTGCGTGATACCTGAATATAAGTTTGATATGGAAAAACTCACCAAGCTGATGGTGGAAGACCGGAAGAACAACCCCAGCAATTATTCGGTAGTCCTTGTATCGGAAGGAGCAATGTACGAAGGCGGGGAAATGGTTTTCCAGAGCCAGGAAAAAGATGCCTACGGGCACGCTAAGCTTGGTGGCATCGGCGACCTTGTTTCATCGGAAGTAGTGCGCCTTTCAGCAAAATACAACGGTGGCAAGCCTATTAATGTTATCAACCAGAAGCTTGGCTACCTTGTAAGGGGCGGAGACCCGGATGCAATAGACTCCATTGTCCCGATGGCGTTCGGCAACCTGGCACTTGACCTTATTTTAAAAGGCATTCACGGAAGACTTGTGGTCCTGCAAAACGGACGTTACGACAATGTGCCGATTGACGTGGTTACAAGCAAGAAGAAACTGGTGAACGTAAGCAGGCATTACAATACTGCAAGGCTCAGGCCAATTTACGAGAGCTTCGAAATGAAGCCGCTGTTTTTGATGACAGGTGAAACGGATAACTAAAGCTGCCCGCTCACAACGGAACTGAAAATACCCTCAGGCCCATCCGGCCGCTTAAAACACTTTGGTGCTGCTCCGGGTGAAAACAGTACTAAAAACGCAGGTCCAGTCCGAGAGCTACAGCCATATTGTCACGGTTATAGCTCTCGGTAACTGAAAGGCCGCTATAGGAATATCTCCTTGAATCTTCAACGTATAATGACATCATGAACCCTAAGTTCACGGCGATCATTTCATTTATTGCAATTCGCCCGCCAACTCCGAAACTATTTGCAGTGAGACTATGGCTTATGTCATTCTGGAATCTATCATTGACCCCCGACTGTGAACGAAGGTAGCCCCCGCTGACAATCAGGGCATCGGTAAGGAGGTACTCAGCTCCAAGGGCGATCTCAATGAAATCATTGTCAATTAGATCCTGGTTGGCAGCAGGAGCCCCGTCAACGGTCCTCCCGTAACTGGCCTCCATGTCAAAGAAATAATGCATGCCGCCGGCAACATTCAGCCTTGGTGTTGCCCGGTATGCAGCCCCAAACGATAGCAGGGCGGGCAAATCGTTCCGGAAGGTCCTCCCGTGGGGAAATAAACCGGTGCCGTCGGCAACAGTCTGATTCCTTAATTCCAGCTCAGTCAAAAACTCATATTTTACGCCGATATTAAGCCTCTCATTTGGCTTGATGCTTAAACCCACTATGGGTGCAATGGCATTCCCCTTCTGAGACACATCGACTTCGCTGTCAGCGGTGCTAATATCTATGGAATTGGCCGCATCAAGGATAATCCTCTGTTGCACCCCGGTCCGCAGCGGCGCAACAAACTCCCTTAAATAGGTGCCGGGTTTCATCCATCCTTCAGGGGTATTTACCTGGACATTTCTGAGATGACCCTCGTAAGTATTGACTGCCATAACGACACGTGCACCACCGTATACTGAAACAATATTAAACATCTCGAAGGAAGCACCCAGCTGTCCGCTGTAAAATACTGAGGATCCCTGAAAATAAACATTGTTTCTGTACCCCGTAACACCATAACGGTCAAGTGCAGGCACGAGGGCTGCCACTGAGGTTTCAATTGAAGGCAGCCCGTTTTCATATACGACTTCCCCGCCGCCGCCAATAATGTTAAGGCCAAGGGAAAAAGCCAGGTTTCCTGTTTTATAGGCTGCGTAAACACTGGGAAAAACCGGAACCGACATAGTGCCCTTAAATTCATTCTGATTCAGCGGCGACATGTTGTTTGTGATTGTCCGGTTCTGGGAAATATACTGGTTATTCAGTGATATATGCAACCCCTCAGCAAGTCTGGTAAGGCCGGCCGGGTTGTAGTATACCGCATCAATATCGAGAGAAGCACCCCTTGAGGGCATTCTGATAAAAGAAGCACTCTGGTTGGTATTTGTAAAGATGCCGCCTGCAGATACCGCCGTCGCCGAAATAATTACAGTTACAAGCAATACAAAATATTTTCTCATAAATGATGATTTATATTAAAAATGCTTAACAATATTGTTATTCTCAAGCACCAGGTTGCCCGCAACATCAAATAAAGTTTGTCAGCCTTATTTTAATAATATCATGTCACTTACATAACATCTGATTCCGGAAAAACGAAATCAATATTCACGATCCGGTTCGGGACTAATTTTTTAATTTGCCCGGCCCTTCTTTAAAGTTAAGTTCATTTTTTGAATTAGAAAAAGTTTTGAGCAAAAAAATAACTCACAAATTCAGGCCGGTTTCGGGCATACCCGCAAATAAGGAACCCGCAAACTGCAGTCCTGAAGAACTTCTCCGGTCACGGCCACCTGTGAGATATCCGTATGCGCAAAAAGGCCGTCCCTGACAGGGACAGCCTTTTGTTATGGAAATGGAATCAGCTAGAATTTGAAATCAACACCTATGGCAACAACCATTGCCGAACGATTATAGATTTCGTGTGCAGTGCCCAGCAGGCCAAAATTCTGCTGTATTGAATCTTCTTCATAAAATGTTCTAAGAAAACCAAGATTTACAGCCATCATTTCATTTATTGAGTAACGTCCCCCAAAGCCAATGGAATTTGTAGAAAGACTGTGGCTCAGGTCACTGTGAAAGTTTTTATTCACCCCTGTTTGCGTGCGAAGATAACCGGCACTGACAAGCAGGTTATCGGTCAGATCATACTCGAGTCCCAGAGCAAGCTCAATGAAGTTATTGTCAATTATGTCCTTGTTTGGCAGGGCCTTGCCATAGTCGGCCGATTTGTCGAAATAGTAATGCATGCCTGCAGCCACATTCAGCTTTTGTGTTGCACGGTATGCAGCACCTACAGACAGCATTGCCGGCATATCACTCCGGGTTTTATCCCCATCCTGAAACATCCCGGTCTGATCGATTTCGGTGTCATTTTCAAGTTCAAGCTTTGTCAGGAACTCATATTTTATACCGATATTGAATCTCTCGGAGAAAGAAACATTAACTCCCAGCAAAGGGGCAATTGCTGTGCCGGTCTGCCTGGCATCAACACGCCTGTCGGCAAGCTCACCGGCAGTAGCAGCCGCAGTGGCTGAGGTTGTCTGGTAGGCTCCCTGGATCTGCGCAATGGTCAGTTGATCATTATAGGAATCGCCCAGTCCTCCGGCCAGCTGGGCAGCCTGGGCCTCTGTAAAATCGGGAACCATAGCAACTGCCTGATCAAGGGTTAGTCCGCCAAGGTCTTCGTCAATCAGTCTCTGTACACTTTGGGCGGCACCTGAAGTAACTGTTGCAATTGAATTGAAGAAATCCTGGCCGCCGGTCATTCCCCCTCCGGGATTCAACGGATGCGCAGGATTAATCATCAAGTTCCGCAGATGCCCTTTATAGGTATTGGTGGCAGAAACATACCTGACTCCCCCGTACACATCCACCATGTCGGAAAGCTGATAGCTCACTCCCAGTTGTCCACCGAAAAAAATTGAAGAGCCTTCAAAGACAATATCCACATCATAGGCATTTGTATTTATTCCCTGCGCAGACAGCATCATGGGAAGTGAAGCAAAATTGGTCTCAAATGATGGAAGGCCCCTGTTATATTCGGCTCCGCCCCCGCCGCCAACAGGCATAAACCCTCCTGACACGGCAATGCGCCCGGTTTTGTATACGGCATAAATACTGGGGAAAAGTGGTGCTGTGACATCCCCCTGATAATAGCCGTCATTCAGGAGGGCAAAGGAGTTATCAATTTTACGAGTCTGGTATACAGACTGGTTATTGAGTGATAAATGCAATCCATCGCCAAGCCGGGTAAGGCCGGCAGGGTTGTAATAGACCGCATCAATTCCCAGGGAAGCATCCCGGGCCATCATTCTTATATAAGCAGCGCTTTGATTGGTATTTGTCATAATACCGCCTGCATAGGTTATGTTGGTCATAAAACCCGCCGCAACAGCTAAAATTAAAAGTTTTCTCATATTCATGGTTTAAGGTTAATGGGCAATAATGGGTAAATAAACAAAAAATATTCCGACCGGCTTTCGGAAAAATTTCAAATATAAAAAAATCTTACTTGTAATCGTCTGTTCAGTGGTAAAATTGGCTGATCTTAAAAAAATAATTTCGACCGGGTTTCGACCGAAATTTTTTATAATAAATAAGAAAGGCAGGGCGGGCAATTTTGTAGTTTTGCCGGGTAAAATCATGCATAATTACAGGTCTTGCGCTCTGCAGGAATGCAATGGTGAGAGGAAACCTTAAAAATAGTTAAAGAATGTTGTCTTGTGTTCTAATTTTGCGTACTTTTAGAGGTGTTGAATTGCATTAAAACAGCAGGCAGCTTATGAAACATATCTACACCCTCTTATTTTTTCTGAGTTTTTGCATTCACCTGGCCGGACAATCAGTTTCATTCCCTGAAACTTCGATTGAAAGCAGCAACGAACCGGTCATTGCCGGAGAATTTCCGCAGCCGGAGACTGCGATGACTGAGGGCAGCGGTCTGCAGGGCGTTGAATTGAAAGTCTATCCGAATCCGGCAACTGACTTTATAAGAGTGGAATGGCAAACAACCAGGCAGCTGGAAATGCATGTTGAATTGTATGACCTTTTCGGGAGAAGGCTCAGCCTTGAAAAAACCGATGATTCCGGCAATCACATACAAATAGATATACAGTCCCTGCAGAGATCTGCATACCTGCTTAAGGTGTTTACCAGTGATGGTCAATTCTCCAAAACCTTCCGGGTAGTTAAATACTGATTTTCAACCTGGCCTCAGGAACAATATTCTGTGCTGAGAACTCATTTTTCAGGTACTTGTAATAGGCATTGATGGCAATCATTGCGGCATTATCAGTTGTAAATGCCGGCCTGGGAATATAAACCTGTCTGCCGTGTTGTTTTCCATAGTCCGCCACTGCTTTCCGCAAGCCGGAGTTTGCGGCAACCCCGCCAGCCAGGGCTATTTCCTTAACGCCGGTCAGTTCCGAGGCATTAATGAGATTTACCATAAGAACCTGTATTATGGTATGCTGAAGCGATGCGCAAAGATCATTGAGATTCCTTTCAAGGAAACCGGGATCCTTTTTCTCAGCATCACGTACAAAATACAAAAAGGATGTTTTCAGGCCACTGAAACTGTAATTAAGGTTTCCTGTTGAAGGGCGGGCAAACCTGAACGCTTCAGCATCGCCATCCCTTGCATGCCTGTCTATCCAGGGGCCCCCGGGGTAGGGTAATCCCATTATCTTGGCGCACTTGTCAAATGCCTCACCTGCAGCATCATCAATAGTCTGCCCGAGAACCTCCATTGACAGGTGGTCCTTCACAAGGACAAGCTGGGTATGTCCGCCTGAAACCAGAAGGCATATAAAGGGAAAAGATGGAAATTCCTTACTGATACCGGGTTCCCTGATAAAATGCACAAGGATATGGGCTTGCAGGTGGTTAACCTCCACCAGTGGAATATCCATTGCAAGTGCAAATCCTTTGGCAAAAGAGGTTCCTACAAGCAATGACCCCATTAGTCCGGGTCCGCGCGTAAATCCCACGGCAGAAACATCATGCTTTGATATGCCTGCTTCCCGGAGGGCAAGGTCCACCACGGGCACGATATTTTGCTGGTGAGCCCTGGAGGCCAGTTCCGGCACCACTCCCCCGTACCTGATATGAACATCCTGGCCTGCAATCACATTGGAGCATAATATACCATCGGTGATTACCGAAGCAGCTGTATCATCACAGGAAGATTCTATCCCAAGTATGGTAATCGGCATTATTATTCGCTAAATTAGTTATTTATAAAACTTTTTTTTCTTTTTTTACGTTTCAAATACAAACCCCAAAGTTATCAAAAAATTATTCAGGATAGCAGGTATCATTGCACTGATCGTTATGTCACTTCCTGTGGGAGCTTATTTCCTTGTACAGTGGCCGTCGGTGCAGACCTATCTCGCCGGACAAATTGCAAAACAGGTATCAGCCAACCTTAATGCTAAATTTGAGGTGGGAAAGGTTGATATTGTTTTTTTCAACAGGGTTATTTTAAGGGAAATCCATATTGAAGATCAGCAGGGAGACACCCTCCTGAAAGCAGACCGGCTTATTGCCACAATCAACTACCTCAACAGAACCGAAAAACGTATCCACTTCAACCAGATAAACATGCATAATGCGCAGATCAGACTGCGCTCCGATGCAGACTCGGTGTTAAACCTGCAGTTTATTGTCGATGCACTGTCATCGGAAAATACCGAAAAAGCCAGGTGGGATTTCATCATTAATGCTGTAAATTTAGAAAATGCGAGTTTCTCATATCAGAAATATGACCGTCCTGAGCGCGGGTATGGCATAAATTTCGGAGACCTCGAAGTCAGCCAGCTGAATTTTCTTGCAAATAAGATCCGTACCACTCCTGACTCCGTACATTTTAATATTAAATTCCTTAATTTCAGCGATAAGAGTGGCTTTACCCTGAATCATCTCGCCTCTGAAAACAGTATTTCAAAATCGGGAATGGAAATCAGAAACCTGAATATTGCCAGTCCCCGCTCCAGGCTCAGCCTGGACCATTTTCACATGAAATACAGCGGATTTGAGGCTTTCAGGGATTTTGCAGGCCTTGTCAGCCTTGACGGCCGTTTTAACTCTTCGGTGGTGAACTCCCTGGATATAGCATATTTTGCTCCCGGGCTCAAGGAAATTGATCTGGAGGTTCTGATGTCGGGCGATGTGACAGGCAGGATAAACAACCTCAAAGGCAGCGACATAAAGATACGGGGCCTGGAAGAAACCTCGTTGCTGGCCGATTTCAATATGGTGGGATTGCCTGATTTTGGCGAGACATTCATTTTCCTTGACCTGCATGAATTCATTTCATCTGCCGAAGAAATGATGAAGCTGGCGAGGCCCGTCGCAGCCAGTGAGAGCGTGGCTGATCAGTTCCCGGTAGATCTGTCCGTTTTGGGGAGATTAAGCTACAAGGGTAAATTCACCGGTTTCATCTATGATTTTGTAGCGTTTGGCGAGCTGAATACGGGTCTGGGCACTTTAATTTCCGATCTTTCACTGCAGCCTGCTTCTGACAACCGACTGAATTTCAACGGCAAACTCAAAGCAGTGGATTTTGATGCCGGCACCCTGGCCGGGTCGGACCAGATTGGCAGAATTTCATTCAATGCCGGACTTGACGGGCAGATATCGCCCGGTGCCGGTGTCCATGCCAACATGGAGGGAACAATTGACTCTGTGTTTATATTTGACTACACCTATAATAACATCCGGCTTGAGGGGCACCTGGCAGACCGCAAGTTTGAAGGATCAGCAAATATAACCGATCCAAACATCATGTTGAATTTCCTGGGAAGCATAGATCTTTCTGAAGAAATTCCGGTTTTTGACTTCGCCACCAATGTAACCGGTGCCCGGTTATACAACCTGAACCTCAACCAGGAGGACCCGGCGCTGGAATTGTCCTTTGTTTCAACTGCAAACTTCAGGGGCGATAACATTGATAACCTCAATGGTAAAATAGACCTGGTAAATGCTGTATTTCAAAGAGACGGTCAAGTTTTCAAAATTGACAGTGCTGCTCTTGAAGCCACAGGTGCAGGCGATTACAGGCAGATCACACTATCTTCAGACCTTGCCGAAGCAAGAGTTGAGGGAAATTATGAATTTGCCACCATCATAAGGTCTTTTAACCAGCTTATAAGCAATTATATCCCTTCCTACACAGGGTATCACAACGACTATCCTGAAGCTACCGGCAACATTTTCAAGTTCAGCATCCATTTGAAGGAGGCATCAGGTTTTACAGAATTCTTTATCCCTGAACTTTCATTAGCATCGGGAACAATGATCGAGGGAGCCTATGACCCGTCAACATACAATACCAGGATCAATGGCCATACAAAAGAATTAAGGTTCAACAAACACCGCCTGACAAACCTGGTCGTTGACTCCCGGTCAACAGATTCGCTGTTCAGGATAACATCCAGCGCGGAAAATCTTATTATTGGCAACCGTTTCCGGTTAGAAAACATCAACCTGATATCCAGTATACTGAATGACAGTATCAGTTTTGAGACCGGATGGGACAACAGGGAAGATATAAGATACAAGGGTAATATTTTTGCCTCCCTTAGTTTTGAAGACAATCCCGGAAGGGAAACCCCCCTGGTCAATGTAAACATCAGTCCCTCCCGGATAATTATTGCTGATTCACTATGGAACGTTGCTCCTGGCAGGGTCAGGCTGGATTCCACCTCATACCATGTCGAAAATTTTATGTTCGGGCGTGATGACCAGCATTTAAAGATACAAGGGAAATTATCTGAATACCAGTATGACTCGCTTCATATGGAGTTTAAAAATATTGACCTTCAAAATATTGAACTGATAGCCGTCCTTGTTAACCTTCATGTTGCAGGAATAATTGACGGAAACGCAAGCCTCTCAGACATACACGCAAATCCGGTTTTAAAAGCAGACCTGGAGATCAGGGAAATGTTCCTGAACCATCAGGACTTTGGTGATTTAAAAATTTTAAGCACCTGGGACAATACTGACAGAAGCATATCGATCCATACATACAGCGACAGGGATGAAGACAGGATCATCAACATCGAAGGCAGCTATCTGCCCGGTACCAGGATGCTGGATTTTGACGTGTCCCTTAGCAAGATCAATCTCCAGGCATTTGACGGGTACCTGGATGAAATTTTCGGAAACCTGAGGGGGCTGGCCAGCGGCGACCTGAAGCTGAACGGAACCCTGAGGGAACCGATGTTCAATGGCAGTGTCTTATTGCAGAAGGCCTCCTTTACGGTGGATTACCTGAAAACCCGGTACAACTTCACCCATGATGTTACAATAAAAAACAACAACATTGTTTTTAAGGATTTGCTGGTATACGACCCCCAGCATAACACCTGCCGGGCCAACGGAACGGTGTCGCATAATAATTTCAGAGACTTTGATCTCAATATATACCTCTACCCGGAGAGGTTCATGGCCCTGAATACAACAGAGAGGGAAAACGAGATGTTCTACGGACGGGTGTTTGCCAGCGGACTGGTTCATATTACCGGCCCTTCCAATAATTTAACAATGAATATATCAGCGCGCACCGAACGTAACACCCGGTTTTTTATACCTCTCCGCAAGAGTGCTGAAATAGGCGACCTTCATTTCCTGAGCTTTACCCGGGATTCGATGCTGCCTCCTAATGAAAACCCCGCACAGGAAATCAGAAGTTACGAGGTTGATTTATCAGGCATACAGTTGAATTTCAACCTGGACGTAACACCTGATGCGGAGGTGCAGATCATTTTTGATTCAAAAATTGGCGATATTATCCGCGGGCGGGGCAGCGGTTCTTTTAAACTTGAGATAAATACCCTCGGGCAGTTCAATATGTTCGGAGAATACACCATAGATCAGGGCCATTATTTATTTACACTGCAAAACGTGATCAACAAAAGATTTGATATTGAGCGCGGTGGGAGAATAATATGGAATGGCGACCCTTTTGACGCCAATATCGACCTGAGGGCGGTTTACAGGCTCAGAACCCAGCTGAAGCCACTGATGGGCGCTTTGGACAACGGCACGGACGACAGGTACGCGAGACGCATTCCGGTTGATTGCCAGATTATAATGAAGGATAAACTGATGACCCCGGATATCAGTTTTGACATAGAGGTGCCGACAGCCGACCCGGATACCCGGCAGCACGTTCAGGGAATACTAAATACCGAAGAAAAAAGGAACAGGCAATTCCTCTCCCTGCTTGTTATAAACAATTTTCTTCCCGAGCAGGACATGTCGGGGCTGGGCAGGGGCTCCACACTTGGAATGAGTGCAACAGAGGCAAGCATGACAACTGTAAGTGAATTTTTTTCAAACCAGTTGAGTAACTGGCTTTCCCAGTTAAGCCGTGACGTTGATTTTGGTGTCAACTGGAGGCCCGGTGATGAAATAACCACGGATGAGGTGGAACTGGCGCTTTCCACGCAATTGCTCAATGACAGGGTCAGTATAAACGGCCACGTTGATGTGGGCGGACGCCAGACCAACACAAGCAATATTGTAGGTGATGTCGATATTGATATTAAACTCAACCGGAGCGGCAAACTCAGGCTTAAAGCATTTACAAGGGCGAACGACAATCTTATCAGGCCTTACCTTTCGCCATATACGCAGGGAGTAGGGCTTTTTTACAGGGAAGATTTTGACAGTTTTGACGAACTGCTTAACCGATATTGGAACAGATTATTCCCGTTACGCGAGGAGGAAGATCTATGATGCCACACTCCGGCATAAATTACTGGATATAAGGGCAATAATCTTTAAATACATCAATGGTTAATATGCCTGTAATATTTTGTATAAGTTAAATGATTGATGTATTTTTGCGATCAGGATTAGCAGGCTCAGGATACAATATTAAAGGTCTATATTCAGTTATTTATCAAATTCTAAAATTTCAATTATAAGTTTAATATGAGCAAATTATTATTACTTCAGATCAATGTCTCCGACAATCTGAATAATCTGGACCCTTTACAGGATCAGGGAGAACTCACAATGTCATACTGGGAACTGGCATTTAAAGGGGGTTGGGTAATGATCCCTATAATTGTGCTGTCGATCATAGCGGTATACATTTTTTTCGAGCGCTATTTCGCTATTAAAAAAGCGGAAAAGGTAGACCTCAATTTTATGAATAAAATAAAGGATTACATCCACGATGATAAACTTGACTCAGCCATTACTCTTTGCCAGTCGTCCGAAAATCCGGTTGCCAAAATGATAGAAAAGGGCATCAGCCGGATGGGGCGCCCCCTTAATGACATAAGCGCTGCAGTTGAGAATGTGGGTAAACTTGAAATATACAAACTTGAAAAGGGGCTGCCTTTCCTGGCAACTGTTGCCGGTGCTGCTCCGATGATCGGGTTCCTTGGTACGGTTATGGGTATGATACGGGCATTTTATGACATGTCCAATGCAGGGGCCAATATTGACGTTTCACTTCTGTCAAATGGAATCTATACAGCAATGATAACCACGATGGCCGGACTGATGGTTGGCATTATCGCTTATCTTGCCTACAACGGGCTGGTAGCAAAAGTAGAAAAAGTTGTATTCCGGCTGGAGGCAAATACCACTGAATTCATGGACCTTCTCAATGAACCGGTAAAATAGGCACACACAAACGGTCGTGAAAAACCACTGCTTACCGGACTCATCAGATGTGTTACGGCCGTCACCGGAGGGAAGATATCTGCATTTTAAAATTCTTTTTAACTAAAAACTGGCAAAAATGTCATTGAGTTCCAGAAATAAGATTCAAGCCGGATTCAGTATGTCAGGAATGACTGATATAGTGTTCCTGCTTTTGATTTTTTTTATGATAACATCAACCCTGATAGCACCCAATGCCCTCAAGTTGCTGTTGCCCCAGAGCACCCACCAGACAATGTCCAATCCGATAACTACCGTATCAATATCAAGAAATTTTGAGTATTTTGTTGAAACCACACCGGTAGAAATTTCTGATTTGGAACGGGTTTTGCGGGAAAGACTGTCGGGTGAGATCGAACCGACCATCTCCCTGCATGTGGACCGAAGCGTTCCCATGGAGCAGGTGGTGAATGTTATGAATATAGCAAAAGATAACAGGTACAGATTAATACTTGCAACAACCGCGAGATAAATCAATATGTGGGAATTTATTGAAAATAATAATAATCGGGGCATCATCGGAACCACTATATTTCATGTGGTGGTGCTGCTTATTATCTTTTTTCTCGGTTTTTCCACGCCTTTGCCCCTTCCCGGGGAAGAAGGAATCATAATAAACTTCGGCACAGATGAGGATGGATTGGGCTTCACACAGCCGTCACGGCAGCAGGCTACTCCTCCTCCACCCAGGCCGCGACCGGTAACCGAAACGGAAACCGACGTAGCGGTCATTACCCAGGATATCGAAGAGGCACCATCAATTCCCCAGCCACGGGTGGAGCAGGTAAGACAGCCTGAACCGGTTGCTCCTGTTGAAGAACCCCGGCCTGAACCAGTTGAAGAGCCAGTTCCACAGGAGGTGGCAGAGGCGGTTCCTGAAAGAAGGCCAAATCCCAGTGCACTGTTCCCCGGGAGGACAGCCGATGGCAACACAGGTACCAGCGAGGGGGAAACAACGGGTCCAGGGAACCAGGGAAGAGAAACCGGACTGCCCGATTCCCCGCACAGGACAGGGGGCGACAGCGGAAGCCCTGACGGTGTCTCATTTTCTCTTGCAGGGAGAAATCCCCAACTCCTTCCCCTTCCCGATTACAATCACCAGGTAGAAGGAATAGTGGTAGTGGAAGTTACAGTGAACAGGAACGGCGACGTGACCAATGCGATTCCCGGAGTTCGCGGATCCACCACCCTGAACGAAAATCTTATGATTAATGCCAGAAGGGCTGCCGAACGTGCAAAGTTCAATGTCAGTCCTGATGCCGCTCAATTTCAAAAGGGCACGATAACTTACCATTTCCGCCTTCAATAGTCTTTCCAGGCTGCCGGATCACTGAAATATTGATCATCCCTTCATCCGGCCATCAGTCCGGATTATCCTTAATTGCATTCACACAATTGTCTGTTCACCAGGCAAATTTGGGAAATTTTGCCATAAGGGAATTCACCTTTTGCTTTACAATGGCTACCATTCGCTTATCAGTAACATTCATTATCACATCATCGATAAGTTCCACAACCTCTATCATGTCAGTTTCAGTCAGGCCCCTTGTAGTAATAGCCGGTGTTCCTATACGAATGCCGGAAGCCTGAAAAGGGGACCGGTTGTCGAATGGCACCATATTCTTATTCAGGGTGATATCGGCCTTTACCAGTGTATTTTCGACAACCTTCCCCGAAAGGTCAGGCACCTTGGTACGCAGGTCAATAAGCATGGAATGGTTATCAGTCCCCCCGGAGATTATCTTATACCCTTTTTCAACAAATGCGGCCGCCATTACCACTGCATTCTTTTTGACCTGCGACATGTATTTCCGGTAGTTTTCCGAAAGCGCCTCTTCAAATGCCACTGCTTTGGCCGCTATGACATGCTCAAGCGGACCTCCCTGTGTGCCGGGAAAAACAGCGGAATTTATAATTTGCGACATCATTTTTACAGCGCCCTTCGGGGTCTTTGATCCCCATGGGTTCTCAAAATCGCTCCCCATAAGGATTATTCCACCCCTGGGACCCCGCAATGTTTTGTGGGTAGTGGACGTAACAATGTGGCAATGCGGAAAAGGGTGGTTAAGAAGGCCTGCAGCAATCAGTCCGGCAGGATGAGCTATATCAGCCATCAGCAAGGCCCCGCACTGATCAGCTATCCCGCGCATCCGTTTATAGTCCCAGTCCCTCGAATAGGCCGACGCCCCGGCAACAATAAGCCGGGGTTTCTCCCTGCGGGCAAGCTCCTCCATCATATCATAATCCACAAGTCCCGATTCCCTCTTAACCTCATAAGCTAAAGGTTTATACAATATGCCTGAAAAATTAACGAGTGATCCGTGGGTAAGATGGCCTCCATGCGAAAGGTCAAGCCCCAGGAAAACATCACCAGGTTTCAACAGGGCGAGCATAACCGCCGCATTTGCCTGGGCACCGGAATGGGGCTGTACATTGGCATATTCCGCGTTGAACAAGCTTTTTACCCTGTCAATTGCCAGCTGTTCAACCTCATCCACAATTTCACAACCACCATAATAACGTTTGCCGGGATATCCCTCGGCATATTTATTTGTAAGGCATGATCCCATGGCCTCCATAACCTGATCGCTTACAAAGTTTTCAGAGGCAATAAGTTCTAATCCCTCAAGCTGCCTTTTGTCTTCCCTTTGTATCAGCTCAAATATTTTCGTGTCTCTCTTCATAATTGCAGAATTTATATTTTTTAACGTGTGCATATTGTTAAGAACTTCAAAAATACACTATTTTAAGGTAATGAGTTCCATGTAGCGTTCCCGGATTTCAGACAACAGATTGGATTTCCGGGAAATTACTGTAGCGGCGGCATTTTTTGCTTCCTTTTTTTGCTGCGATAAAGGGAAGAGCAATTTTTCATTCCTCTGTGCGTCAATTTAAAATTGTCATATACTTGATAATCATAATTTTATTCGGATGAAAACTGCATCAGTATTTTCCGGTACTCGGAGAATATCTTGGACTTGGATATGAACCCCACGTATTTCTTGTCGTCCAGAACCGGAAGATTCCATGCACCTGAATCCTCGAACTTTTTCATGACAGATGCCATATTCTCATTGGGAGAGACTGTGGCAGGCGGCATATCCATAATATCAGTTACCTTGATTTTCTCGTACTGCGCAGGCTTAAAAATAATCTCCCTTATATTATCAAGCAGCACTATGCCCAAAAGATTATCCTTTGCATCTACGACAGGGAACATATTCCTTTTGGATTTCGAGACAATTTTTACCAGTTCTCCAAGGTTAGCCTCCGGAGGCACAGTCTTAAGGTCAGTTTCAATAACCTGGCCCATCTTAAACAGGGTAAGCACTGCCTTGTCCTTGTGGTGGGTAATCAGCTCACCCCTGGCAGCGAGCCTCTTTGTGTATATTGAATGAGGCTCAAAATATATGATGGTTATGTAAGCAATAGTTGAGGTAACGATCAAAGGGATAAACAGTTCATATCCGCCGGTTATTTCAGCAATAAGGAAAATTGCAGTAAGCGGGGCATGCATAACCCCTGACATTATGCCGGCCATCCCGACAAGTGCAAAGTTTCGCTCAGAAACATTTATAAATGCAAAATTATTAATAAGGCTTGCAGTAATAAATCCGGTAATACCGCCCATATAAAGTGAGGGCGCAAATATACCTCCCACACCACCGCTTCCCGTGGTTGCAGCCATAGCAATTACTTTGAAAACAAGAATCAGAACAAGGAAACCGATAAAAACCCAGTAATGGTCACGTAACGTGGCAATCAGGCTGCCTGCGGCGATTTCAGTGGCTACTCCTCCCAAAAGGGCTCTCAGGGTATCATAACCCTCACCATAAAGCGGGGGGAATACATAGATGAGCAAACCCAGGATCACCCCGCCGTAAAACAACCTGTGATAGGGGCTGGAGATTTTCTGCAGCCTGGCTTCCACCTTCATTGATCCCCACGTAAAATAAAAAGACACCAGTCCGCACAAAATACCCAGCAGGATGTACCACGGCAGGGAATTGACCATAAACGGTTCAGGAATAGTAAAATCAAAGACAACTGCCGGCCCGAGAAGCAGGGTTGCAATGGTGGCTCCTGTGACTGCAGCGATCAGAAGCGGTATTATCGACCACATTGTCAAATCCAGCATCAGCACTTCGAGGCTGAATATCATAGCAGCGATAGGTGATTTGAAAATACCTGCAATCGCGCCGGTTGCACCGCAGGCAATCAGCAGGGTAACAGACCGGTAGTCCAGCTTCAGGAAGCGGCCTAGATTTGACCCTATCGATGACCCGGTGAGCACAATGGGCGCTTCAAGCCCCACTGATCCCCCAAACCCCACGGTCATTGTACTCGCGATCATTGAAGAAAATGAATTATGCGGTGCAAGAACCGAATCCTTTCTGGATATGGAGTGCAGGACCTTAGTCACACCATGGGAAATCTGGTCTTTAACAAGGTACCTGGTAAACAGCACGGTCAGGAAAATTCCTGTTGCAGGAAAGGCAAGGTATATTAGATTGCCGGTTTCCGCAGCCAGGCGGCCTGTGAGGAACTCATTGGTGTAGTAAACAGTATTTTTCAGAATAACCGCTGCAAGCCCGCTCACCAGCCCGATAATAAAACTCAGGGTAAGAAGCAGTTGACGGTGCTTCATATTCTTTATGATCCAGATCAGTATTCCGGATATTAAAGTCTTTTTCTTCATTTCAATACAAAAATACAATTTTGCCGGGTTAATTGTGACAGAATGGCCCGGGGTTTATAAGTTAATTTTTTCTGGTTACTTTTGTCTGGTGCAATCAAGCCAGTCGAACAATGCCCGGAAATGTATCTATGATGCAGACCGGAAACCTGGCCGGTGCCGGATATGAAAATGAAGTCAATGGACCGGGCAGGTAACTTAACCCGGACCCCTTAAAGAACCCGGTAATGATCAGTTTTTCCAGAACCCTGCTTGAGAACGGCCTGAAAGTCATTGTCCACGAGGATGATTCAACCCCGATGGCAGTAGTGAACATCCTTTATGATGTAGGGTCATCAGACGAACATCCGGAAAGGACCGGATCGGCGCATTTGCTTGAGCATCTGATGTTCGGCGGATCGGCGAATATACGTGCCTACGACAGGGAGGTGCAGAAAGCCGCAGGTGAAAATAACGCTTTCACCAGCAATGATATAACCAATTACTACATACAGCTGCCTGCAGCGAATTTGGAAACCGGCCTCTGGCTTGAGTCAGACCGCATGCAGGATCTGCACTTTACACAAAAAGGTTTCGATATACAAAAAAATGTTGTTATTGAAGAATTCAAACAACATTACCTGAATCAGCCTTACGGTGATATGTGGATGCTCCTGCGCCCTCTCGCCTATAAGATCCACCCGTATAAATGGCCGACCATCGGCAGGGATTTAGCCCATATTGAAAACATTACCCTTGATGAAATAAAAGAATTTTATTATGAGCACTACTGCCCGTCAAACGCCATTCTGTGCATCTCCGGTAATGTTAAGGCAGACCACTGTTTCACACTGGCAGAAGAATGGTTCGGCCCCATTGAAAAGAGAAAAAAGACATCACGCGAACTTCCGCAGGAACCCCGGCAAAGGCGGTCAAGGAAAATGAATGTGAGCAGGGATGTGCCATCAGACGAGATTGTTTTAGCCTACAATATGTGTGGCAGAAAATCCCCATTGTATTACACAATTGACCTTATTTCCGATCTGCTGGCAGGAGGGAAATCTTCCAGGCTCTTCCGGCATCTGGTCATGGAAAAAAAAATATTCAGCAGCATCAATGCCTGGATAACAGGTGACAGGGATCCCGGACTGTTTATTATAAGGGGCAAGCCGGCAAATAACATCGGGATCGAACATGCCCATGAAGTAATACTGGGGGAGATCGGCGATTTCACCAGGCATCCGCCCTCAGGGAAAGAACTGCTCAAGGTTAAGAACAAGCTGGAAGCAACCAGGCAGTTTGCACACGCGAACATACTTCAAAAAGCGATGGACCTGGCATATCATGAATTACTGGGAGATGCCGGAGTCATTAATGATGAGATAGGCAAATACCGGGAAATAAGCACCACAGATATCAGGGAAACCTCCGGTTCACTGTTTGATCCCGGGAATTCTTCAACTCTTTATTATTGTTCAAACCACAAACAACCCTGACTTGATACGCAGTAAAGCACCCAAAACAGCAAAAGAGATTACACCCGGCAATATTGAGCCTGATGTTTTAATTCTCAAAAACTCCGTTCCGCTATACATGATCGTTGCAGGCAGTCAGCCCATCGTCAGGATGGATATAATATTCAGGGCAGGTACATGGTGGCAGCACAGACCGCTGGTTGCAACATCTGCGATAGCAATGCTCACAGAAGGAACAGCCGGAAGCAGCAGTAAGGAAATTGCCGAAAAACTTGATTATAATGGTGCGTACCTGATCACCTCGGCAGACCGGGATAATGCTTTTGTAACCGTCTATTTTCTCGAAAAGTATATGGATATCATCCTGCCCCTGCTGGCAGAGATCGTTAAGGAACCTGCGTTCCCCCGGGAGGAATTCCTGGCATACCGGGAACGCCGAAAACAAAACTTTCTGATCGAAAAAACCAGGGTAAGCAACCTTGCCAGGGAAATGTTTGCCCTCGCGATTTACGGGCCCGAACATCCCTACGGCCAGACATTTTCCTGTTCAGATTTTGACAGTTTAAAACCGGAAGACCTGTCAGAGTTTTATTCCCGGTACTTTCATTCAAAAAACTGCAGGATCATTGTTTCAGGGAATTATAACCAGACAATGCTTGCATCAAGAATCGGGGAACTCTTCGGAGGTGACTGGGGCTCTTTTGGGAAAATCAGCGACACCAAAAAGGAAAAGAAGCCATCGCCGAAAAGGCAGATATTCGTTCCCCGAAGCGGTGCTGTCCAGTCTGCCATCCGGATAGGCCGGGAAACCTTCACCAGGTCACACCCCGACTATCCGGGAATGCTGGTGCTGAACAATTTGCTTGGCGGTCATTTTGGCTCAAGGCTGATGCAGAACATACGTGAAAAAAAGGGGTATACATACGGAATCGGTTCTGCCCTGGTAACCCTGAGGAACAGCGGTTATCTTGTTATCGTTTCTGAGGTGGGGACCAGTTACCGGAAAAAATCGTTAAAGGCGATATACAGGGAACTGGATAAGCTTTGCAGTAAGCCCGTCTCCAAAAGGGAGCTAGAGCTTACCAGAACCCAGATGCTGGGTGAGTTGCTAAGAGATTTTGACGGGCCTTTTGCACGTGCGGAAAGCATCAGGAACCTGCTGGAACATGATCTGGATACAGGCTTTTACAAAAAAATAATCTCTACTATACGTAGCATAGGCCCCTCCGAATTGCTCGATCTTTCAGCCAGGTATTTATCGCCGGGATCAATGTATGAAGTGGTGGCAGGAAGTGAGTAACCAAAAACATCGCCTGACACGGAAATATAATCTCCGGTGTTTCTTAAATGGCCCTTTATTTGTACTATCACATATCAGAAAGTTTAATATAATCCGTTTTAATACTGGTAACACAGGTCAAATTGCGCATAGATAGCTCCGAAATGAACTCTAAAATGTTTACTTTTACAGAACTCCGGACTGAATAATATCTTTCAGCCTGGAATTCACAATCAGGCAGGATAATGATGATCCAGACAGAAGAAGAAGTAAGAGATATAAATGAGAGGTTCGAAGACCTTCTGGATCATTGCACCCATATCCTTGATCCGGACGACCGGCAACTGATACACAAAGCCTTTCTGTTTGCCAATGAAGCTCACAGGGATATGAGGCGAAAATCAGGCGAGCCGTATATTATTCATCCCATAGCGGTAAGTAAAATAGTTGCAACCGAGATCGGGCTTGGCAGCAAATCGATAATATCGGCCCTTCTTCATGATGTGGTGGAGGATACGGAGTACACTCTTGAGGATATTCGCCATAATTTCGGAGATAGAATAGCAGTGATCATTGACGGGCTGACAAAAATAGCCGGTGTTTTTGATAAAAAATCTTCCATCCAGGTAGAAAACTTCAGAAAGCTGCTTCTTACCCTCTCAGATGATGTAAGGGTAATCCTGATCAAAATTGCAGACCGGCTTGATAACATGAGAACCCTGGATTCATTATCAAGGAACAAGCAGCTTAAAATCGCCAGCGAAACCAGTTTCCTTTTTGCGCCTCTTGCTCACCGGCTCGGACTTTACACAATCAAAACAGAACTGGAAGATCTTGCGCTCAAATATCAGAACCTGAAGGTATACAATGAGATTCTCAATAAAATCAAAGAAAGTGAAAAAAAGAGACAACTGTTCATCAATAAATTTTCCCTGCCCATTATTGAGAAGCTCAACGAGCACACCATCAGTTATGACATAAGTGGCCGCCCGAAATCAATCTATTCGATCTACAGCAAAATGGAAACCAAGAAGGTTAAGTTTGAAGAGATATATGACCTTTTTGCCATACGTGTAGTCTTTGAGCCCAATCCCACGATACCTGAAAAGGTTCAATGCTGGAACATTTACTCGCTCATTACCGATATCTACATGCCCAAGCCGGAAAGAATCAGAGACTGGGTAAGCACTCCAAAGGCAAACGGCTATGAGTCACTTCACGGCACAGTCATGGGGCCAAACGGAAAATGGGTAGAGGTCCAGATCCGCACAACCAGGATGAACGATATAGCAGAAAGAGGATTCGCTGCCCACTGGAAATATAAAAGCAACGGAAAGGGGGAATCGGAACTGGATAAATGGATAAAAAGGGTCAGGGAACTTCTGGAAACCCCAAATTCTGATGCACTTGAGTTTATAGACGATTTCAAGCTCAACCTGTTTGCAACCGAGATACTGGTATTCACGCCCAAGGGCACAATTATTACCCTGCCCACAAATGCAACAGTCATTGATTTTGCCTATGAGATACACACCGAGGTAGGTGATAAGGCAATCGGGGCAAAAGTAAACCAGAAGCTTGTGCCGTTGAATCAACCATTGTCCAATGGCGACCAGGTTGAAATTTTGACTTCTGAAAGCCAGCGGACACAGAGGGAATGGCTTGATTTTGCAATAACGGCAAAAGCCAAATCCAGCATTAAAAGTGCCCTGAGGGCAGAAAGCAGGCGGCGCATTGAAGCCGGTCAGAAGACACTTGAGGAAAAGCTTAAGGAGATTAATCTTTATCCCAATTCCAGGATTATCAAGAAACTTATTGAAGGATATGAAGCTGAAAACAAAGATGATCTTTATTTCAAAATAGGAAGCGGTATTATTTCGCTCGAAAACATGAAGAAAGTCTTAAAAAAGAATACGAAAAGCAAATGGATCAGATACTGGGAACTTACTTACAGTAAAAATATTCAAAAAAGCAAAAAACCCGCCGAAAAACCTTACACCAGCCAGCCAGACTCAACCGATCCGGGCCAGCCACTTATAATCCGTGAAGGTATCGATGAGCCCGGCAAGAATTACCGGATTGCAAAATGCTGCAATCCCATTCCGGGAGATGATATTGTCGGATATAAAAGCCCGAATGAAACAATTATTGTCCATTCAACCAAATGTCCTACTGCGACCAAGCTGATGTCAAGTCACGGCAACCTCATTGTATCGGCTAAATGGACCAAGCATAAGATCCTCTCTTTCCTTGCCGGGGTAAGGATCAAGGGAATAGACAAAATAGGAATTGTAAATTCCATTACCAATGTTATTTCCCGCGATCTGAACGCCAATATCAGAAGAATTTCCGTAGAAACACATGATGGGATATTTGAGGGAAGCATTGAGCTTTATGTTCATGACACCAAGCACCTGAACAATCTTATCATGAATCTGTTTAAGATAAATGGCGTGGTTTCTGTAAACCGGATTGAGACAATCCAGGAATAGTTTAATTAAACTTCCGTCAAAATACTGCTGTTTAAAAAAATTTTTTTACTTTAGCATTATTTTAAATTAGACTACATATGGCTTGCATAGATTCGAAAGACACAGTGAAAAAGCTCTTTACCGAATATCTGGAAAAAAAAGGGCATCGAAAAACACCTGAGAGGTATGCTATTTTAGACGAGATATACTCACACGAAGGGCATTTCGATATAGAATCACTTTATATATCCATGAAAAACAAGAACTACAGGGTCAGCAGGGCAACCCTTTATAATACCATCGACCTTTTGCTGGAATGTAACCTTGTTGTCAAACATCAATTCGGAAAGAACATTGCCCAGTTTGAAAAAGCCCATGAATGCAAGCAACATGACCACCTTATAGATACCAAAACAGGAGAGGTTATTGAATTTTGCGATCCCCGCATACATGAAATAATTAAAACGGCCTGTAATCTGGCTAATTTCAAGCCAACCCATCACTCACTTTACATTTACGGAAAAAAAGAAGAACCTGGAGTCAATAACTGATTGTCACTCCGGTCAGGGAACATGAAAAACTTGAATATGCAGGTATTGTGCAAACATCCTGTGAGTGGCCCGGTAAAAAATCAATAAATTATTTGTAATTTGGCGTGCATTTTTAAAAACTGTTTGTATGCATAAAGTAGACGTGCTTCTGGGTCTCCAGTGGGGAGACGAGGGAAAAGGAAAGATCGTGGATGTGCTCACGCCGGATTATGATGTTATTGCACGCTTCCAGGGTGGCCCCAATGCCGGTCACTCACTGGAATTTAACCAGGTCAAGCATGTGTTGCACACGATCCCTTCAGGTATTTTCCACAAGGAAAAATTAAACCTCATAGGGAACGGAGTGGTAATTGACCCCGTTGTTTTTCACAGGGAAACGAAGGCTCTTGAAGAAATGGGAGTATTACCGCGGGAGAATATTGTTATCTCCAAAAAGGCTCACCTGATACTTCCTTCACACCGGATACTGGACGCGGCTTCTGAAACCTCCAAGGGCGAAACCAGGATAGGATCGACCCTCAAGGGAATCGGCCCCACTTACATGGATAAAACCGGCCGTAACGGATTGCGTGTTGGCGATATTATTATGCCCGATTTCATCGAGAAATACAACTATTTAAAGGACAAACACAGGGAGATTCTAAAGCTGTATGATTATCATGATGAACCTGAAAATTACGAAGAAGAATGGTTTTCAGCCATTGAGGTTATCAGGTCTTACCAGATGGTTGACAGCGAGCATTTAATCAACCGGCTCATAAAAGAGGGCAAAAAAGTGCTGGCTGAGGGCGCACAGGGAACTTTACTGGACATTGATTTCGGATCCTACCCTTATGTAACATCCTCCAATACTATTTGTGCAGGTGCGTGTACCGGACTGGGAATTGCCCCCTCAATGATCGGCGAAGTATTAGGGGTTTTTAAAGCTTATTGCACCCGTGTGGGAGGCGGACCATTCCCCACTGAACAGGAGAATGAAACCGGCGCCAGAATGCGCAGCCAGGGCAACGAGTTCGGATCAACAACCGGTCGGCCAAGACGTTGCGGATGGCTGGACCTCCCGGCCCTGAAGTATTCAATAATGATTAACGGCGTTACCCGCCTCATAATTACCAAGGCAGATGTTCTCAGCGGATTCGATACCCTGAAGATATGCACAGGTTATAAGTCAAAGGGGGAGGTTCTGGATTCCCTTCCTTTTGATACTGCGCAGCTCCTGGAACCCATTTACAGGGAAATGAAGGGATGGAGTGACGATGTTTCAAAAATAAACGATTACACCCGTCTTCCCGGTGAGTTTATAAATTACATAGATTATATTGAAAAGGAGACCGGGGTGCCGGTAACAATAATCTCCCTTGGCCCGGACCGCACAGCAACGGTTTACCCTCCATCATCGCGGTAACCAGCTTTATATCATATAATTACTTTCTGCCGATGTGCCGGAAGGAGGTGATCAATCCATTTTATTGGGCTCCTCCAGTCCGTATCCTGAAGTTTTGTCCTCCCTCTTGAGCAGCCATGAAAACAGCAGGCCAAGAATACCCAGCACGGCCAGCATAAAGAGCACCTGGGTATAATCATATACGGCATTACCGCCGGCAGAAATTGTTTCGGCCACACCAGGATTTGTAGCATCAAGTACCAGTCCGATCAGCCACGGGAACAACATCAGTCCCACAGCCTGAACGGTAAACATAGCTCCGTAGGCTGTACCGATCCGGCGGGTGGGAACAATTTTTGTAACAGCAGGCCACATGGCAGCAGGAACAAGGGAAAAGGCTATTCCGAGAATAAACATTGGCACATAAGGTGTAATATTTGTAACCGCAAAGGTCAGGTGTACAACGACCAGAAGCAAGCTTCCGTATATCATCAGTGATGCCGATCTGCCCTTGTAATCACAATACCAGGCAAACAAGGGGGTGAAAATAAGGGTGCCGTATGGCAATATGGATGATATATCCCCTGCCAGGGTGGGTGCAACACCAAATTTATTTATCATCAGGTCCGGAGCATATTTCATAAAAGGAAAAACGGCTGAATAAAACAGTACACAAAGCATAGAAATGTAAATAAAGCTGCGGTTTGTGATAAGATCCAGCAAATCGGAAAACCTGAATTGTTCGGTGGGGTCGGTTTCCATCCTTTCCTCTACTCTGCGGTCAAACCTGACGTCCCATATAGTGTAAACCAAAAAAGTCAGCAAACCAATTCCCAGCAATAATGCCCCGAACCATATTGGCATTGTCCAGTTTTGCCATAACGGGGTAGTCTGGGTACTGTCAATAATAAGGCGCGGAGAAATCATCATCGCGGCACCCATCCCCAGCCTGGCAATAGCAACATTCATACCCAGGGCAAGGGCGATCTCCTTCCCCTTGAACCATTTAACAATAACTTTGGATATTACCACAATACTTGTTTCTGCACCCAGCCCGAAAAGGAAAAACCCCAGGGAGGTCATCTTCAGGGCCGGAGAATAGGCAGTTAGGAATGAATTCATGAAATCATATCCCCATCCGCCTTCATTGAAATAGGGAGATGCACCGTAGGCAGTAACTACAGCACCGAAAAACTGTATGAAAATAAAGGCGAATCCGGTGATGCGAATCCCAATTTTATCAAGTATTATCCCGCCTATGATAGCCATTAAAAGAAACACATTAGGAATTGAATAGGCTGCCTGAAAAAAGCCATACTCAGCAGAGGTGAAACCAAGCTCGCGCTCCATAAGGAATTTCAAGGGTGATAAGGCATCATAAAAATAATAATTGGTTGCCATCGTAAAACTTACAAGCAACATTATTCCCCATCTCAGTGGTGCAGAATCATTCAACGCCTTTTTGAAATCGTTCATCGGTTAAACTTTAGTTAAAAAATCCAGGCCATCCTTAAGTCATGCTTTCAAAACCAGGGAAAGCGTAAGATCACCCATGCTTTGTACATGTCTTTTTGTGTTACAAGGCAACAAGGGTGATTCCGCCCTGCAAACTACAGTAATCAGCAGCAGGGAGAATAATTGCTCTGTGGTATATTCTCTTTAATTGGCTATATAAAGCCATGCATCATAATGTTCGCCCTGATTCCTGATTGCTGCCAGCTCATTTAGCGCAGCCCGGTAATCATTGAGCGAACTGATGGTTACAAGATGGAAATTATTGTCAGACATCAGTATTCTTGAGTCATGACCCTGGGTCCGGACAACTTGATGAAAATCACTTGCATATGAGGGTGTCCGGAAAGCACCTACAATCAGATGATAGCGTTCTGCATCCCTCAATATTTGTGCCTCGTCCTGAGCCCTTTGGATGCTGTCGGCTCTTGCCTGCTCAAGTCTTGCTTCCTGCTGCTGTATTCTCAGCAGCTCGGCACTGCGGATGCTGTCCTGCCGTTGCCTGTAAATTTCCAGCGTATCGGTACTCTCCGCGAAAGGGTTAATCCTTTCGATGAAATCGCATCCTCCGGACAGAAGGAGTGTTGCCAAAAAAATGATAGTAAGCTTTTGCATAAGTTCTGAAATAATCTGTATTAAATTCATTTTGCCTGAAACCCGAATACTATCAAAAGTAGACCAAAAATCGAAAATGCAAAAATATTTGAATATTTTTTTTGATAACCGCCTCTTTTATGTCGGAAAACTGACCAATTTGTTCTCATGAAACCCCCATCTCACTGAATGACATAAAAAGCCATGAATTTCACATCCAAAAACCATTGCAAAACGAGACGAAATAATGCATGTGAAATCGACGCAGTCAACAAACCAGGGGGGGTATTAAATGAGTGAAATACTGAGCATGAAATGACCCTTGATAAAAAGTTATTGCACAAGGCTATGAGCATTGCATGGCGGGTTACCATCCTGCAAATTAACTGGTAAATATGAACAGATAAAAATAAAATTTGAAATATAAATTATAACAACCTTAATTAATCGTATGAAACCTGTTATGACAATCCGGGCAAAACATTATATTTGCTTCCGGCATCAGGAAAAATATCAGATGAACATGGAAGTGCCTTTTAGTAATCGCTCCCAAAATAATTAACCATGCAGACTATCATTGAACTGTTTGAGGAAAGTGTAAAAAAATATGGAAATAATCCGCTGATGCTTGAAAAAAGGCAAAAAGATTATGAAAGTTCAAGTTATCACGATATCCGAAAGGCAGTTTTTGAATTTGCCGCTGGACTTATGAGTTTGGGTGTGGAAAAAGGAGACAGGATCGCCCTATTATCTGAAGGCAGGAATGACTGGGTAATATCTGAACTCGGAGTGCTTTATGCAGGTGCGATCAATATCCCTTTATCGGTTAAACTGGGCGATGCCTCGGAAATAAAGTTCCGCCTTGCTCACTCGGGTTCAAAAATCATCATTATCTCAGGAGGACATGCCCATAAGATCAGGAATCTGAAGCATGAACTTCCGGAACTTGAAAAGGTTATCCTCCTGGACCATTATGATGAAATGGATTCAAAGGACCTCCTTTACAAAGACGTCCGCCAGATGGGCAAAGAATTTCTGGTAAATCATGCAGACAAGTTCAATGCATCCTGGAGCACCATCAAGGGTGATGACTATGCCAACATCTGCTATACTTCCGGTACAACAGCCGACCCGAAAGGAATAATTCTTTCACACCGGAATTATACGGCAAATGTTGAACAGGCAAGGAGCCTGATGGATGTGCCCCAGTGGTACACCACTCTTCTTATCCTTCCCTGGGACCATGCCTTTGCCCATACCGCTGGCATATACACCCTTATAGCCAGCGGAGCCAGCATGGCATCTATTCAGGCAGGCAACACACCCCTGGAAACGCTCAAAAATATTCCGCAGAATATAAAGGAAGTAAAACCGGTATTTTTACTTAGCGTTCCTGCACTGGCAAAGAATTTCAGAAAAAATATCGAGGGGGGTGTACGGCAAAAGGGTAAATTGGCAAAGCATCTGTTTAATGCAGGCCTGAAAACCGCCTATGCCTATAATGGTAACGGATGGAACAGGGGCAGGGGTTTCAGGATACTGCTCAAACCCATGGTTAAGGCCTTTGATGCCGTATTATTTAAAAAGGTAAGGGAAAATTTTGGCGGCAGGTTAAGGTTTTTTATTGGAGGCGGAGCATTGCTAGACCTGGAACTGCAGAGATTCTTTTATGCACTGGGCATCCCGATGTTCCAGGGATACGGCTTATCAGAAGCATCGCCGATTATTTCGTCCAATTCTGAATCCAGGCACAAGCTGGGGTCATCCGGTTATCTTGTCAGTGACCTGGAACTCAGAATCTGCGATGAAAACAGAAATGAACTTCCTGCAGGAGAAAAAGGAGAAATTGTTGTCAGGGGTGAAAATGTGATGAAAGGATACTGGAA
The DNA here is from genome assembly GCA_007135095.1 of Bacteroidales bacterium. Taxonomy (GTDB): domain Bacteria; phylum Bacteroidota; class Bacteroidia; order Bacteroidales; family PUMT01; genus PXAP01. The sequence continues at coordinate 7,017 of SLJO01000198.1, read as the reverse complement.
AAACCAGGAGGCAACAGAATCAATCATTGTTGACGGGTGGCTCTATACCGGAGACATGGGATATATGGATAAGGACGGGTTTCTTTATGTGCTGGGGAGGTTTAAAAGCCTGCTGATCTCCGACGATGGTGAAAAATACAGTCCCGAAGGTATAGAGGAAGCCTTTTCCGAACAGTCGCGGTACATAGAACAATGTATGCTCTACAACAACCAAAACCCCTATACCATTGCCCTGATTGTTCCGAACAGGGAAGAAATGAAACGCTGGCTTAAGGAAAAAAATCTCCGCCCTGAAACCCTCGAGGGCCAGGAAGCACTTCTTAAGCTTATTGAAATGGAACTGAATGAATACAGAATAGGCAGGAAGTTCGAGAAGATGTTCCCCCAGCGCTGGCTTCCGGCCTCAATAGGGGTACTCGATGAGGGATTTACAGAAAGCAACACCTTACTTAACAGCACCATGAAAATAGTAAGAGGCAGGATTACCGAAAAATACAAGGATCGGATTAACTATCTTTACACCACCGAGGCTAAAGATATTTGTAATTCAGAAAATCTGGATGCAATTAACAAGCTTATGACGCAAAGATAATGCTCAATTATTCCCATAACCATATAATAGTACCGGCAGCTTTACGTTTCAAGTATATAAAAACAGGACAGAAAACAAATGATGCATGAATATCTGCGGTTCCTGAAGAGCAGGACGTTTTTGAAACATCTACTTATTATCGCCGGCACAGGTATTTTTATACTCCTGTCCGTATATATCGGGTTGAGAATGTATACCAGGCATGGCAAGGCTTATGCCGTTCCTGACCTGCGCGGACTAACTGTTGAAGAGGCTGAAATGGTTACCAGGGCAAGGCGGCTGAACTATAAGGTGGCCGATTCCGTATACATAAGCCAGGAAGAAAGAGGAAGAGTAATAGATCAGAATCCGGCACCCAATTTCCGGGTTAAAGAAAACAGGACGATTTTCCTTACCATAAATGCAATGAACCCCGAAAGAATCGCCGTGCCTGATGTCACAGGGGTTTCACTCCGGCAGGCAAGGGCAATTATAGAAACCCATGGCTTTGAGGTTGGAAAACTAATTTATGTCCCCGATCTTGCAATTAATAATGTGCTCAGCCAGCAATACCAGGGTGAAGTTATAAAGCCCGGGGAACTGGTTGTCAGGGGAGAAAGAATTGACCTGGTCGTTGGAGAGGGCCTTAGCACGCAGACTACTTCTGTGCCTGATCTGGCATATCTGAGACAGGAAGAGGCAAGGAACAAAATACTGGAGTCTTCTCTTAACATAGGCGCCACCCTTTATGATGCCACGGTCAGAACCCAGGAGGATTCGCTGAATGCATTTGTATGGAGGCAAAGGCCGGAATATTCCGAAGACCTGCGAATGCAGCTGGGTTCGATAATTGACCTCTGGCTGTCACTTGATTCAACACTGCTGCAGATGCCCGTCACATCTGAAGATATGCATATGGATGAACTTGATTAAGAAGATATTACCTTGCACCAGCCTGATTTTTTTTGTTTATGGTTTGCTTCCTGCCTTTTCACAGGAAATTCTTTCAGGTATTCAGGTAAACCAGTCTGTACAGGAAAAATATCGGGATGCCCCCTATTTGAAATCTGGCTTTACAGGAATGCTGGAGCTGCCTTTTTTTGACGATTTTTCGGAGTCACGGGTATACCCTGATCCCAAAAGGTGGTCGGACAGAAATGTATTTATCAATAATGATTATCCTGTAAACCCTGTCTCCATAGGAGTAGCCACATTTGATGCAATAGATTATACCGGCGCCCTCTATGAACATGCATCAACCTGGCCCTTTATTGCCGATCAGCTTACATCCGGGCCAATAAACCTGGATTACCAGCCTGAGGACAGCATATATCTGAGTTTTTTCTACCAGCCTCAGGGTAAGGGCGATGAGCCTCAACCACACGATTCCCTCAGACTTGAATTTTATTCGCCGGAAACGGAACAATGGAGAGTGGTATGGTCGGTTCCGGGCGACACCTTACATGAATTCAGGCTTGTCATGGTCCCTGTACTAAGTACCGGTTACCTGCGGGAAGGGTTCCGGTTCCGGTTCTCCAATATTGCCTCACTTGCTGATAACCGCTTTAACCAGGGTGCCATGGGAAATGCAGATCACTGGCATCTGGACTATGTGTACCTGAATAAAAACAGGACCCATAGCGACACCATCTTCAGGGATGTTGCATTCGTCAGGCCTTTAAGCTCACTGCTTAATAATTACGAGTCTATGCCCTGGAAGCATTTTCAGTTCGGGCGGGTTGCCGAAATGGGGTCGCTGCTCCCGGTCACCTACCGGAACAATGACAATGTAACACGGAGTATAAGCCGGCAGTTCTCTGTGACCGATATTTATGAAAACCGGACGGTCCATAGCTTTTCCGGAGGGTCAGTCAATATTGGTCCTTCGGAGACCCACAATTACAGTCCGCACCTGGCCTACTCTTTCAGTGGCGGGAACATTGACTCTGCCCTCTTCAAGGTAAAGGCCTGGCTTTCAACAGATGACTTCGACAATAAAGGGAACGATACTTTAACCTACCTACAGGCCTTCAGCAACTATTTCGCCCTTGATGACGGGACTGCCGAGAACGGATACGGGCTCTATGGCGGGGGCACTGAAAATGCCAGGATTGCATACAAGTTCACAACATACAGTTCAGACAGCCTGCGGGCAATCAATATTTACTTCAACCAGTCGCTTGACCATATCTCCAGGCAATACTTCAACATTGCCGTATGGGATGATAACAACGGTAAACCGGGAAATCTTATATACTCCCAGGAAGGGGCCAGGCCTGTTTATGAAGACGGTCTGAACCGGTTCCATACCTATCATCTGGATTCACCCGTTCATGTTTCCAGGGTTTTCTATGCGGGTATAATTCAGACAACCCCCGAGTTTCTCAATATAGGCTGGGATGTAAACCGCGATAACAGCAGCAGGATATTTTACAATATCCGGGGGGAGTGGATAAACACCTCATTTAAAGGATCTCTTATGATCCGGCCGGTAGTTGGCAATCCCCTCTCTTCCTCATCTGGCAATAACACCAGGGAAAAAGCAGGAATTAAAATATATCCGAACCCGGCAGCCAGTGTACTTTATATTGATCTGGAACCTGAAACGGAACCAGGTTCGGTAACATATAAGTTATTTAACCGGCTTGGCCAGATGGTATACCAGGGCACAGGGTATATCCACTCTATAGAACTTTCATCCTTCCCTCCCGGTATTTATTTTTTACAGGCGCAGATAGGCACCACCGGTATTGAAACCAAAAAGATCCTGATTACACAATAACCAAAACTAATATGTCGGAAAATTTACACGGCGAGGAGATTAAAGAATCGGCCGATTTGTATGAGCATTTCAGGTTTGTGGCAGATCCCGGGCAAAATTTGCTTCGCATAGACAAGTTTCTTGTAAACAGAATAGAGAATATATCAAGGAACCGGATTCAAAATGCGGCATCGGCGGGGAACATACTGGTAAATGATATACCGGTAAAGTCAAATTACAAAGTAAGGCCAAACGATATTGTCACAATCGTAATGGCCTATCCTCCCAGGGAGATAGAGCTGATCCCACAGGAAATACCAGTTGATGTGATTTATGAGGATGACCATCTTGTGATCGTGAACAAGGAGGCGGGCATGGTAGTACATCCGGGGCATGGCAACTACAGCGGGACACTGGTGAATGCCCTGGCATGGAGATTCAGGGACATGCCGCTGTTCAAATCGGGAGAATTACGGCCGGGACTTGTCCACAGGATAGATAAAAACACAAGCGGGCTGCTTGTGGTAGCCAAAACAGAACTGGCAATGAACCGTCTTGCAAAACAATTTTTTGACAGAAAGACCAGAAGGGAATACATTGCCATTGTCTGGGGGGTACCCGAACCAGCCGAAGGAACAATAGAAGGGCACATAGGCCGGCATTTGAAGGACAGAATGAAAATGGATGTTTTTCCCGACGGGGCGGAAGGCAGGCATGCAATTACCCATTATAAAGTGATCGAAAATTTCGGATACGTAAGCATGCTGGAATGCCGGCTGGAGACCGGAAGGACCCACCAGATCAGGGTCCATCTGGAACATATTGGCCATCCGCTGTTCAATGATGAAAGGTATGGGGGTGATCTTATCCTGAGAGGCACAACCTTTACCAAATACAGGCAGTTTGTTCGCAACTGCTTTAAAACCCTGCCCCGCCATGCGCTTCATGCAAAATCACTCGGATTGATACATCCCGCTACCGGGGAGGAGTTGTATTTCGAATCGGCATTACCAGGGGATATGCAAAGTCTGGTTGAAAAGTGGAGAAAATATACCGGCGGGAGAGATGATGAAGATTAAAGCTTTCTTATTTTTACACCATCATATACCGTAAAAATCTTAATCCTTAAAAATGCGAAAAAACATTGCCATAACTGCCGGCGGAGATTCATCAGAATATATTGTTTCCGTGGAAAGTGCCTTCAACATCGAAAAATCGCTTGATAAAAAACTATATAATCCATGGCTCATAACCATGAAGGGTGATGAGTGGATACAGGGAACGCCCGACAATCCGGGGCCGGTGATAGACAGGAGTGATTTTTCGATTACCATTAACGGGGAAAAAATAGTGTTTGACTGTGTATTCATGGCTATTCACGGCACTCCGGGAGAAGATGGAAAACTGCAGGCCTATTTTGACCTGCTGGGTATTCCTTACACAACCAGCGGGGTGCTTACCTCGGCACTTACCTTCAACAAGTATGTATGTAAGGGATTCCTTAATAACTTTGGCATCCTCTCTCCCAAAGCCATGCTTGTACGGCAGAATTATGAATTTGACAGCCGCAGGATTGCAACTGAAATCGGGTTGCCTTGCTTTATCAAGCCCAACAATGGCGGATCCAGTTTCGGAGTAACCAGGGTCACAAAGGAATCGCAGATAAAAGATGCCATTCATAAAGCCATGGGTGAGGATAACGAGGTGATAATAGAGGAGTTTATCAGCGGCACAGAACTTACCGGCGGAGTATTCAAGAGCGCTGACAGGCAGGTGCTGTTCCCCCTTACCGAGATAGTAAGCAAAAACGAGTTCTTTGACTTTGATGCCAAATACAAAAGGCAGGCCGATGAGATTACGCCTGCCAGGATATCGGCCGGCCTCACAAAAGCATGTCAGAAGATCTCATCTGCCATCTACGATATACTTGATTGCCGCGGCATTGTCAGGGCAGATTACATACTGAACGATGGGAAATTTTATTTTCTGGAGATCAACACAGTACCGGGGATGACCGATACTAGCATCATCCCCCAGCAGGCAGAAGCCTTAGGGCTGGATATCACTGAACTTTTCACAATGGCAGTGGAAGATGCAATAGAATACAGAAAAACCCGCAGGTAGCATGCCTGCGGGTTTAAAAAGATGCGACAATGATTGATCATCAGGCCTGCGCCCTGCCACAGGTTCCTGCCCCGACACCATGAAAGCCCGGGGAAATCAGAAATTGTAGCTGATCCCGGCATTTATCAGCCTTGGCAGCCCAACCCTTATCCCCTGGGGCCGGCGGGAAGCAATATACCTTTCATTAAACAGGTTTTTCACCATCAGGTTAAGATTCATGCCCGAGGGCAGGTCGTACCATACCGAAGCGTTCATTACAAAAAATGATGGCAGCATCCCTATGCGGCCGTTTGCAGTTGCCTGGTAGTAGATATGGTCAGGATTACTTGCGGCTATTGCAAACCAGTCGTCAACATTCACCGTGTTAAGTACGTCCGTATATTGTGAGCCGGTGAAGTGTCCGCCAATACGGAAACCGAATCCTTCTCCACCACCGAGCTGAACAAAGCCTGATGCCAGCATTGAAGGCGCATATGGAGTCTTATTCCCCTTGACATTGATAAAGGTCTTCTCCCCGCTCCCATTGTCATGGGTACATTGCAAAACAAGCCGGTCGCTGGTGAACACGGAACGGGTAAGCGTTGAGTTCAGTCCCATAACCACATTACCTGATATTCCGGTTAACTCGGAGATGCGCAAAATCAATTCACCCTCCACCCCCCGGTGGTTGGTGCGGCCGCCGTTAATATAACCGGCGCCCGATCCACCGGAAGATTCAGAAACTGGAATAACCTGGTTTGCAAAATCCATCATGAACAAGGTCAGTTCAAAGTCCGCGACATTAAAAAGCCCGGTCCTGGTGCCTGCTTCAAAATTCCAGCTTTTTTCGGCATCAAGCTGCATATCGGTCCCGTCACTGCTTATTGCGTCCTTGATTCGTGGAGGGGCAAAACCCCTGTGCACTCCGGCAAATAATCCACTTTGCCTGCTAAAATTATAGTTTATCCCCATGCCGGGAATTATTTCGGCCAGAAAAGTTTTGTTCCTGATATTTACATCATTGAAATTGCTGCGCACAATATGCCGCTCATATTCAAGCATTTCGGTCCGCACTCCGGCGGTAAAAGAGAGCCTTTCATCAATAATCATTTTATTCTGGACCCAGGCACCAAGGGCATGACCGGTCCTTACCTCATCGTCCCTGACCTCGCCGGAAACAGCATCTGCAGCAGATCCGTTCACTCTTTGTTCGTATGCACGTTCATAAAGCAGCCGGGTTCCTGCATCAAGTATGTTTTCTCTTCCATTCCAGTCATAACTGAAATTAAGCCTGGGTTCTATGCCGGCAACCTCGAACTGCCTGTTCCTGTTGCCTGTGCTGTTTCTAAGAAATAAGGCACCTCCCGGTATTGCTGCATCCCCCCACTCCACCCCGGTGAGGTTGGAGGCACCCGGATCAGATGTGAAATCCTGCCTTTTCCAGTTCCTTGTTGTTGTATAGCCAAAAACAGTAGTGTTTAACCGCAGATTATCATTTGCGACAAAACTATGGCTGGCACCAATTGAATATCTTCTTACTTCAAGATTGTCATCAGGAGCAAGGCGCAGGTAATCTTCGCCT
>SLJO01000259.1 GCA_007135095.1 Bacteroidales bacterium | reverse complement strand
AAAGTTCGGACTGTTCTATCATGCAGCACTTATAATGCGCAGAGGAGATGTAAGTCCCGCAGAAAAGACCGTAAATATCCAACCCTCTGATATTCTTTCCCCCCGGGGCCGCGCCTATGAGCTGATCGCTGAAAAGCACAGGGTGGAGACGGTTTTGCCGGGTTTCACAGCCAATTCGGATGCCGTTATCAGTACATCTGAAACATATATTGATATTAATGAAGCCGAGGTGCTCTCCGATACAGGAGAGCTTTACAGGAATCTCGAAAAACAAACAGGCTGGATAGATTCCCCCAGAACCAAAGCGGTTTATGGTTTTACCGGCAAGGAAGGCACGATACAGCTAACCTGTATGAATATCGATGTAAAGACAGATTTTGCCACTGTGGCTATAAGTTCGCTGACCGATGAGCCGATAATGAGTTCCGATAACATGTTGCTGACAGCTATTGGCAGATCGGACAATACCAACAGTATCTACAATGCGGATCATAGAAGGCAGATAGATGTCGGCCACGGTCCGGTGCAGGTTGAGATAATACAGGCAGCGATAGCGATTGAAACCGACAGAAATAACCTCCGTGTATTCTCGATCAATCCCCAGGGGTTTATTATCGGGTATATCCCATCGGAATACAAAAACGGAATTTTTAGTTTTACAATAGGTGAAGAATACCAGTCAATGTATTACCTGATCCAGACAATATAGAATTTTGCCGGCAGCGATGAATAAACAATTGTCATCCGGAGCCATACTCCGGCAGCAGTTATTGCCGCGATAATAACCCGTCAGGGCGGCATATTTTTTCAATGCACTGCAGAAAATACAAATAACAGGATAAAACTATTTTTTTGAAAAGTATAATTTTAAGACCCGGCAAGGAGCAATCTCTTAAACGGGCCCATCCATGGGTATTCTCGGGGGCAATTGGCAGCATGCCGGAAGCTCCGGAGGAGGGAGAATGTGTGGCAGTATATTCCCATGATAATAATTGCCTGGGAATAGGACATTATCAATCTGATTCCATAGCTGTAAGGATGATTCATTTCAGCTATTCGGAACCTTCCCATGGATTCTGGAAGGCAAAGTTTGAAAAGGCCCTTGATCTCAGGGTTTTTTCAGGATTGTCGGGGCAGGGGCAAACAAATGTTTTCCGGCTTGTCCATGCGGAAGGGGACGGGTTTCCCGGACTTATAGTTGATTATTATGACGGCTCTGTGGTTGTGCAGGCACATTCGGTAGGTATGTGCCGCATCACTGATCAGCTGGCAGGTGTCTTACAGGATCTTCTCGGAGATAAACTTGTCAGCCTGTATGACAAAAGTTCTCCGGCCCTCAAAGCCAGGGCCGGCCGGAAACAGGTGAATGGCATGCTTATAGGTGACAAGAAGGAGGCTGTAGTTAATGAAAACGGCAACCAGTTCGTGGTGAACTGGATTGACGGGCAAAAAACGGGTTTTTTCATTGATCAGCGAGAGAACCGTAAGCTTCTTGAGCATTATTCGTCCGGTAAAAAGATATTGAACATGTTTGCATATACGGGCGGATTTTCAGTGTATGCAATGAGAGGGGGTGCCAGCCAGGTGCATACGGTGGACAGTTCGAAAAGGGCTATTGAACTTGCCGGGGACAATATTGCCCTTAATTTTCCCGGCGACACCCGCAACAAATTATTTTGCAGTGAGGCTTTTGACTATTTCAGGGACAGCAATGATAAATTTGATATAATAATTCTCGATCCCCCGGCATTTGCCAAAAGCAGGAAGTCACAGAACAATGCGATTCAGGCTTACAAGCGGCTCAATGCCAGGGCTGTTGAATATATAGAACCCGGAGGGCTGCTTTTTACGTTTTCATGCTCCCAGGTGGTAGGAAGGGAGCAGTTCAGGCAGGCTGTTTATTCGGCAGCCTTGCAGTCAGGCAGGGAAGTAAAAATATTGCATCAACTCTCGCAGCCTGCCGATCACCCGGTCAGCATCTATCACCCGGAGGGGGAATACCTGAAAGGTTTTGTGCTGCAGGTTTTATAACGGCAGCAATGGTCACCTTGTAAATACCCATTCCCCGCCGGAGCTCAGGTTGTCATCGTAGCTGTAGCCTTCTTCATTGAATAGCTTGAGGTCCCGGGCCTTTTCAAGCCTTTTGCGAATAATGTAGCGGCTCATCAACCCCCTTGCTTTTTTGGCATTAATGCCAACGGTTTTATATTTGTCGCCGCGATATTCCTTAAAAACAGGGGTTACCAGGTCACCCTCAATTTTACCGGTATCCACCGCCATAAAGTATTCCCGGCTGGCAAGGTTTACAAGAACCTTTTCCTTCTGCTTTCTCATATCCTCATTGACCGACGTGGTGACCGCAGAGGACCAGAAATCATAGAGGTTCCTGCTTTGGGAGGTGCTGAGGCCCGTGCCCATTTCCAGACGGTATGGCTGGATCAGGTCATAAGGCCTGAGTACACCATAAAGCCCTGATATAATACGCAGGTGGTCCTGGGCAAAATCCATATCTTCGTCCGAAAAACTACCGGGATCCATGCTCCGGTATACATCGCCATAAAATGCAAACAATGCCTGCCTGGCATTTTCAATATTAAAAGGGGTCTTCCACTTTGAATATCTCTCATACGTCAGATTTGCAATGTCGCGGCTCGTATTCATCAGCACAGCCAGTTCATCGGGAGGTATCTTAAGCAGCTCTTTTATCAGGGCGGCCGATTTGTCCAGGTAGCGGGGTAAGGTATGTCTGCTGACCTTGTTTTCACTTTTAAAATCAAGCCTTTTGGCAGGAGATATAATAACGATCACAGTTATGAAATTTAGTTTATGAGCACTCCGAAAATTCACACAGACAGATGAAAAATTGCTCTTCCTTTTTTTCGGCAGCAAAAAAAGGAAGCAAAAAATGCTGCCGCTACAGTAATTTCCTGAAAATCTAATCTATTATCTAAAATCCGGGAACTCATTATGCCCGGACAGCCCGGATTTTTAAACGACCTGGATTTGATTTTTTTTTACAGAAATTCCTTGAGGCGGGATGAAGTGGATAAAGATATAAAATTTTTTCATAACCGGTGTGTTGAGTGTTCATTTACATAATTGTAAAACAATATATGGCGATTTGTCGGCGATTTTCGTAAATTGCAGTACATGGTTAGCAGGCCTTCAATTCTTTCCGGAACATGAAAATCAGTCGGTTTGATATCACCAGTTTTAAAGTCGCCGACATTTTGACCGGATATCAATATTGATAAGGTTTGGTCCTTATTTTGCCGGGTAATTTATTAAGCTTATTAGTTGCAGATAAGAAAAATAGGGCAGAAATGGAATACAAGGATTATTACAAGACCCTGGGGGTATCCAAAAACGCTGCCGGTAATGATATTAAAAAGGCTTACCGCAAGCTCGCAGTCAAATATCATCCCGACAGGAACCCTGATAATAAAAGTGCCGAGGATAAATTCAAGGAAGTGACCGAGGCATATGAAGTACTGATTGATCCTGAAAAGAGAAAGAAATATGATCAGCTGGGCAGTAACTGGAAGCAATATGAACATGCCGGTGCCGGGCAAAGGGGCGGATTTGACCCCTCGCAGTTCGGGGGAGCCGGAAGAGGAGGGCACTATCATTACGAGACAGAATTTGAGGATTTTGGAGATATTTTTGGGGGAGGTGGCTTTTCAGAGTTCTTTAATACCTTCTTCGGCGGTATGGGAGGCCGGCACCGCGCGGGTGCCAGGGGTGGTGAAAGAGTATACGGGGAAAGAAAGATCAAGGGCCAGGATATGATGGCTGAAATGAAATTGTCACTTTATGAGGCTTATCATGGCACAACAAGGATAGTTGACGTGGATGGGGAAAAGCTCAGGATAACAACCAAACCCGGTGCATATGATGGCCAGGAGCTGAGGATAAAAGGAAAGGGAGGTAAATCCGCCGCCGGCGGCGAAAGAGGAGATATTTACATTAAAGTAAGGATACTGCCCGATGAAAAATACAGTCCCGATGGCCAAAATCTGAACAGGGAGGTACCAGTTGACCTTTATACGGCACTGCTGGGGGGCAGGATCAGAATCGATACCCTTGCAGGGAAAGTGAATCTGACGGTACCTAAAAACTCCCGGTCGGGAAACAGGCTAAGGCTCAGGGGCAAGGGAATGCCCGTGCACGGCCAGGAGGGTGTCTATGGTGATATGTTTGTCAGGCTCAGGGTTGTCCTCCCAGAGGACCTCACCGAGGAGGAGGTTGAACTTTTTAAAAAACTCAGGGAAATACACAGGCGCAAGCATGGAAATGGCAGGGGCATTTAAATTCTCCCGTATTCCGGAAATTCATTTCGGAACCGGTTCTTCTGAAAAAGCGGTTTCACTGGCTGTCAGATTTGGTGAAAGAATGTTGCTTGTTACAGGCAAAAGCTCGTTCAGTAACAGCAAACGGGGTAAAAGGCTGCTATACGATCTCGATGCAGCAGGAATAAAGTATGACATCATTTCGGTTTCAGGCGAACCTGTAACCACCTTTATTGATAAGTCAGCCTCAGTTTTCAGGGAACAACCTCCGGATGTCATTGTGGCAGCAGGAGGAGGCAGTGTTGTTGATGCAGGCAAGGCTCTTTCGGCCATAATCCCCGTGCCCGGGAAAACATCAGATTATCTTGAGGGAAATCCGGTCAGGACAGCACATCCGGGCACCAGGCTGCCATTCATTGCTCTACCCACTACAGCAGGGACAGGCAGCGAGGTTACGAAAAATGCTGTTCTCTCCGCCCCGGGTGCCCCTGCACATAAAAGTTCCCTCCGGCACGATAATTTCGCACCGGATATTGCTGTGGTCGACCCCGTACTGGCTGCCGGATGCCCCCCTGATATAACTGCTGCCAGCGGACTCGATGCTTTGACCCAGCTTCTGGAGGCCTTCACTTCAACCACTGCTTCCGGAATGACTGACGCACTGGCTTTCAGCGGACTGGAAAGGGGCTTTGGGAGTATACGCAAAGCAGTAGAGGATGGCGGCGACCTGTCAGCAAGATCTGACATGGCCTATGCCGCAATGCTTTCCGGTATTGCGCTTGCAAATGCAGGCCTTGGCGCTGTTCATGGTTTCGCATCGGTGCTGGGGGGGTATTACAAAATCCCGCACGGTGTAATATGCGGAACCCTGCTGGGAGCCGTTACCAGGGCTAACATCAGCAAGCTTAAAGGATCAGACGGCAGCAGCATTTGTTTGAAAAAATACAGCGCAGCGGGCAGACTGATATGTAAAAAAGAGAATAAAAGTGATGATTATTATATAATGTCACTGTGCGATGAACTTGAAAAACTCATCATGGAACTGGATATCCCCCGTCTGGGCCGGTATGGTATTACCCGGGATGATGCCGGGAAGCTGGCAATGGAAACCGGGATAAAGAACAACCCGGTAAACCTTGATAAGGATGAGCTGAAGGCCATCCTTGTCTCGCGGCTGTGAATTCCTAGAATGGTCTGCGGTAATAGCGACGCGGACCCAGTAATCTTTCGATAAGATAGGTAGCCACAGAAAGAAGGATGCTGAATACTATGGCCATGCCGAAACTGGCAATGAAAAAACCTTTGATCCACCCGCTTGTTATCCAGACCATAAGCCCGTTTATCACCAGAAGGAATAATCCGAAGGTAACGATGGTCACCGGAATTGTCAGCAATACCAGTATGGGCTTTATTATCAGGTTAAGGACTGATAACACCAGGGTTACCCAGAGCGCCGATGTGAAAGAATAAACCTCGACTTCGGGCAGCAGCCAGGCAATAGCCATTACAGCAAGAGCAATTAAAATAAACTTGGCAATTAACCGCATAATGATTTCTTTTTTTCTTTGTGGACCAAAGATAATAAATTAATAAAATTTGTTAAACAGATAATATTCAGAAAAACTGATTTATAGATAATTATTGTAAATAATAAATTATCTTTGCATAACTTTTGATTTCCGGCAGCAATTCCCCGGTAGTTGGGTTTGTTTCCGTTATACAATCTGAAAATGAATCATTCAGGATGCATGATAGAGAGTAATAATTTCTTCCGGCATTTGGTTTTCAAAAGATTACAGGTATAGTGAGTTTAACTTTTTAAGTAATTAAAATTAATTTTTT
>SLJO01000281.1 GCA_007135095.1 Bacteroidales bacterium | reverse complement strand
TATATCTCTAATGTCTGGGACCTTAATACGAGCAGAATAGGTGCCGAAATGGGTAAATTTCTCCGAAACAATATCCGGTCCTCGTCCTGCACCTGGATTATCATCTGGATCAACTCTGAGTAAGAGTACTTTTTTGCCTGGTTCTGTTGGGGATTCTGCTCCAAATGTCCATGTGAATTCAGCTCCCCTTCCCCCGGTACTGTGTCGAAAATACTTTGAACCTGAAGTGTTAAAATCTTCAAGTATTGAATTGTGAAACTTTTTTGTACATCCTGATAAAGTAATCACAGTCAAAGCTAATAATACAAGTTTATTTCTCATTTTGATCCTCCAAATTATTTATTAGTATCCAAAAATTCATCCTGAGCTGATCTGATTATTTCACTAGTGATCCGAGGGAATTACTTCCAGAATCCGCAGACCCCTGGGTTCAAGTGAAAATTCCACACGTACCTCCTCCTGATTATACGACATCAGCAGTTCCCTCCCGCTGGTGCCGGTAATATAGATCTCACCTGCAGGAGAAAGGCCGAAGTCACCAGTGTTAAAGGTGAAATCAATGGGCAGGGAACTGTCGCTAATGCTCGCCAGGGCAATTCCTACCTCGTGATCATCGGCCAGCCAGGCCCCTGAATACAATAAGGGCACACTCTTTTTGAAAGAGGTTACCGCTTCCCCTCTTCTCCCTGCATATATGGACAATCTTGAAATATCAATTTCCTTTTCAGGAGCGGCAATATCCGGTGGCCTTAAAAATTTCCCGTACAACAGATATTTCAGTCCCTGGTACCTTAACCTGGCTACATTCAATAAGTAATCAATTTCCTGCTCCCTCTCTGTTGCCAGGAAATCATGATAATTGGAGATTGCCGGTTGCATCCCCCATACAAAAGACCTTGCCTGCTCCATTAAAAACTGCCGGTTGAAGATCTCATCCAGTGGCTGCTCTGTTTCGCGGGGAGCATGTTCCTCAGGCCAAAGCTCATCATAAGGCGGTGTTACCAGTGAAGAATAGCTTCCGTAGGTAATCCCGTACTGATGGTAGACTGCCTGGAAAAAGGGGATGGTTTCGGTATGCCCCACGCCTGCATACCTCTCCATGCTGGCCTGAAGGGTTAAAAAAGCATCAAGATGGGAAAGCCAGTTTTCAGAAGACCCCTCGCCGGTGAAAATTGGCTGTTTGTTACCATAATCGTTTGAGCGGACCTGATTTATTAGTTTCCCTGAGTTTTCAACCCAGTAATTGCCTCCACCGACATCATGCCCGTGACTGCTGTCATAACACAGCCTGCTCAAATTTGTCTGATCCATGTATACGCCATCTGTATGATACATATTAACTGCATCATCCGATAATGATGAATAGTGATCACGCCAGAATTCCGTACCCACGCACATATTTATCAGGGCATTTCCCGAGAATATGTTGTACACATGGGAGCGGATATCTCCGTTAACATCCTTTACCGTATAAGGCTCCACCTTCCCCGATGTCCAGTCGGCCGAAGCATCACCCCATTGCAGTGCATTCATGTAAACGTGGCTCCTTACTCCTTTATCACGGGCTGCTTTTACGGCATTGATAAATGATTCCTTCCCTTCCCTGGGGGGCATATACTCGGGGAAATTATCATCATAGGAGCAGCCGTGCCACCAGTGCCACAGAACGCTGACCGGCAGCCCGAGCCTTTGCTTTAATTCTACCGCAGGGGTAAGAACATTATCTGACTCGCCCCTGTTCCATACCCACAGGGCTGTATTTTCCAGCCAGGACGGGGTCAGGCCGTTTTTAAACCTGCTCTCATCAGCCCATCGCTGCTTTAAAGCCCATTCCCGGTAAAGCTCGGCAGCAGTGATCCAGTCACCCCTGAAGGCCCCTATTACGGCATCATAGGATGGAGTGTAATAGCTTAACGCGGAATCAAAGCCTGGGAAATTAGTCATTTCATAAGCCAGGGTATTGAGTGTATCAAGCCGGTATGAAAAGTTTTTTGTGTAGGACAGGGAATCATTGCAGGAGGCATAAAAACCGCTTCTTCCGGCATTGTACAAATAAAGAACCTGGCTGGACATATACCCCGGGTATGCCCATTCCCATCTCTTTCCCGGCAACCCTGACAAAGCGCTTCTTGGTTCCTTTATCAGCTGCCCCATCCAGGTTGAAACTGCCAGCTCTTCATCATCCAGGTCTTTTAATCCTTCAATCCTGGGAAAAACAACACTGGTGATTTTCTCACCTTTTATGCCCTCTACGGATATTTTCCAGTACGATAAGGCCCTTTCCTGATCAAGTGTGATCCTGGCAGTCACCTGCAGGTCCCTGTTTCCTGTTCCGGCAAAATTCTTCCATTCCAAAACCAGGGTCAGGGCCTCAGGAGCCGAATAACTGAAATCAAACGGGGAGGTTTCATCAATACCGGCAATGCCGGAAGATTGATGGAAAGTAATCACCCAGGGAAGACCGGTGACTGCTTTTTCATCCAGGAAGTCCTGGTTATTTACCATATCCCTGAAAGCAATAAAGGCACCCGTGCGCTTATCGAAACCCAGTTCTATTTTATCATTGCCGACATGTACAATTGCATCCCCGGTATCTCTGCAATGCGAAAACGACACAACTAAGACAAGCAGTAAAACAAGGAAAATGGTGTTGGAAGGATTTGCCTTGCCGGGAATAAATGTTAACATAATATGAGGTTTGAAATAATTGATCCCGGTCCCGGGTTTCTTTTGTGAGCCTGAAAAATTAAGGGGTAACCATATTTTATAAAAACCCATCCCGGGTTAGAAAAAGTTTTGCCGGTTGGTGAAAATCAGCGTATAATCTCCAGCTTTCCAAGTTCCTTATCAATAAAGGCCAGTTCATCATCATCAAGTGAAAAGCCCATTGCCCCCGCATTTTCTGCAACCTGCTCCGGATCCCGGGCACCTGCCAGGGCACATGTTATACCCGGCTGCTCAATGGTCCACCTCAATACCAGCTGTGCCAGCGTTGCCCCCTTTGAATCGGCGAGCGGCCTGAGAGAATCGAGGAAATTATTTATCCTGGTTATATTTTCTTTCTTATACCATACCAGGCCTCCTCTTGCATCACCATCCTTGAATTTGTGGCCGGGGGTGAACTTGCCGGTCAGCAATCCACGTTGCAGCGGACTGTAGGCCAGTATGCCTATGTCATTTTCAATACAGTAAGGCACTACTTCCCTTTCAATACCCCTGCTGAGCATACTGTACAGAACCTGGTTTGATGCCACTGTTGTCACTTTCCCGGCCTCCTCCATCATGGGAACATCATAATTTGAAACCCCGGCCGCCAGTATTTTTCCCTGGTCCATCAGCTGGTTGAGGGCCTCCATGGTCTCTGCCACAGGAGTGGTGGCATCGGGAAAGTGTATCTGAAAAAGGTCGATATAATCGGTGCCAAGCCTTTTCAGGCTGTCCTCACACTCCTTTATTACTGATTCTTTCCCGGAATAGCTGTAAATATCAATGTTTTTACCCTGGTTGTCTTTGGTGGCCATATAAAACTTACCTCTTGCATCATCCCACTTTTGTCCGAACTTGGTCATTATCTGCACCTTGTCACGCATGCCTTTAACAGCCTCACCGGTTATCTCCTCGCTGAGTCCGAAACCATAAACAGGTGCTGTGTCTATCGATGTCATTCCAAGCTCGACAGATTTTCTTATCGCCTTTACGGCCGCACCCCTTTCGGCACCGCCCCACAGCCATCCTCCAATGGCCCATGCACCAAATGCGACGGGGGAAACATTAATGCTGCTTTTGCCTAATTTCCTGAGTTCCATAGTATTTTGATTTTAATAGTTTTAACTTGTATGTAAATATAAAAAAAAGTACGGATCCGCACCGGGTGGTGACCGGGATAAAAAAACACAAAAACAATTTGTTGTAAATTTTAATTATGTATTTTTAGCGGTCAATCTGCCAGAATCAGTTTAAAACATCATTCAATCCAATAAAATGAAGGTCTCTTCGATCACCAGCAAACTTGATAAGCTTTATGAATTTGACCGGGCTCCGGTGACAAAGGACAGGCTGCAGGGGATAGGCAATTTCCTTGGAATGTACGCAGGTGAGCATGTTGCAGGTACTGAGTTTGTAATTGGCATACTTTTCGTCGCCCACGGCGTATCGGTCACCGATCTCTTTATCGGGGGGTTCATAGGTAACCTGCTTGCCGTCCTTAGCTGGGCTTTCATCACCTCCCCCATAGCAGTTAAAGAGAGGCTTTCACTTTACTGGCAGCTCAAAAAGATCTGCGGGCCGGTACTGGTGTTCATATATAATATAGTCAATGCCCTGATGTTCTGTTTCCTGGCGGGAGCCATGGTTGCAGTATCCGCCACAGCAGTGGGCATCCCGTTCAATATAACAATGCCATCGCTGGGGGACCTTTATCCGAACAGTATAGGATGGGTGGTCACTGTAATCTGTGTCGGGGGAGTTATCACTGCAATTGCAATTATGGGTTTCGAATCGCTGGCCCGTTTCGCAAAGACCGCAGCACCATGGATGTTCCTTATTTTTGTGGCAGCGGCCTTCAACAGTTTCCCGAAACTTGGGGTTGAACCCGGGCTTGGTAATTTCTGGCAGGTGGCCAATGATACCATATGGACAGGGGTGGCAGCCCCCGGTCAGTCGCAGTTCACCATCTGGCATGTGATTTTCTTTACATGGCTGGCAAATGCAGCAATGCACCTGGGCATGTCAGACCTTTCCATTTTCAGGTATGCCAAAAAGTGGTACTACGGTTTCGCCTCTGCTGTGGGAATGTTTATGGGCCACTATATTGCATGGATAGCATCGGGAATACTATATGCAGCAGCCACCAGTGATGCACCCGGACCGGTAGCCTTCCAGGCTGTTGGTGTGGCAGGCGCAATCTGTGTGGTCATAGCGGGATGGACAACGGCCAACCCAACGCTGTACAGGGCCGGTCTGGCACTCCAGGTGGCCTCGCCGAACTGGCAAAGATGGAAAGTGACTCTTTTAGCGGGACTGATAACGACCATTGCGGCTATGTTTCCCGCCCTGGTAATGCGATTGCTGGATTTCGTTGCCCTGTACGGGTTAATCCTGATACCAATGGGCGGAATTATATTTGCCGACTTCTATCTTTTCAAAAAAGCCGGGCTGCAAAGCTATTATGCAGAAAAGCATAACATAATGTTTAACAGTGCCGCAGGTATAACCTGGTTGCTTCTGCTGGTTATTTCACTGATAGCCAACAGGGTAATGGGAATCGAACTGTTTTTCCTTCCCTTCCCTTCCTGGGTAATGGCTGTATTTATGTACCTGGGTTTTTCCGTTATACAGCAAAAATATCTGAACAAGGGCCTTGCCGGGCAACAGCCAAATGTATAAGGTCAGATTGTTAATATCATTATACCTAAAAATATGCCTCCCAAAACAAAGACTCCCTGGCCGAAAATACTGCTGATAACCGCAGCTGTAACCGGACTGTTGCTTACTCTGGTCCCCTCATTTCTCAACTGGCAGGGTATTATCGAGCCGGGACCGGTAAATAATATAATGCTGGCGGGAACGATCATATGGTTTTCTTCAGCCGGTTTCCTTTTTGCAAAAAAAAAGGGATCCTGATTGAAACTCAGCCCGGCACCGCCCATTTTGACCATGCGGAAAACAGAAAGCGCAGGAGGGAAAAGCGCGCGCAAATCATGATTAATTATTCCGAAGGCATATAATCTGCCTGGAACCGGTAATTGCCCGAATTCATTTCAAAAAACAGGTGATCTTCTCCCTGATAAAGAAACCGGATCCCGGGGTTAGCCTTTTCTTTTCCGTTTTCCCAAATAATCATATCATCAGCACTAACGCTTTTTACGGCGCGGTTCAGCCGCGGCACTCCAACTATCAGCCCGAGCCCTTCGGGGGAATTTATCTCCTGGGTAAAGGTACCGGCATCCCTTTGGAATGATACATCTATGCTTCCGAACCTGGTTTGGGCATTTGCACTGGCATTCATTAAATGCCCGGGATGAGGCTGAAACAATATGCCGGCAGTCGAGGCCGCGGCCCTACGACGCGGCGGCTCGTTGGAGACGGCTCGCTGCGGCGCCAGCGCCCGAGATGAAGCTCGCTTCAGACGGTGCGCACGTTGCGTCATGGAGCCCTCTGCTAG
>SLJO01000099.1 GCA_007135095.1 Bacteroidales bacterium | reverse complement strand
CTCTCTGCCATGCTTATTAGTGCCGGAATCATACCTCTGAGTTTTCCGGGTCATTTATTTTGATATAAGTTTAAAATTTCTTTACATTTACTTAATCTTCAGAGAATAACTTTAAGGACTAGTCCTTTTATTAATATTAACTGGTACATGTAAATTAAACAGTAACAGCACTAATATAAATATCTCAGTGGAGCTGCACAATAGCATGTACCTTAATAAATCCATCCAATTTTATTTAGCATCTTATAAGTCGGCACAGGGCCGGGATACATACAATCAGTATTTGTCGGGACAGAGAAATTGATTTTAGTTCAAAAACTGTATTTCGCTCTATAGTGCAGGAATATTTTCATAACAATTTTAATAAAACCGATGAAAAATAATCGTAGAGATTTTATTAAAAAAAGTGCTTGTGTTGCATCAGTTATCACTGCATCAGGATTAACTGCATATCCGAAAGCAGTTGCCCGGCTGCATGATAAGCAAGTTAAATGGCCTGTTACTGAAGGCCCCGACACTCCTAAATTATGTGCTGGTGTTGGAAGGGATCCTCAAATGCTTCGTATGATGAAACAAATTGGTGTTAATTATGGTCTGGGTGGCGGCGGCCGGATTCCATGGACAGTGGCGAACCTGCGTGAAAGAATGGCTGAATCCCAGAAACAGGGGATTGCCACGATCAATTTGATGATTGGTGGATTCCCCAATGCCATATATGGAAGGGAGGGGCGTGATGAAGAGATTGAAAATGTTAAGGAATCAGTTGTTGCAGCCGGTATTGCAGGTATTCCAATAGTTGAATACAATTGGTATGCTCACAGGTTGATGGAGGGCTATTACCGGACTTATGGACGTGGTGGTTCAGGCAGAGGCGCCTTTGATTATGGTCCTGTGAAAAACCTGCCACCATTACCCGAAGTAGGGGCATATAGTGCGGAGCAGCTTTGGGAAAATCTTACATATTTTCTAAAGGCGGTAATACCTGTAGCTGAGAAAGCAGGAGTGCGTCTTGCCTTACACCCCAATGATCCACCTGCAGCAATCAGTCGTGGTTCGGAACAAATAATGGCTTCTCTTTCCGGTTGGAAACGATTGATAGAAATAGTTGATAGTCCATCTAATGGAATTACATTTGATCCTGGTGTTACGACTGAGATTGGTGAAGATCCTGTAGAGGTGCTACGATATTTCGGAACCAGAGACAGGATTAACCATATGCATTACCGTAATGTAATCGTGCATGAGCCATCAGTCAAATATGAAGAAGTTTTCATGGATGTAGGCCAGGCCAACATGTTTGCTGTTATGCGCGAAGCTTTCCGGGTTGGTTACAAGTATTACATTTACCCTGAGCATCCGATGACGCTCGACTATGATGAGGAGCATCCCCAGGGTACGTCTTCCTATATCCTAAGTGGAGGATATACTGGCGTTGCCTGGAATGTTGCCTACTGCCGGGCGATGATGCAGGCAGTTATGTCATTAGAAATTGACTCAACTGCATAAGAAGTAAAGCGGTAAAAGTCTGAAAATGCATTTCGGACACAGGTGTTTTCCAGATAATAGTTTGCCAAATTATATTTTTCTAACGCAAGTTAAATTAAATAGTTATGAAAAATAACCGAAGGGATTTTGTTAAAAAAAGTTCTGCTCTGGCAGCATTTTCCTTAGTTGGGATGAGGTCAGGGCCATCCGGCATTTTCGGGGTGCCGGAAAGTTCAGAAAAAGATTCAGGAATGGATGACAAGTGGCGTTTCTCCAGGCCCCTTATGAAATTGTCTTTCCAGGCTTCACCTGAACCATCCGAAGATGATATCAGGTTTTTGCAGCAGATGGGAATTGAATATGTGGTTTTATGGTGTGATGCAGATAAAGCGGGATATGACTATTATTACAGTCGCCGACAGCTTTTCAAGTCCGCGGGGATAAAGATACTGGGGTTTGGCAACTGGGCCGTTCATAACCAGGACAAGATCGTACTTAACCTTCCGGGGAGGGATGAAAAGATAGAGGAGTATCAGGCTCATATTCGTAACCTTGGCAGAGCCGGCATAAACTATACTACCTATGCCCATATGGGAAATGGTATTTGGAGCACTGCCCGTGAAACTACCCGGGGCGGTGCACCTGCCCGGGCATTTAACCTGGAAAAGGCAGATGCCGGCACCTGGATAGGGAGGAGGTTTGAAGGTCCGTTGACTCATGGCCGAAAATATACCGAGGATGAACTATGGAAGAACTATGAATATTTCATCAGAGCGGTAGTTCCTGTTGCTGAGGAATCGGGCGTGTTCATAGGGATCCATCCTGACGATCCACCGGCTGTTGAGCTTGGAGGTATTCCCCGGTGCATATTCAGCAGTTTTGACGGATATAAGCGAGCCCTTGAGATTGCAGACAGTCCGAATGTTGGGATTTGCCTGTGTGTAGGGTGCTGGCTGGAAGGGGGTGAACTGATGGGCAGGGATGTAATAGAAACCATAAAATACTTTGGCAAAAGAAACAAGATATTCAAGGTACACTTCAGGAACGTTGACAAGCCCCTGCCACATTTTGTGGAGACTTTTCTTGACAATGGTTATGCTGACATGTACATGATACTGGAGGCATTAAAAGATGTTGATTTCAGTGGTCCCATAATTTCAGACCACGTTCCCGGGATGGTACATCGTCATGCCAATTCAGCTTTTACAATTGGTTATATGAAAGCTCTCATTGAGCGTGTATATTCCTGATGATTATGAGAAGTTACCCTGGTTTATTATGGTACAGGATTTATTACAAAACTATAAACTATGAATAAGCAACCCGTTATCTCCTCTAAGGAAAATGACATTAATGCCTCAAATCGCAGGGACTTTCTTAAGAAAGCTTCAATTGGCGGACTGGGGATGGGATTTTTGGGAAACAATCCTGAAGGATACATTTCATCGGATAATAATGATTCTGATATGGAATCAAGTGCATCTTCCAATATCAGGATTACAGACTTAAGATGTGCCGTGATTGGGAACAGCCCTATAGTACGAATTGTTACAGATCAGGGAATCAGCGGATATGGTCAGATCGAATCAGCAAAAGCATCATATATTAAACCTCATGTGCTTTTTTACAAAGATTATCTGGTTGGTGAGGATCCGACTAACGTAGAACGGGTTATGATGAAGATCCGACGCATGGGAAGTTTCAAGCCCTGGGGCAGTGCTGTTAGCGCAATTGAGATGGCGTTATGGGATATTGCCGGGAGAGCTGCCAATCTGCCTGTTTATAAGCTGTTGGGTGGTAAGGTGCGTGATCAGGTTCGCTGTTATTGTACGACAATGCACAGGATGCCGGTATGGGGAAACACACCGCAGGATTATGCCGATTGGGGAGCAAGGGTGAGGGATTCCGAACACGGCTTTTCAATTATTAAGAGTACGATAGCTTATCACAGCCCCATGCCAAGTCAGGTTCCAAATTTTACCTACAGAAATATATCCCCTGCGGCCAAAGGATCGAGGGATTATTTTTATTATCGTGGTCCCCTTACTGGTTCGGGTATAAAATATATTACCAAGCACGTGGAAGCTATGAGAAAAGGGCTGGGAGATGATCATGACCTTGTACTGGATTGTGGTCCGGGTTTCATGTTGTCGGATGCCATTCGCGTGGCAAAGGCACTTGAGCCTTTTAACATTATGTGGCTGGAAGATATGCTCACAGGCGATTATACACCCTATGTGCTGGCTGATGACTATCGCAGGCTTACAGAAAGTACATCAGTACCCATTCATACCGGGGAACAGCTTTACCTGAGACAAAATTTCCGCGAGCTCATTGAAAGGCATGCTGTCAATATCCTGGGTCCCGACCCGGCCGATATGGGAGGTATTGCCGAGCTGAAATGGGTGGCCGAATTTGCTGATCTTTATGGAATTCAAATTGCACCTCATGGTATTTTCAACGGAGTGTTGGGTGTGGCTGCACATGTGCAGGTCGGTGCCACAATGCCTGAGAATTATATTGCCTTCGAATATTCACATCCCGATCCTGTATGGTGGTGCGATATTGTTGAAGGTCTGCCAGACCCTGTAGTTAAAAACGGACTTGTTGATGTGTGGGACAGACCCGGAATGGGTGTTGATTTTATTGTAAGCAGGGCGAGAAAGCATCTTCGTGAAGAAGACAAGAACTTCTTTGATTGAAAGCGTTCCTTTTTAATTGAATAGTTATTCGAATTAAATAGAAATTTCCCGGCAATTATGGAAAACTCTCGCAGAAAATTTTTAAAGAACAGTGCCTCAATTGCTGCGCTCTCAACAGTTGGATTGAGTCCATTGTTGTCTTGTAAATCTAACAGAAAGATAGAAAGGCAGGATGACGGGCCTTTTGAGTGGATGAAACTCTCAGTGGCACATTGGGGGGTGGATCGCAACCTTAGACGAGTTCAGCTTTGTAAAATGATGGGTGTTACCGGGGGTGTTAGTGGCGGAGGCCGGGATATTAAGGCTACCGCCAAGGCGTTCAGCAATATCGGTTTGGAATGGACAGTTCTGGAAGGGGTTTCTCAGCCACGCGTGCATTTAGGACTTGATGGAAGGGATGAAGAGCTCGAGCGGTTTATAACTATGATCAAAGCTTGTGCTGAAGTTGGTCAGGATGTCATATGTTATAACTGGATGCCGGCTATAGGCTGGTCGAGGACCAGTATGGCGGTAGAGGATAGAGGAGGATCAACTGTTACAGCATTTAATATTGCTGATGCTGATACTGAACTTACCAGCTATGGTGATCAGTTTACTCATGAGGATATTTGGAACAATGTACAGTATTTTTTGGATGCCGTTGTGCCGGTTGCAGAACAATACCAGGTGAAGCTGGCGGTTCATCCCGATGATCCGCCACTTGCCAGGTTACGGGGTATCCCCCGCATACTCACTTCTTTTGAAAATCTTAAACGATTCGTGAATATGTATCCTAGTCCCTATAACGGCATTACTTTTTGCCAGGGGTGCTTTTCCAGCATGGGACTGGAGGTCGATATGCCAACATGCATAAGATGGTTCGGTGAAAGGGGCCTTATTCATTTTGTTCATTTCAGGGATACACGCGGTACCCCTGAAAATTTCAGGGAAGTGTGGCATGATGATGGTCCTAATGATATGTACGAGGCGATGAAAGCATATTATGAGGTAGGGTTTAACGGCCCTATACGTCCGGATCATGTGCCTAGTATTACCGGTTATGAAGATGTTGGTGGAGGTTATACCGATCTTGGTCTGCTGTTTGCCGTTGGATATATGAAAGGCCTGATGGAAGCCGTCTATAAAGGCGCTTAGCTTTGTGAGTGCATGAACCTATAAACTTCCTGATACAGACAGGCTGATTACCTGGAAGAATCCAATTTCATAAATAGCTGGATAAGGGTAAACTACCGGCTCGTAGACTGAAAAACATGCCAGATACAGATATGTGGACCAGCGAAAATAATTTTGTTTTCAGATTGTCAATTCTGGCAGGAGTTACCGGCCAGTAACTGATGCGATCGGTGCTGTTAAACTTTACAGGGAAAGTATTTCAGCAATATGTTTCAGCTCAATATTGATTTTATCGTGATGTTTGATTGTTTTCTCAAACGGAGTGAATACTATCTCCCTGTTTACCGATCCTACCATCTCGCCCCTCTTTCCGTCCATTAGTCTAAGTACAGCCTGGTAGCCCAGCCCGCTTGCCAGTATGCGGTCATATGCGGTCGGACTACCCCCTCTCTGGATATGGCCCAGTATGGTAACACGCGCCCCGTAATCGGGAAAACGCTCATTAACAATTTTCTTCACTTCCATGGCACCACCGAAATCGTCACCCTCGGAGACTATAATTATTGCAGAAGCATCCTCCTGGGAAATACCCTTTTGCAGCCTCTCAAGAAGTTCTTCAATATGTGTTTTGGTTTCGGGTATCAAAATCTTTTTTGCGCCGCTGGCTATACCGCTTCGCAGGGCAATGAAACCGGCATCACGTCCCATCACCTCAACAATGAAAAGCCTGTCATGCGAATGGGCAGTATCCCTTAGTTTATCCACTGCAGATACCACTGTATTAACAGCTGTATCATAACCAATGGTATAGTCGGTTCCGTAAAGGTCATTATCAACGGTACCGGGCATGCCTATTACAGGAAAATCAAATTCATCCATAAAAATCTTGCCGCCG
>SLJO01000139.1 GCA_007135095.1 Bacteroidales bacterium | reverse complement strand
GGAACGTGAGGAATCCCTGAATTATGTTTTAAACGGGGGCGGTGTTCATTGTGTGACCCTGGGAATGGAGCATATTCATGAGGTTGACGACAATGTTGAGCGGGTGATGCGGATTGTTAACAGAAGTGCATAAAATAAGGTTGTCAGTTAATCAAAGTTATCTCATTTTAGAATATGAAGACAACTAATATAAGGGTAATTACTGTTATGGTGATTATTTTGGCTCTGATAATAAAAAGTTCCTTTGCCCAGGATTATCAGGCAGCATCTCAGCAAGAATCTGAATTTTCATGGCCCGAAGGAAAAAAAATGGCCCTGAGTCTTACGTTTGATGATGCCCGCACCAGCCAGGTGGATAAAGGGATACCCTTGCTTGATAAGTATGGCGTTAAAGGCACCTTCTATGTTAGTCCGCGAAGCATGATGATGCGACTTGATGGCTGGAAACAGGCGATCAGCAACGGCCATGAAATCGGGAATCATTCCCTTAGGCATCCTTGTTCAGGCAACCACACCTGGTCTATTAATAATTCACTTGAAGACCATTATACGCTTGAGAGAATGAGAATGGAACTTGATTCTGCCAACAGGCTGATTTACCAAACATTGGGTGTGATGCCAGTATCTTTTGCATATCCCTGTGGTCAAACATTTATTGGAAGGGGAGTAGAGACCCAAAGCTATATTCCGGTGGTTGCTTCAATGTTTAAAACCGGGCGCGGATGGGTTGATGAGGTGCCTAATGATCCGGTCTTCTCTGATATGGCCCAGCTCACCGGCATACCACTGGATGCCCGATCATTTGACGAAATAGTGAAGGTGATTGAATCGGCAAAACGAAGGGGCGCCTGGCTGATCCTTGGCGGGCATGAAGTAGGCGAAGAAGGTACAGGTGACATCTATACTTCCTATATTAATGTTATCGAGGCAATCTGCGAATATGCGACAGACCCGGCCAATGGAATCTGGATTGATAATGTTGAAAATATTGCAACCTATATAACACGAAAACGCGGATTTTGATCTTTAAGGAAGTCGAAAAACAGTTATCGGGGGCCGGCATTTGCCGGCCCTTTTCAGTTGGCATTAAACAACGGATTTATTAACTTTGGCCTGTCGGGCACAACAGTTTCAAACTAATCAATTTAAAGCTAAATGTCTTTTTTTCTGGATAACCAAGATGTAAAAAAATTTATTGTAATTGGCGACAGGGTACTGCTGAAGCCAAAAAGCCCACAGCAAAAAACCAGGTCAGGGCTGTTTCTGCCTCCCGGTTTTGAAGACAAGCAGAAAATTGGCTCGGGTTATGTCATCAAGTCAGGACCTGGTTATCCTATACCAACCCTTCCGGAAGCACAGGAACCATGGAAGAAGAGCGATGAAAAACAGAATTATTTTCCCTTGCAGGTTCGTCCGGGAGACCTTGCTGTTTATTTACAGGAAAATTCATTTTTGATAGAGTTTAATAAGGAAAAATATATTGTAGTGCCTCACTCAGCAATCCTTATGGTGATACGCGACGAGGACATTATGGAATAACACCGATTTAATTATGGAACTTTTTCTTGCAGGTAAAAAGATTCTGATTACCGGCGGAAGCAAAGGGATTGGACTTGCATGTGCCATTGCAGTTGCTTCAGAGGGTGCCGATGTGATAATTTCATCAAGATCAAAAGAAAATCTTGATACTGCTGCCGGCAGGATAAGCCGGCAGGGGGGTGAACTTCATGTTTTTCCAGCCAACCTTTCAGAACCCGGCGATATTGATTCCCTGAAGGAATTTGTAAGGGATCGGTTTGGATACCTGGACTGCCTGCTTTTAAACACCGGCGGTCCGCCCATGGGTTCTGCTCTTGAACACAATGATGAGGCCTGGTTGTCTGCCTTTAATTCCCTGTTTATGCCCGTTATGCGACTTGCAAGGTATTTTGTACCTATCATGCAGGAAAGAAAGTTCGGGCGTATTGTAAGCATATCATCAACCGGCGTTAAGCAACCAATTCCGGGACTTGTTCTTAGCAATTCTGTTCGTCAGTCGGTGGTTGCATACCTCAAGACCTTATCATCTGAGGTTGCCAAAGACAATGTCCTTATAAACACTTTGCTGCCCGGTTCTACCAACACCGAACGCCTGGCTTCACTTCATGAAACAATAGCCGGGAAACAAGGTAAAAGTCTCGATGAGGTTATTAAAGCAAGGATCAACACCATTCCTGCCGGTAAATTTGGCGAGCCTGATAATCTGGCAGCACTGGCTGCATTTCTATTGTCGGGTAAAAATGAATATATAACCGGTCAGAGCATTGCAGTGGACGGCGGCATGGTTTCATTTCCGCTTTGATTGTACAGGTTCTTCCCCATATTCCCGGTCAGAGTTCAACCCTTTTCACTTATGTTAATTCCAAATACTCTGATGTCAGGCTTGAGGGATTAAAATACCCCTTGTCAAGCATCCACTGCTCAATTGCAGGTCCGGGTTCATTCACCGGAATCAGCATAAGCGGGTAAAAATACACCCGGTCAAGCATCCATTTTTCGATTGCAGGCGCTTGCTCGTCTTCAGGTGAAAGCATAAAAGGATAAAAATATTCCATAATACACATCCATCTTTCAATTGCAGGTCCGGGTTCATTCACCGGAATCAGCATAAGCGGGTAAAAATACACCAGGTCAAGCATCCATTTTTCAATTGAAGGGGGTCGTTCGTCTTCAGATGAAAGCATAAAAGGATAAAAATATTCCATCATATACATCCATCTTTCAATTGCAGGTCCGGGTTCATTCACCGGAATCAGCATAAGCGGGTAAAAATATACCCGGTCAAGCATCCATGCTTCAATAACAGGAATGTTCTCATCTACCAAGGCCAGCATAAAGGGGTAGAAATATGCCGGATTTTGCATCCATGAGGACAAGATAATTTCCTCTTCGATAGCATCGGTTAAAAATGAACAGGTGAAATATTGCTGACTTGTCATCCAGTCTTCAATTACCAGGGGTTTTTCCTCCACATCCCCTGACTGGTAATTGACTGATTCACCTCCAATAGCACTGGTGAACGAACTGATAAGTACCAGGGCAACCGCTGATTTTATGATTAATGTTTTCATAAGAAATATTTAGATTAAATCATTGGTCTTATGGGTCTTACCATAACAATATATTGACTTCGTCGATCTCACATGCAATACATTTTTCAATGATCAATAATTATCAGATGTGACATTCATTGTATTGTGTGAGGATATTGAAAACATCGTCATGGACGGTTCATTCGTTTTAATCAGGTTTCTCAAGTTTA
This sequence comes from Bacteroidales bacterium, assembly GCA_007135095.1. Taxonomy (GTDB): domain Bacteria; phylum Bacteroidota; class Bacteroidia; order Bacteroidales; family PUMT01; genus PXAP01. The sequence continues at coordinate 17,465 of SLJO01000139.1, read as the reverse complement.
TAATCAATGAATTATATTTAACAGATAAATATATTTAGTGTTTCATTGCTTTTTGCGTGACCCGGCACATAGATGGGGTCCAAAACGTAAAGAATCCACAGTTTTTTTAACAAGTGTAAGAATCTGCCTGTTATCCAGCCTGTATGGCTGCTTGTATTAAACTACTGTACAGATTAACCTGAATACTTGTTAGACGTTCCAGGAGGCTTTTTGTTACATTATTATCTGAATTTTTTTCTTGTTTTATAACATATTTATCACGGAACGCAAATCCTCACATTAGCATGCAATTAAGGTGTGCTGGACCCAGGCTTTACGAAGAAATTTTTCCATGAAACATACCAAAAAAAATGGTTGCTAATTCCATTGAATTAAATGAAGAGATGATAAATTTTACCTTGAAAGGGATAATTCATTGCTATAAGGGTTTGCATTAAAAAAATATTATTTTAGCGCTGCCTTAATTTGATCGAAATCTTATCATTTCATTATTATGCTATGCAAAGACTGAATGAATTTCTTTTACTTGTTGACAGTTACCTCGGCAGCGGCCCCTGGTTCGTATATCTGCTGGTGGGAACGGGAATATTTTTTACTGTGTATCTCCGGTTTCCCCAGTTCCGATATTTTAAGCATGCCTTTAAGGTTGTGACCGGGAGATTTGATAAAAAAACCGACGAGGGTGATACATCGCATTTTCAGGCCCTCACTACAGCCCTGTCGGGCACTGTTGGTACAGGAAATATTGCCGGTGTTGCACTTGCCATACATATGGGCGGCCCGGCAGCCTTGTTCTGGATGCTTTTAACCGGGCTTCTCGGCATGACCACAAAATTTGTGGAGGTTACCTTATCTCACAAATACAGGGAAAAGGATAAGGAGGGGCTGATTGCCGGCGGACCAATGTATTATATGAAAAAACGCCTCAACCTGAGGCTTCCCAATAATAAAGTGATCAATACCGGAAAATGGCTTGGAGGGTTTTTTGCTGCCGCCACCATACTATCTTCTATTGGAACGGGGAATCTCCCCCAGATAAACAGTATTTCGAATTCAATGTTTGCCACATTCGGAATACCTCATATTCTAACAGGAGGTATTCTGGCAATATTACTGGGTTTTGTCATACTTGGCGGAATAAAGCGTATTGCAATGGTTACCTCCCGTCTTGTTCCTGGTATGGCATTGATATATCTTATTGGCGCTGCAGCCGTACTGGTTTATAATTACGATAATATTATACCGTCATTTGTATCAATTTTTGCCAATGTATTCACAGGAACTGCCGCAACAGGTGGATTTCTTGGTGCTTCCTTCATTTTTGCCTTTAAACTCGGGGTGAATCGCGGTCTTTTCTCAAATGAAGCCGGACAGGGTTCTGCTCCTATAGCCCATGCTGCAGCCAGGGCTCACGAACCTGTTTCCGAGGGGATGGTTGCCATACTTGAACCCTTTATTGATACCATAGTTATCTGTACTATTACCGGACTGGTTCTTCTGTCTTCGGGAATTTGGAATGAAAAAGTCGATAACGTCTTTCAGGTTACTGACATGGTGATTCTCCAGGGCGAATATGATGACAACAGGGCAGAGGACCGGGAACGGCTATCCTATTATATAGACGGCGCAATTCCCCCCCCGTTTTATACGGGGGCTCTGAAAATAGACAACGGCAGGATTGAACAAGAAGGAATAACTATTATACATGCACGTTCTGTGGCCATGGATGTAAAAGTTACGCTGGGCGATCAGCCTTTCAGTGGCGTGGTCACTATCCATAACGGGAGATTGTCGGGCCCGGCTGTTCCCGTTACTTTTTCCGGTCAATCGCTTATACATAGTGCCCCTTTGACTGCACAGGCATTTACCAGGAGCCACTTTGGCAACTACGGGCAGTATATAGTATCCATCGGGCTTTTATTATTTGCATTTTCAACAGCCATTTCCTGGTCATATTACGGCGACAGGGCGGTGACATACCTTATGGGAACTACTTATGTGCCCTATTACAGGATGGTGTATGTTGCCATGTTTTTCTTTGCAGCTTTTACCGATACCACTATAGTCTGGACGTTGTCGTACATTACCATTGCTTTTATGACCATCCCCAACCTGGTTGGATTGCTTTTGCTTCACCGGGAGATCAAAACCACAATTAGGGAATACTGGGTATTGTTCCGGGAGGAATTTCCGGACGACAAGTCACTTAAGTAGGCTGTTACATTTCATATTATCTGTATTCCAATGCATATCGGCTGACTCATCCGGCATTTAACAGTAACGGGCAAATGGCAAATAAGAAGTGTGAAAAAAAGAAAAAGGGTAAAATAGTTTCAGAAAAGGTTGATATGAAGTATCTGTGTTCTAAATGCAACTTAAAGTCTACTCGCGGGAAGCTCTTGTGTAAACCTGTTAAAATTTAGTTTATTCCTGACCGCTATGAAGGCAATGATCTTTACAGCCGGACTTGAAGGACAACCGTTTCCTCTGCCATCAGACAGACCAAGGGCTCTTGTCAGGATAAATAACGAACCGTTGCTTGGTATGCTTATCAGACGCCTGGCTGATTCGGGATTTTGTCAAATCATCGTAAATGTACACCATTTTGCCGACCGCATAATTGACTTCCTGAACCGGAACGATAATTTCGGGATCAGCATCGAAGTGTCGGATGAAACAGATCTTCGGCTTGATACTGGCGGTGGACTAAAACGGGTGCAATGGTTTTTTAATGATGACAGGCCATTTCTCGTTTATAACCTGGAGATCCTCAGTGACATTGATCTGGGTGTTCTTTATGATGATCATGCCAGATCGGGGGCCCTGGCCACCCTGGTCGTCCGCAGCAGGGAAAGTTCAAAATTTATGCTTTTTAATGATAATATGCGGCTGTGTGGCTGGGAAAACATAGAGACAGGGGAGACCAGGCTGGTTGGTCCCGGTAGCATGCAATTTCAACGCTTTGCTTTCAGCAGGATTCAGGTAGTCAGTCCTGAAATTTTCGGTCTTATAACTGAAAGAGGGGCTTTCCCGCTGGCAGAATTATATCTGAGGCTTGCCGCGGAGAATTTTATAAGGGGATACCCGGAAAATGAATCAATATGGATGGACCTGGGTAAAAAAGAAGGAATGATCGAGGCAGAGAAGCTTTTTCTTAAAAACTGAAAAATCCCTTTTAAAGGTTCCTGAACATGGTTTTGTGCAGTGGATGTTCTGCAGCATAATGGTCAAGGAGCATTTCAAACAGGCTTACGGTTGCCAGGGCATCTCCACGTGCCCGGTGACGGTTTGATACAGTAATATTCAACTCGTGGCAAAGCTTGCCCAGGCTGTAGGAACGGAGGCCAGGAATCAGCTTCCTGCTCAGTTTTACCGTACAAAGCTTCTCCCTTTTGAAAGTGTAACCGAGCTGCCTGAACTCTTCACAGATAAAGCCGTAATCAAAACCTGCATTATGGGCCACAAAGAAATTATTCTCGGTTAGGTCAAGTAAATTTCTGGCAATTTCGTAAAATTTTGGAGCTGTGGCTACCATTTCATTGGTTATTCCGGTTATATTCGTTATAAAAGCCGGGATATATTTCTCGGGGTTGACCAGTGTGCTGAACTCTTCCACCACCTTGGTGCCGTCATGGACAAAGACGGCAATCTCTGTTATTTTTTCTGTTTTCGGGCTGCCACCCGTGGTTTCAATGTCAATGATGCTGTACATGCTGTTTTGTTCAGGCTGCAATTTCCAATCTTTTTATACCCAGGTTTGTATATGCTATTATAAAACCGGATGTCATGAACATAATAAGGCTGTAAATAGCAGGCGATATTGCCATTACATCGTTATGCAGTAATGTGCTGGCTATTGTGATTCCAAGTGTTCCGTTCTGTATGCCGGATTCTATTGATATTGTAATACTCTGGGCTCTTCCGAGCCTGAGGAAGCGGGCGGAAAGAAACCCAATAATTAGCATTACCACGTTGAGAGACAGTGCTATGGGTCCCACGCTTGCAAAGGAGCTTAAAAAAATATCACTGTTATTCATTATGGCGGCAAAGATAATCAGGAAGAGTAGTACACCTGAAACAATTTTAACTGGCTTATCCATTTTAACCGCAAAAGTTTTTGCCTTTGCCCTGATGATCATGCCCAGGCATACCGGAAGGAGGGTTATAAGGGTAAGCTTGATAATAGTATCGAAGACCGGAAGGGGTATGTATTCTCCGTGCTGCATGAAAAACCTGAGTGACAGGTTTACGATCAGGGGGATGGTAACTACTGCCACAAGACTGGAAATGGCTGTCAGGGTGATGGAAAGTGCTGTATCGCCCCTGGAAATATGACTGATCAGATTGGAAGTCGGGCCACCCGGGCAGGCTGCAAGTATCATTATGCCTACAGCAAGTTCCGGACTGCCTAGTCCGGAGAGCCATAAAAGAAAAAGACCGACAACCGGGAGTATGATTATCTGGTTGAGGATACCCAAAGATGCTGCCCTGGGATAAAGCACAACCCTTTTAAAATCATAGGGTACGAGTGAGAGGCCCATTCCTAGCATTATAACTGCCAGGGAAAGGGGAAGCATTATGTCGGTGAGATAGTTGGTTTCCATTGTACTGCAATTTGTTTATACCGTATCTGGATTATCCTGTCCGGGGTAAAAAAGTGCAATATAGCAAGATCATTAAAACTGAGAATGCTTTTGATGATTTTTTTAAATCGAAAAAGGGCAGGCTCCCGGAGCCTGCCCTTAAAAAATGGTATCAGCTTATATTCTTTCTGATAAACCGGATACTACTATAGCTCTTCAAGATCAATGGTTTTACTGGTGGTTTTACCGCTTTCAACGATAACATTTTCCACCACGCCCAGCACCTCTCCGAATTCACCATCGGTAACTGCTGCCACAACAAGATCATATGCTCCAGGGGCAAGGAATGCCAGGTAATACATTCCCTCCTGATCTGCTATATCACTGCTGACGGCGTTCGGGAACCTTGCCTGCTCTTCAGCAGGATCCTCAGCTTCCGTGTCTTCATAAGTGCCGGCATTATAGGCATAAACCACAACCCCGGTTCCTTCAGGTATATTCAGCACTTCCCCGGCGATCTGCCCTGCCTGGTCATCAACGACAAGGCGGATAGTTGGCTTTAGAATATATTTTCCTGAAGCACCGGCTCTGACAACAGATTTTCTCACATCAAAGTCAGCCGTTACATTCACCGAGCCATTTGCAGGAACCGAGAAGGCTCCGACTGCTTTATAGCCTGTTTGAGCACCGCTGGGTACAAACAGGTTTCTGGTCGTCCCGTCTGTGAATTCCAGGTAACATCCGGGGTTGGATTGCGCGCCCGTTCCTGATGCGGGGGCATCGAGCATAAACCTTATCTGGGTATAGTTGCCTGATTCGAGTTCAAAGCTTCCGAGCATTTCTGATTTACCCCTTTGAAGATCCAGAAGATCGAAAGTTTTCGGGCCTTCGTAATCGGTAAATGTTTTCCAGCCGTTTTCACTGGTGTGGTATTGAATTTCAGATACCGTAATAAAGACTCCTGTGATTCCATCAGCATCCAGCGGTGCATCGGTAATGGAAAGATTTAATGTTCCTTTGGTGCCGTTTTCTTTTTCACAGGCTGTAAACATGAACAAAGGAAGTAATGCCATTGATAATAAAATAACTTTTTTTCTCATGAGATTTTAAATTTAAATTACCAAAACTGTTTCTTTATATGTAAGACGACACCTCCGGGAAAAAGGTTGGAGGATACTTAAAATTTTCGCAGGGCGGAGAGAAAATTATTTCAGGTTATACCTCAGGGAGAGTATCAAATTTATGGAGGCATTTCGTGTATTGTTCAGGTAATAGGGTATTACTTCATTTCCGGCAAAAATATTATTCAACCCGTATTTTGTCTGAAAGCCGGTTCCCAGCATTAGCTGGTCTCCCAGGGCGTGAAAATATTCATAGCCTGTAATTATGCCGTAATCTGCCGGGTTATACTCATTTTTAAGTGAAAAGGATTCTCCGTTCATATCCTGCAACGCATTTCTGAGTATTCCGGCATATGCTCCAAACAATATAGCATGACGGCCGGGCATACCCGAGCCGGTGAAATACCACCTTGCGGAAAGGGTAAGACTTGAATAAACAAACTGCAAACTGTTGTTTATATATTGCCCGTGCATATATTCATTGTAATTCTGGCTGGTCCGGGTAATAAAAAAGGCTTCTGCCTGGATATCAAGCCTGTTATTGACTGACTTGCCTGCAAGGATCCCAAAGCTATAGCCAAATGAAGGCAGTGAGGCGGTCAGTTCCTCGCTCCTCAAACCCTGCAGAGTCTTGTGGTTTAACAGCCAGGTATTGCCCAGGTGACCAGATAATCCCGCGTAGTATCCGGCCGGGGAGCCTGTTTTGTGTTTTGCCGTGGTTTCTTCATACTGGGAGACATTATCCCGGCTACCCATTTTTAACAGGTAGCCTTCCGGATCAGTATTATGTTCTAGGTGGGGCCTGTGCAGGATTATTTCATCCATACCGGCCGTGGGTTCCGTTTCCCGGGAAGAGGTAATTTTTTCGATGCTCTCAGGATAATTCAACTCCGGGAAATCATTGACAACAGTCAATCCGGCAACAATCGATTGGCTGGTGCTGATCATATAAGGGGAAACAGGCTCCGGAAATTGACCGTCGTGTATTGTAAACCCCCCCTGTGCCTGATCGGTTATCCCTGTAAAGAAAAATGCACCCGCTGTAATTAAAAGCAATAAGGTTGCGGCTGCCGATATCCGGTAGAATAATATCCTTCTTCTTTTTCCCTGTAATTCCTCATTAATGCCCGCCCACACCACCTCCACATCGAGCTCATTTTGTATCTCCTCCCATGCTGAAGAAGGGGGTTCCTGATCAGCCGATTCAATCATATGTTTATACCAGTTCAGGAAATCCATTTTATAAAAGATTTATATTACCAATAAAGCTTATCAGCAACTTTCTTGCCCTGTTGAATTGTGATTTCGATGTCCCCTCTGTGATCGCCAGCTTATCTGCTATTTCCCTGTGTGTAAACCCGTCAAGGGCATACATGTTGAAAATTAACCGTGCCCCGTCAGGCAAACGTCCCACCTGTTTCATAAGCTCGTTAAAGCCCATAATGTTAAGTGCCGGGTTGTGAGTATGAAGGCTGGAATCAACCGATTCCATCTCAGCAAAATTCACACCTCTTTTTCTTTTTCTTACGTAATCGATGGCAGTATTGGTTACTATCCTCCTTATCCACCCTTCTAGCGAGCCAACATTAGTGAAACCGCTTATATTGTTGAATACTTTCACGAAAGCCTCCTGGAGCATGTCCTGGGCCAGGGGGCGTTCACCCGCATAGCTTAAACATATTGAATACATTTTTTTTGCGAAATGCCTGTACAGCAATTCCTGCGATCGCCTGTCGTTTTTCCGGCAGCCGGAAAGTATGTCGTCTTCACTGAAACCGGTTGTGTCCATAAGTTTCAGTCAATAATTACGCTTAATGATTTTTCAAGCCTGTCTGCCATTTTATTGAATATACTGTTATTTGTGATTGAATTTATAAGGATGACTTCCTCTCCGTTTATTGTTGAAACGATGGCATCCTTCAAAACCGAGGGGTTTACAAACTGGAATACTGACCTGGAATCTACTATTATCCTGGCGTTTGAAGGTGTGTCTTTTCTCAACACGACCTTTGAGCCCTGACCGGGTTCTGCTTTTATCCTGAATTTTTCGCGAATATTATGTTCGAACCTCAGGGGTATTTCATTCGGTGTTCCCTGGTTGATTTTTCCTTCAAGCACAAGGGGTATCATGCCATCACCTCCAAGCTCCAGGTGAATTTCAATAATATTGTATATACCCTGGGGTATATCAAAGCTCAGGGGGTTACTGCTGGTTCCGTTTTCAAGATCTACCACAATGGGCTGCCGAAGGTCTGATACAAAAAACACATCCCTGCCCTCATCCCTTCGTCCGTCAAATTCCACAGACGCGATTGTCAGGCTTCCCTGGTTCACCGTAATTCTGCCGGGGAGATTAAATGGAGGACCGCCTTTCAGGTTCACTCCGTCTTCATGAGCGATAAGCTCGAAGGCAAAAATTACCTTTGCCGGAAGCGTCAGCTCATCTTTGCGGCATGAGTAAAAGAGCAGCAGGAGTAAAAGTACGGGTAAGAGTTTTCCCTTGTTCATAAAACATATTTTAGAATTTTGAAATTTATGTTTTCATTATAAGAACGAAATTATTAGTACAAAGGTTGGAATCCTGGTATCCTGACATGGCTTTTCCGGCAACTCGCTTCTTTTATTACTGACATTGAGATGGTTACAGTGGGTTTAGATTTAATATATTCCATTCGCTATTTTACCATGCAAACGACAAAGGAAGTATTTTAAGGGAAATCCTCCAAACAGTAAGTTTCAAATATTATCCGGTTTATAAAATAATACAGGTTTAACCACCCTGTATATACAAAAAAAAGCAGACTCAATGGCCTGCCTTTTAATACATAAATATCAGTGAACTGTTTATGAAGATGCCATGGCATATTCCTGCATGGATCCCGGATAATTGATTAGTAGAACAAAACGTTATCAAGTTTGGTCGAAGGAGAGCCGACTTTTGCCCCACCCGTTATCAAAACATGGGCAACACCATCAGAATCTATATAACTGATGCCGCTTTGGTTAAACAGGTTGTTTCCCGTTTTGATGAACAAGGTATTGGAGCCTGTAGCTCCGTTAAAAGTGCCTATTGTACCGTCTGAATTGATATTCGCGTAATAATTCTCACTTGATCCTCCGGTATTGCCGGTTAAGCCCTGGTACAACCCTGAAGAAATAAACAGACTTCCTCCCAGTATCAATGTGCTGTGCTTGCTCCTTTCCTTGCCGATGGAATTAGGATTTTCCTGCCACTCGCCAATTTCCCCGGTCCTGAGATTAATCCTTGAATAAAATATCTGTTTGGTGCCGGTATTCTGGCTACCCTGGTCCGGCTCTGCAATACCCGTTTCACCACCAACGGAATACAGATACCCGCCAAATGATACAAAGCCGTGATAAGCCACCCCGGAAGGCAGTTCAGGTAATGTTTCCCATTCATCGAGTGTTCCGTTCTCGTTTATTTTAGATTTGTATACTTTGGAAACGGGGGAGTTGTCGCCTCCAGCCCCTCCGGCTATGTATATTGCGCTCCTGAATATGACAGCTCCCGCAGAGTGCAGTGCTTCAGGCAACGCCATTGCGCTGCCCCATCCCTGCAGGGCGCCATCATTATCTAAAGCAGCCACGGAAACATCAGAAACAGTGACCCCGTCAGAATTTATCCCCCCCAATATGAAAATGTATCCCGAACCATCCACTTTCGAGTTAAAGGGCGTTGCTGCAACCGAGGCATGAAATGAACGTGGTGCAGGCAGATTGCCGGCATTGTTCCAGGAGGTAATTGTACCGTCGGAATTGATCAGCCCCGCTAAAACCTGGTCCGATGCATCGCCATCTGCAGTGCGGCCGCCTGAAACAAAAACGTATTGGTCAGGAACACCGGCCATATCTTCCAATGTTATTGGTAAAGCTTTATGGCCGCTTACTGCAGCAGGGAGTTGCGTGGTTTCCGTCCATTGGATAGTGGAGGGGCTAAATACAGCGGCAGTGGTTACTTTAAAAGGTATCTCGTTGCTATTGCCGGTTCCGGTTTTAACCACTACCGGGCCATCTTCAGCACCGCCAGGCACTGTGGTGACTATGAATTCATCAGTCCAGTCATCAATCCCGTCCACTGTTGCAGCTATAGTTCCTCCTGCTCCGTCTGAGAACAATATTTCCCCTTCGCCCTTAACATCACCGAAGGCTTTGCCTTCCAGGATGATAGTGCTGCCGATATTTCCCGAAGGCCTGGTAGCACTGTTAACAAAGGAAAGGACTGGCTTAATGGCTTTAAATGCATTGTTCAATATTTTTTCTCCTCCGCCAGGATTCTGAACTTTTACAGACAGCAAAATATCAGGTGCCGGGATACCGGAAGGGACTTTAACATAAATAAGAGTGCTTGAAAATACCTCGACCTGGGCAGAAGCCTTGTCGCCTATGTAAACCGCAGCATTTTCCATAAAATTAGTACCCTTTATGGTAAGCTCGGTGCCGATGGTCCCCTCGCCGGGAATTACACTGGCAATCGTGGGGATTTCTGATATGGCTATGGTTTCGTCGTCTTTCTTGCAACCGGTATATAACACCATAATTCCGAGCAGCATTAAAGTCAAAATTCTGTTAATGGTTCTCTGTAATTTCATTTTCATTTTAATCTAAATTTAGTTTAAGTGCAAAACTTTACGCTATACTAAGCTGCCTTAGCGCTAAGAATGTTGTTCTGCTTGTATGACGTGGTCGGAAACGAAAAGGTTGGAATTTCAAAAAATCATGGCTTGCCTGTATGTTGCAATTTTTTATGAAAATATCCTGTCCGGCTGGCAGGATCACCCTGAGGCTGACGGCACGGTTATTTTTTATTCCTGAACCATGAGATTGCCTCCTGGATTGCAATTTCAGTTGATGTGTGAGGAAGTTTCAAATCCCTGGTTGCCTTGTCTGAGGAATAATAATTCCCGAGACTGATGATTCTCATGTTGGTTGAACTAACCTGTGTATTCATGCCGGCAGCTCTCAGGGCATTGCCTGCAAACCCGCTCAGCCTGAGAAGTCCTTCAGGGATTATGATATTAACGGGATTTTTCCCGGTAACCTCAGCCATTTTTAAATAAAACTCTTTGTAGGAGAGGTTTTCACCTGCGAGAATGTAGCATTCCCCGTCTTTTCCCATATCAATGGCATTGCATGTTCCAATCGCTGCGTCCCTGACGTGTATGAAGTTTTTGCCGCCGGGTGGTATAAAAAGGAGTTTTTTATCAAGTGCCCGCAGTAGTATCCGGTTAGAACCCGGCTTCTGATCATTTGGACCAATCATGAAGGTCGGATTGACAACAGTCACGCTGGTGTCTGATAACTTAAATTCTTCAAGTATAATTTCCTGGGCCCTCATTTTGCTTCTTGCATAACCTGAAAGTGTAAAGGGAAACCTTGCAGGCATTGTTTCGTTGCCCGGTTCAGATTTGGTGCCGTACCCAAAAGCATTGGCTGTGCTGATATAAATGATTTTTTTTACACTGTGCTTTATAGCTGCATTTATTATATTCCTGGTTCCCCCTATGTTTATAGTTTCGTAAATATTGTAATCTGCTATTGACTGATCTGTAACTGCTGCCGTATGTATCACAATGTCACATCCCTTCAAGGCATTAATAACATCCGGCTCTTCAGTGATGTTTCCATAAAATAATTCCAGATTTGTATGTCCGGTAATTAAAGAGGCAGATTTCCTTATCATACCCTTTACCCGATACCCCCTGCTGAGAAGCTCGATAATGACATTGCCCGCAAGAAAGCTGTTGGCTCCCGTTACCAGTACTTTACTCATGGTCAGGGCTATTAATTCGACATGGTGATACCCTTTTTCATCCTTTTTGTTATATATGGAAGCCGGATCCAGGCGGGGACAGTTTTCATTGCCAGCCAGCTCAGGCGGTTCAACCAGCCCAGGATAATAACCGGTTTTCCTTTGAACATTAGATCAATTGATTTGGATGCCACATATCCGGGACTCAGAAGACCAATCGTTCCAAAGGTTCCGAGTTTATTAATTCTTTTTATTACCTGTTTGTTCGTTTTCATCGGTCCAGGATTAACAACGCTCACAATCACACCTGTTCCTTTAAGCTCCTGGCATAAGCCACGCGAAAAATACAATACGAACACCTTGGAAGCCGGGTAGACAGTTTTGTAGCCCATCGGAGTGAATGATGCCATGCTCGCTACATTCAATATATAGGACCTTGGATGTGATTTCAGTTCGGGCAGCAACTGGTGCGTAATGAGGGTCAGAGCCCTTATATTCAACGATATCATTTTGTCAAGGTAGTCTTTTTCAGCAAGTTCAAACTCCCTGGATCCCCCCATGCCTGCATTATTGATTAGAATGTTAATCCTGTATCTGCCGGCTGCCCATCTGATGAGCTCATCAATACCATTTTTCCTGGTAAGATCGGTTTCAAAATAATGGCATTTTATCTGGTAATTTTTTTCGAGGTCTGCACATAATTCCCTCAAGCCATCTTCCGGGAGGGCCACGAGCAATAGATTTATTTTCCTTTTTGCAAGTTCAATTGTGAATGCTTTTCCCAATCCCTTGCTGGCACCGGTAACAAGGGCATATTTGTCAACAGTGTTTGATTTCCTGGCTGATATTTCATCTTCCTGAGCATTTTCAGGCTGCTGTTGCTTTATTTTGATTTTTTCGACCATTCCCGATTAGTTTTATAATTGAAAAGATTTATAAAACTGAGAAAAAAAAAATGGATAATTTTCACCTGCAAAAATGATTACAGGCAAAATTAACAACTATTGTGTTTTGTTTTTCCATTTTATTATTGAAAACTGTTATAATTTGTGGTATATAAATATAAAAACTAAATTTGGAGGAATACTTCCTTCTTTAAATCTGAAAAATAATAATACTATGGCAAGACCTGTAACTTTATTCAGCGGACAATGGGCCGATCTGCCTGTTGAAACCATGTGCAAAAAGACCAAAGAATTCGGATATGATGGCATTGAACTTGGATGCTGGGGCGATCATATGGAAATTGACAAAGCCGATCAGGCTTATTGTGACCAGCGCAGGGAATTGTTGAAGAAATATGACCTGCAATTATTTACTATTTCCACGCATCTTGCCAGCCAGGCTGTATGTGATAATCCGGATCAGAGACATAAGTCTGTTCTGCCATCCTACATATGGGGCGATGGTGACCCTGAGGGGGTTCGGCAACGGGCAGCAGATGAAATGGTAAAAACTGCTGAAGTTGCCCGGCGTCTTGGAATCAAAAATGTTGTGGGATTTACGGGAAGTTCAATATGGCATCTGCTTTATTCGTTTCCTGCAGTCCCAAAGGAGATGATTGACGAAGGCTACAGTGATTTTGCCCGCCGGTGGAAACCAATACTTGATGAATACCATAGCCTTGGTATAAGATATTGTCTTGAAGTGCACCCCACTGAAATAGCTTTTGACATTGAAACATCGAGAAAAGCGCTTAAAGCGGTTGATTTTCACCCTGCATTTGGTTTCAATTACGATCCGAGCCACCTGGGTTACCAGGGTGTTGATTATGTAAAGTTTATTTATGAATTTGCTGACCGGATTTTTCATGTTCATATGAAGGATGTTCACTGGAATGATGTGCCCGGGGATATTGGTATTTTTGGCGGACATACGGATTTTGGTGATAACCGCAGGTACTGGAACTTCAGGAGTATCGGCCGCGGCCGGATCGATTTTGAAAGTGTTATCCGCGCCCTGAATGACATTGGATATAAAGGACCTCTTTCTGTTGAATGGGAAGACAGCGGCATGGACAGGGAACATGGCGCAGAGGAGTCATGTGAGTTTGTAAAATCCATTGATTTTAAACCTTCATTGATATCCTTTGATGCTGCATTTACCGGTGAGTAACAAGTGGGGATTTCACCATCGCAGCAAAGCTTTTTTAACCGGCGCCAGGACGATCATCTGTCCGGTTCGGGATTACATTAATTATATTTTAAATATCTTCACAGCATTAAAAACAATCCACTTTTTAAATTTTATAACCACAAATTTATGCCTGTGAACGATCCATGTGCCAGATCACATGGTAAGATGCATAATACCAATGATTTAATATAAACATTATGAAAACCAACCGCAGAAATTTTTTAAAATATACCGGCCTGGCCGGTGCAGGCCTTGCCGGTGCAGGCCTTTTGGGATGTGCATCACAGCCGGGCGACAAGGCACCTTTCCGGCAAACACATAATCAAAGCTTTAATATGTCGGGCTATGCCGCCCCAAAGCTGGAAACTGTCCGCATAGGAATAATCGGCCTGGGTAACCGTGGTTCAGGGGCCATAAGTCGCCATGTGCATATTGAAGGCGTGAAAATTACGGCTTTATCAGATATTGACCCCGCAAAAGTTAACCGGAGCAGGGAGTTTGTAAGGGACTACGGACATGAACCGGCAATCTATTCAGGAGGAGAGGAGGATTGGAAAAGGCTGTGTGAAAGAGATGATGTTGATCTTGTTTATATATGCACTCCCTGGCACCTGCATGCAATAAATTCTATTTATGCCATGGAAAATGGCAAGCATGCAGCAACCGAAATTCCGGCTGCACAGACCATGGATGAATGCTGGGAGCTGGTTGAAACATCCGAAAGAACCCGCAAGCATTGCATTATGCTGGAAAATGCCTGTTACGATTTCTTCGAGATGGTGACCCTCAATATGGCCAGGCAGGGTTTTTTCGGGGATATAATACATGGGGAAGGAGCCTACATTCATGATTTGATGGAACTGAATTTTTCCAAAACCGTCTACGCCGATATGTGGCGTCTGGAAGAAAATTCCAGAAGGAATGGCAGTCTTTATCCCATGCATGGACTGGGACCCATCTGCCAGTTGATGGATATTAATTACGGTGATAAAATGGATTACCTTGTGTCGGTTTCCAGCAATGACTTTATGATGGGCAGAATGGCTGAAGAGCTGGCCGCTGAAGATGATTTCTGGAATGATTATGCCGGAAGGGAGTACCGCGGGAATATGAACACAACTGTTATACGTACAACGAAAGGCCGGTCGATAATGGTACAACATGATGTGAGTTCACCACGTCCCTACAGCCGTATACACCTTATCAGCGGGACAAAAGGAATTGCCCGCAAGTATCCTGAACCTGCCAGAATAGCCACCAGCCACCATGGCTGGTTATCTGATGAAGATTTCAAAAGGCTGGAAAAAGAATTTTCCCCTGAGATCACCAGAAGAGTTGGCGAGATGGCAAGGCAGGTAGGAGGACATGGAGGAATGGATACATTGATGGACTGGCGCCTGGTGGATTGTCTGCGTAACGGGCTGCCTCTGGATATGGATGTATATGATGCTGCATCATGGAGTTCGGTAATACCCTTGAGCGAATGGTCTGTTGCCAACCGCTCGGGGTCGGTTGATATTCCTGACTTTACAGCAGGATCATGGCAGACCAACAAACCCCTGATGGACATAATGCTTGAAAAAGGAGGCACCACAAAACTGATCTGATCTGTTTGACGGGTCGGCAGCGGTGTGCCTTGAACCTGGGGGACATCTACAGGAATTATAAACCAAATATTTTTGAGCCCATGAATATAACAAACCGTCGGAAGTTTATTCAAAAAACCGGGGCAATTGCCGCCGCAACTTTTCTTGGTTCGTTAAATGCCTTTGCGCAAAACGGGCCGAGGAAAAGAATAGCAATGGTCGGGACAGGGGTAAGGGGGCTGGGTATGTGGGGCACCTCTGTCAAGGCAGAGTATGATGATATACTGCAATTTGTTGGTTTGTGTGATATTAATCCCGGCAGGGTGGCATATGCCAGGCGGATAATGGAACTTGACTGCCCTGTTTATACCGATTTTGATAAAATGCTCAGGGAATCAAGCCCTGAGATCCTCGTAGTTACCACAACCGATTCCACACATGATGAATTTATTATCAAGGGCCTGGAAAAAGGAATCATGGTGATTTCGGAGAAACCAATGACTACCGATGAAAAAAAGGTCCAGGCAATCCTTGATGCCGAAAGGAGAACCGGCAATAAAGTCATCGTTACATTCAATATGCGATTCAGTGCCTATGTTAGTAAGATTTGGGAAATACTCAGATCGGATGAAATAGGAGATATTAAATCGGTAAACCTGAACTGGTATCTTGACACAGATCACGGAGCAAGTTATTTCCGCCGCTGGCATGGTTTGCGTGATATAGGAGGCACACTGCTGGTGCACAAAGCCACTCATCATTTCGATACTCTTAATTACTGGGTGGATTCAGAACCTGAAGAAGTGTTTGCATACGGATCGCTTGATTATTACGGGCAAAAAAACAGTAAAATAAGCCACTCGCATTGCCGGCCCTGCCCGTTTAAAAGCCAATGTAAATTCTACTGGGATATTACTGTCAGCAGCTCTGCCATGGGCCTTTATGTTGATAATGAAAAATACGACGGCTATCTTCGGGATGGTTGCGTATTCAGGAAAGAAATAGACATTTATGATACCATGGCTGTACAGTATAAATATGCCAGTGGTGTAAAAGTAAGTTATTCACTTACCGCATTTTCCCCTTACGAGGGATACCGACTGGCCATCAACGGGACAAAAGGGCGGCTTGATACCTGGATCCAGCAGTCAATGCCGGGGGGGGTCAAAGCTTACCAGGAAATAAAGATAATTAACCTTTTCGGCAATGTAAAAACAATACAGGTTATGCCTCAGGCAGGAGGACATGGCGGTTCTGATCCACTGCTAAAAGACCGGCTTTTCAGGTACCCCGATGCGACCGACCGGCTAAGGCAGTCAGCAGGATCACGTGACGGGGCAATGTCGGCCCTTATTGGCATAGCTGCCCGAAAAAGCATAGATACCGGCAAGATCATCAGGATAGAAGACTTAACAGAATTAAAACCTCTTGCAAAGAAAGGGCGGGATTGATTACGGCATCAATTGTGGCATGGTATCCCCGGTATCCACCCGGATGGATAATCCATTATTACTCACCTTTCGTTGAAAGCAGATGCAACAAAACACCTCTTTTTGCAATATATTTCACATGTAACTTTCATAGCTTTTTTTGACCTGGCAACCTTCCCGGTCAATTGAAAATCTGACTTGCACGAGTTTACCGAATTGCACAATGCTTCCGGCGGGAAAAAACCTGCAGGCAGGTGTCATAATATTACCCGGCAAGTTTAGCAGGGTAGTATCTTCCCGGAATGTGTATTAATAATTTACATAACGTATACTTATTATACATGGATTGAATCCTGTCGATATATTTAAAAGTAACTAATACAGCATGTTATGATGGCAGGTCACTTATGGCACGATTATGTACGTATGATAACCGTATTAATAACTAATCGAATGTTAATAAAAATTATTTAATATTATGAAGACTCTAAAATTATTCACATTGACTTTTGTATTTGGACTGTTTGTAACAGCAAACATAAACAGTGCTGTTTTTCAATCAGACCAGGAACGACAGGACAGACAAGAACGGCAGGAACGACATGAACAACATGAAGGCATGCAGCAAAGGCAGGAAAGGGATATTGAAGTAACCCAGCTTCCCCAGAAGATACAGGAAACCCTTCGGGACGACTATGAAGACTGGAGACCTGCAGAGGCTGCCATAGTTACCGATCCTGAGGAGCATGAAGAAGGTTCCTTTTACCAGGTAAAACTGAATAAAACAGAGAATGGTGAAATGGAAACCAAAGTTGTTATGATCGACAGTGACGGTGAGG
>SLJO01000092.1 GCA_007135095.1 Bacteroidales bacterium | reverse complement strand
GAGAACAGAATAAAGTGCCATTAAACTGAAAACACCGGGAAAGGGATAATAAACTCCGCAACCTTGCGGGGAGCGGATAACAATCCAGCAACCTAACGGGGAACGGGTAATAAGCCCCGCAACCTAACGGGGAACAGGTAACTAAGTTGCAATTGCGATGAAAGGCATAAAATGGCAATTTTTACTTCGCGGGGAAGTTAACTGCTAATCAAAGCGGATAGTTTTTTCAGGACTTATCCGGCCTATAATATAAGAGGGTATAATGAGCATTGCAATTGTGATGATCATGGTGCCTGCATTAAGCAGAACCAGATGCAATACGCCAAGGTTGACAGGCACGGTTGCAATAAAATAAGAGGCCTGGTCGAGCTTAATAATGCCAGTATGTTGCTGGATCAGCGCCAGGCCGATTCCTGCCAGGTTGCCCCAGAATAGTCCTTTTGCTATCAGGAAGGCTGACTGGTAGAGGAAAATTTTACGAAGCCTTGCATTTTCAAGCCCCATTGCTTTCAGAATACCTATCATGCTTGTACGCTCCAGGATAAGTATCAATAACCCGGAAACCATGTTAAAGCCAGCAACAACAACCATCAGTGAGAGAATTACCCAGACATTCATATCAAGAAGTTCCAGCCAGTCAAAAAACTGGGGATATCGGTTGCCAATGCTTACAACCCGCAGCCGGGTCAGGTCTTCTGTAAAAACATATCCGGCAAGATCATCGACCTGTTCGGTTACCCTGTCAAGGTTATCATAATCCCGCAGCAATATTTCAAAACCTGATACCTGATCTTCATTCCAGTCATTCAGTCGTTGTATATGTCTCAGGTCTCCAAGGACAAAAAGCCTGTCAAGCTCTTCAAGGCCGGTATCATATATGCCGGAAATTGTAAACCTCCTGGCACGGGGAGGGTCCTGTATGAAGTACATGGCGAAATCGTCGCCGACTTTTAGCCTCAGCAAAGAGGCGATGGTTTGGGATATTACAGCTTCATTGCCTGGAATAGTATCGGCAATGAAGAATCTTTCTCCTTCAACCATATTTTGCTCGAAAAAGGACCAGTCAAAACTCTCATCAATCCCTTTCAGGATTACTCCCTGTATGTCCTCCCTTGTACTGATAATTCCTGCCTTTGTTGCAAAAGGCTGAATATGACGAACCTCCGGAATTTGTTCTATCTCCGGAATGAAGGCCTGGTTTTTATTTACCGGCAGGGTTTCATATGAGATATTGGAATCAAAATTAATTATCTGAATATGCGACCCGAATCCGATAACCTTGTTACGGATTTCCTGTTTAAAGCCGGTAACTATTGACACCGACAATATCATAACTGCCAGCCCGATAGCAATTCCCGCAATGGCTATAGCAACAATTGGTCCGGAAATGCTTTTCTTCCTTTCATCGCCGCGGACAAGCCTTTTTGCTATGTGAAGTTCAAAGTTCATCGATCTGGGTCTTGGTGGTAATACCGTTTGCGAATTTAGTATATATTTTGATAACCATAGAAAAAGCAATATTTCATCTGTCTGTATGGAATTTTATCTGAAAAAATTTAATAGTATATTTGTATAAGGTTAAATCAAGTCCTGGAAAACAGCAATTATTCCAGCGGGCGGGTTCTGGCCGGACAATCAGCCTGCCCGGAAGGATTTGGGCAGGCTGGCGGACTCAGGGGAATGATCCCTGATTAATACGTTATTTGCCTGGAATAATTGTTTGTATACCATAAAAACCTGTTACTTCTCTTTTTTCCCAAAAAACCTTAAAACAGTTTATGCCTGGTTTCGAATTAAAAACTTAAAAAGATGAAAAAGCTCGAACCTTTTATAAAGGAACTGTTTAATAAACACCTGTCAATTAATGAGTTTTTACCCGATATAGAGGAGACCCGGTCATTTACATCGAATCTCATCCGGTTGCTTTTTCCCAATAATCCCTGCGACAGTCAACTGCAATACCGGCTTAAATTCAAGGAATCCCGCTTATTGCTTGAAAAACTTATGTTATCAGTTGAGGACAAGCTTAATGGCAGTGTCGAGGAGCATGCGGACACCTTTTTTGATTCACTGCCCCGCGTTTACAATTCCCTGATAAAGGACGCCGAAGCCATATACAATTTTGATCCGGCAGTTACGAACCTCCAGGAGGTAATATGTGCATATCCCGGTTTTTATGCTATCGCAGTATACCGTATCGCAAATCAGCTGTTACTCCAGGGAGTGCCTTTACTCCCAAGGATCATGTCTGAAAATGCACACAGTGAAACGGGTATTGATATACATCCCGGAGCTACAATCGGCCAGAGCTTTTTTATCGATCATGGCACAGGTGTGGTAATAGGGGAGACCTCGGTTATTGGGAATCATGTAAAGATTTACCAGGGGGTGACCCTTGGTGCCCTGATAGTTAAAAAATCAATGACCGCAAGAAAACGACATCCCACTATACAGGACAATGTTATTATTTATGCCGGTAGTACTGTGCTTGGAGGAGAAACTGTCATTGGACGCGATTCGGTGATTGGCGGAAATGTCTGGCTAACCGAAAGTGTCCCCCCGCAATCCCTTGTATACCATACAAGCACAATCAAGATACGCGCGAACAAAGATAAAGACGATTATATGGATTTCTCCATATAGGGTGTTCATTCTCCCCGGCCATGATCACCCGTATGTCATACCCTGATTATTAACCTGATTTATACTGATAATGAAAGCAAACAATGTTTTACAATTAATTGGCAGCACTCCCCATATTAGGATCAATAATTTATTTGGGGAAAATTACGAGGTATGGGTAAAACTTGAAAAGGATAATCCTGGTGGCAGCATTAAAGACCGGATTGCCCTTTCAATGATTGAAGCTGCAGAGGAAAAGGGGATACTTAAACAAGGCGGGACCATCATTGAGCCTACCTCCGGCAATACAGGAATCGGACTGGCGATCGTTGCTGCAGTAAAAAAGTACAGGCTAATTCTGGTTATGCCCGATTCAATGTCGGTTGAACGAAGAAGGCTGATGACAGCATATGGCGCCGAACTGGAACTTACTCCAAGGGAAGTCGGAATGAAGGGCGCCATTGCCCGGGCAAATGAACTTGCCGGAAAGATTTCGGGCGCATGGGTGCCAATGCAATTTGATAACCCATCCAATCCTGAAATCCACAGAAGTGCCACTGCCGCTGAAATACTAAAAGATTTCCCAAAGGGCTTCGACTATATGGTAACGGGAGTCGGAACAGGCGGTCATATTACCGGCGTTGGACAGGTTTTGAAAAAATCCTTTCCCCTGATAAAAATATATGCCGTCGAGCCGGCATTATCGCCGGTGCTGGGTGGCGGCAAGCCCGGACCCCATCCTATCCAGGGCATAGGGGCGGGATTTGTGCCGGCAGTACTGGACAGATCGGTTATTGACGGGATTATTCCGGTAGAAAAGGATGAGGCCTATTTATATGCACTTAAGGCAGCAAGAGAAGAAGGCATCCTGATGGGAATATCATCAGGAGCATCACTGGCAGCTGTCAGCAAGCTTTTAAGTGATGTTAAAAAGGGCTCCCGCATCCTGTCTTTTTGCTATGATACAGGTGAGCGGTATCTTTCTGTACCCGATCTGTTCCCCTGAAGGGAGATGCCTGGTTAGGGCCACTGCCTCCTCTGGTGGTGGATAATCCGATTTTAGCGAATTTTTTACTTTAGTAAAAAATAAATCCTTAATTTCGGGAAATTTCAAAAGCGTTTTGAGCAATAATTAATCTAAACCAGCCATGCTCCCTAAAAATTTGTTTTCGATGTGTAAGTGCCTTCATTGTACCGGCACTGAAAGGAGAATATTGTTTGCTGCTGCAAGTATTGCATGTGCCTTTCTTTTTATGGCATGTTCCTTATTTCATACTGCCCCCGTAATGCCTGCATACGGAAATGTTACAACCGGTGCTGAAAGGACCCAGGAATACCTCCCTCTTCTCCAGAACAAGAGGGTGGGAATCGTGGCTAACCACACTTCCATTATCGGAGAGACACACCTGGTTGACAGCCTGATATCACTGGGAGTCAATGTAAAACGGATATTTACTCCTGAACATGGGTTCAGGGGTACTGCTGATGCAGGCGAGAGGGTAAATACGGCGGTCGATGAAAGAACGGGACTTCCGTTAATTTCCCTGTACGGAAGTGAGAGGAAACCCTCCCCTGAATATCTGAAAGATCTGGATATTATGATCTACGATATCCAGGATGTGGGGGTCAGGTATTACACATATATAGGAACTATGCATTACGTCATGGAAGCCTGTGCAGAAAACGGTGTGCCGCTGCTTATACTGGACCGTCCCAACCCGAACGGATTTTATGTTGACGGGCCGCTGCTTGATATGGAATACCGTTCATTTGTGGGAATGCACCCGGTAACCATAGTTCACGGCATGACTGTGGCCGAATATGCAACGATGATTAACGGAGAAGGCTGGCTTGAAGGCGGAATTAAGACTGACCTGCACTATGTCCTTTGCGAGGATTATGATCATTTAACCCTGTACAGGCTTCCGGTAAATCCTTCCCCTAATCTCCAGACACAGCTTTCGATATATCTGTACCCCTCTATTTGCCTTTTTGAAGGTACCATCGTGAGCCTTGGAAGGGGAACGAACCTTCCCTTCATGGTATTCGGACATCCCCAAATGGCCAATACCGATTTCCAGTTTACCCCCAGAAGTGTGCCGGGGGCAACCAACCCTCCGCTGCTGGGAGAAACAGCCAATGGAGTAGATCTTAGCGGCATACCGGAGAGTTATTTTATTGAGAGAAGAGCTCTGAACCTGGAATGGTTGCTTTTCGCCTACAATAATACCCCGCGTGAACTTGAGTTTTTCAACGGATTCTTTAACAGGCTTGCAGGCTACGGCCATTTACGGAAATGGATCGAAAGCGGAAAGACCGCTGAAGAAATTTCTGCCACATGGGTAAAAGATGTTGAAGATTTCAAAAAGGTCAGAAGAAAATATCTTCTTTACGATGATTTCGAGTGACCAGAAAAAGTGCATCCCTTCAAATGGGCTATCCATAATCTTCAGAGTACCCTTTCAGGCACTTTTGAATATGCCCGGGTTGAAGGAAATTAATTAAACGTCAAGTAACCCTGAGAGTTATAGAAAAATCCGGCGAATGTGGCTGCAATTCTGTTGCCGGATTTTGATGTTCTACGGGTTTTACTGTGTCCCGGCAGGGCCGGAAACAGTTTTGCTTCTCTCAATGCTTTGCAGGGCAAGGTAATTATCACCATATTTTTCAAGATTTTCCATTTCATCTTCAAACTGGTTCTGGTGCCTCTCCTCGTCACCTACCAGCTCTTCGAAAAGCTTTTTTGAAATGGCATCGGAGTTTTGAGCACATTCGTTTGCCCAGCCGTTATAATCATTTGCACTGCTTTCTTCCATTCCGGCTGCCATTTTCAGCATTTCCCTGACATTTTGAACAGGTTTTACTGCACTTGAAAGCGTCATGTCTATTTCTCCCTTCAAAAACAATATGCGCTCAGCCAGCATCTCTACATGTATCATTTCCTCAATCGCCTTGCGTTTAAACAGATTTGCGAGGAGGTCAAATCCCTGGTCATCACAATGGAAATGAAAATACATATACTGATGAACTGCAGTCAGTTCATCGGCTACCGCCTTGTTAAGAAGCTCGATACTTTTTTTCTTCATGGTTATTTAGTTTTGGTTAATATAGAGGTAAATTAATTTCGCTTCCCTTACAGATGGAAACATCTATTATCTGCTGATCCCCAAATTGCCAATAAATCCCGGATGGTACTGAGAACCCAAACCCCAGGTTTTACACAATTTATGAAGGCCGGTTTCTTCCGGGATAAATTTTCAGCGCCTTTTCAAGGCAAACCATTGCCTTTTCCAGGTCTTCCTTATTCAGCACATAGGCAATCCTTACCTCATCCCTGCCAAGTCCCGGTGTGGAATAAAAGCCGGAGGCAGGAGCAAGCATTACCGTTTGATTTTCATAGTGAAAGTCGCTGAGCAGCCATTTCGAGAACTCATCTGCATCATTTACCGGCAACCGTGCGGTTGTGTAAAATGCGCCTTTGGGTAAGGGGCAAAAAACACCATCAATATTATTCAGCATAGTGACCATAAGATCCCGCCTTTCAGTGTATTCCTGCAGGAGCTGGCCAAAATATTCAGCCGGGGTATCGAGTGCGGCCTCCCCGACAATCTGGCCGAAAGAAGGCGGGCTTAACCTCGCCTGTGCAAATTTAATGGCAGTGGAAATAACATCCATG
>SLJO01000133.1 GCA_007135095.1 Bacteroidales bacterium | reverse complement strand
TAATAAGCTGGTCAATCTATGATTATTTTAACATCCTGATAGAATATTCTAACCCAAATTCCCAAAACAACATGAGAACAACAACTATTTTTAGACTTATTACTATCCTGCTGGTTATTTTTAGCCTGGAATATACATATGCCTATGGACAGGATAGCTACATCAAAGGCCGGTGGAATATTAAGGCAGGGTATTCACAGTATGGGTTTGGAGTCAGGATAAATGATAATGTTAACGAGGAAATTACCGGGCATTATCGCCTGGAAACCAATTACGGTTTGTTTAATACCATTGAAACCGGTGTTTCATTTGGATACTCGGAAAAAAGCATTGGTTATCGTGAAACCGATCCGACCTGGTTCTATGGTCTGAACATGAATCTGCACCCTTTGCCCTATTTATTGGATTTAAAAAATCCCCTGTTCGAAGTATACCTTGCAGGTAAATTTGGCGGCCGCTACTATGTAAAGAATCATACTGAATACAGTATTGGCGGTGGATTATCCTTTTATTTATTCCGCAATGCTGGCCTTTATATGGAATATCTATATGGAAATCATGGGGCTTTTCCTCATTACAAGGATCATACGAAATTAAGGTATGGATTATCTGTAAGATTCTGATAAATTGATGTTAAGCGTTTAATATTGCAGTAAATGATAAAAGAGTTTGTTAACAAATTAATACTAACACCGGTTTTTGCAACTCTTCTACTTGCGGGTTGCCATGAAAAAGTGGACTGGGATGCTCCCCCTTTCGAGTCGAAGCCGGTTATGAACAGCATACTGTTTCCGGGTAAACCTGTTAAAGTTCATGTTTCCCTTGCCGTTCCATATGGAGCTAATAAATCGATAATCGTTGAAGATGCAGAGGTAAATCTTTTTGTTGATGGAGCATTTGCCGAAACCCTGGTATACCAGGAGAAAGGGTATTACCAGTCACAGCTGGTTGCAGAGATTGAGAAAGAGTATGTTTGTGAAGTCCGTGTTGATAATTATACAGTGGTAAGCGGTTCGACAACTATCCCCAAACCAGTAAAAATACTGGGTGTTGAGCATATAAACATAGCCGGAGTAGATGAAGAGGCCCTTACCTATCCTGCTGTGAAAATTACTTTTGAAAACAGGCCTGGTATTTTTACCTGCCATGAAGTTATAATAAATATGCTTAAACCGGTCTGGGGAGGAGGATCTGCATGGAATCGTGCAAGGATATTTGAGTATATTGATCCGGTGCTTCTTAACGAGGGATTGCCAATTTCTGTATTCAGCAATGAGATTATTGAAAATGACAGCTATTCAATGACTATTAACTACACCACGGGCAGTTATTTTAGCAAAGATCGAGGACCTATGGTTACTCGTTTATACCCATTGAAAGTCGAATTCAGGACACTCTCCCATAGCTATTACCATTATACAAGACAACTATTCCTGTATGAATATAACAATGACGAACCCTTCTTTTCAGGCACGGTGCTTACCCCGTTTACTCTATACTCCAATATCGAAAATGGCTACGGAATATTTACCAGTTACTCATCTGTAACCTCAAGTATAATATACCCTGAAGACTAATACAGATTGCCCCGGGACACGGGGAAGGCAAAAGAATTTCTGATATAAATTAATTTTACAGTGAAAGCTACAGCAATAAAAAATATCCTCTCCATAGTCTCTTTGATCCTGTTTATTTCAACCTCCAGCCTGATTGCACAAATACGGGTATCAGGGTTTGTGCGGGACAGCCTGACCAGCGAGGTGCTTATTGGCACCCATGTGATTGATGTCATTTCAAACCGGGCTGTAGTTACTGATAACAACGGATTTTTCAGTATTTCATCAACAGCCGGGAATCAGCTTTCTTTTTCCTTTGTGGGATATCAACCTAAAACCATTATCATTGATAAATCAGAAAGCTCCCTGGTGGAGGTATTACTCAGCCCGGGAACAGATATTGACGAGGTGGTGGTTACCTATACCAGGCGACCGGCCTTTAATATTTCTTCACTGAGCAGTCTTGAACTTCAGCAAATACCATCACTTGGGGCAAAACCGGATGTTATGAAATCCATCCAGTTGCTGCCCGGGATAAGCTCACAGTACGAAGGCTCAAGCCTTATTTCGGTACGGGGCGGCAACCCGGGAGAGAACCTGTATCTCTTTGACAATGTAGCAGTAATATATGTCAATCATCTCGGGGGATTCATGTCGGTTTTTAACCCTGATATGATTAACAACATTGATATCTATAAAGGTGGATTCCCGTCACGCTACGGCGGCAGGCTCTCATCAATTATGGATATTGCCCAGCGTGAAGGAAATCCGAATACCCTAAGCAGTTCATTGAGTGTTGGAGTTACCGATGTGACATTCACGGTTGATGGCCCTGTGGACTTCATTGAAAACTCTTCATTCATGTTCACAGGAAGAAAAACACTTGTGGATCCTATATTAGGTTTGTTTACTTATCTGAATGGCGGCAGCACAAATATGATGGCTTATGGTTTTCATGATCTTAACGGGAAGTTTACCTGGAGGCCAAACCCGGAGAACACCTTAAGTCTTAACCTTTACCAGGGTGATGATTACCTGGGTATCTTTTACAAAACCTCAAAGGATGATTTTATAAAGAAAGCCAGAATAACAAACACCTGGGGAAACTGGCTGTTATCGGCAAGGTGGAACAGGGTTCACCGGCCCGGACTGTACTCCAACCAGAGCCTTTCTTTTGTAAGATACAGGTTAAGGGAAAAACAGGTATATCAGAACACGGAGTCTGATCATCCTTACAGAAGGAAATACCTGTCGGCGGTTCAGGACATTTCCTACAAATGGGGCTGGAAGGCTGATTTCAACAGGAACTGGAACATGGATTTCGGCCTGCAATCCTCTTATTTCCGCCATTTACCAAACAGCATAACAATTTCAACCCAGGACAGGCACGGACTGGATGAGGTAACCAATTCCCTGGAAACTGCGATTTACATGGATAATAACTGGGCAATCGGCCGGTTTTTGCAACTCAGAGCCGGTGCACGGGGAGTTGGCTACCTGTCGGATGGCCTTAGCAGGGCATATTTAGAACCACGTTTCAATCTCGATGTAAACCTGGCGCGTGACCACACACTGAACTTCAGCTATATGGAGGCAACCCAGTTCTCTCACCTGCTGTTTACAAGCGGAAACATTAATAACAATGAGGTGTGGATCCCATCGGATAAAGTTATAAGCCCGGCAAGCTCCAGGCAGGTATCGGCCGGGTGGCGGGCCTCATTCTATGAAGGGTTGTTCGATGCCGAGGTAAATGTTTATCACAAGACTCTTGAGAACCTGGCATCATACCGCGAGGGATATGTAAACCTGATGGGCGACGGTAACTGGAAATCCAAAGTGGAAACAGGAGGCATGGGAGAAGCCTGGGGCGCAGAGTTTTTCCTTCGAAAGAACCTGGGTAAATGGAATGGCTTTGCAAGCTACACCTGGTCCAGGGCTACCAGACAATTTGAAAACATCAACAACGGGGCAGAATATCTTTACGATTATGACAGGCCTCACAATTTTGCAATCAGCCTTAACCGCAATCTTAGTGACAGGTTGTCGCTGAATGCCGCATGGGTGTTCGAGAGCGGGATACCATTTACCCCTGTTGTTGGCCGTATGTATACCCCCAGCACATCCTATTTCTACTCTTCAGTAGATGACCTTCATATTTATGAGGCCTTTATATACGGGGAGAGGAACAGCGAGCGAATGAGGAATTATCACAGGCTGGATATTGCCCTTCATTACAATTATTACACGAGACGTAATCATCGCAGGGCACAATGGAGTTTTTCTGTATACAACATTTACAACAGGAAAAATCCTAACCTCTATTTCTTTACACATGATAAATTTGACCGGGGGATATTTCTTCCCATTCACACATGGAGGAGCTATGAGCCATTCAGCCTTTACCAGATAAGTTTTTTCCCGATTTTGCCAACTCTGTCGTATAAGGTGTTTTTTGAATAAGGACTGTTGCTTACACCCATTTTGCTCTCATGGTTAACTTATATAATTGATACTCTAAGCCGGGTGATTCAAATTATAGTGCAAACAAAGGAAAATTACCTCGAAAACTACCACGCAAACAGAAATGCACGGCCCCTCCCCTCTTGAACCTTGAACTAGTTTCAGGGCCGGATTTCCTAAGGTCTTTTTTCTGTTGGTTTTTATATTGCTAATGAATAGCTCTGGCAGGACCGCGAATCAAAGCTATTCTCCTGCCGTTGGTGCTCCTATCCAGCCTGTAACACGAAAGTTGTAAACATATTCCATCGGGCCGGTCGAAGTTTCATGAACCTCGCTGTGGGTTTTATTAATGCTGATCGGAATAGTCAGGGGTATTTCACCACCACCCGCACCTAAGTCACGGAGTAACTGAAAGTCAACCTCCAGCAGCTCATAGCCGGATACCTCCTCATAACCATGCTCATCTTCTTCTGCCGATCCCGGGTCTTCACCGATATCATAAATCCCCGTAAATCCAAAACCGCTTAAGCATTGAGAATTCGTACAATCCGACCCTTCCAGGTCTATGTCAACCGGCCAGAACTGGATTCCGATACGGCCTGCTCCTGCCGCTTTTGCCCCAAGAGAAACCTTTGCCTTATATAGCTCAGCCGGGATTTCTTTTTCAGCCCTGCCTATAAGCAGGGACTGGCCATCCTGGCACGGATGGGACTGAATTACTTTTAAACCGGGCACCAATGCCCTGGGGCCCGATGCATCAAAATTCTGAACGACCATATAGTGAGACCCAATACGGTTAATTGTGTACGATCCCGAATGGGTGAATCTTATATCCGAAGTAGTATTCACCCTCTTTGGAGGATCTCCTGCAAGGAAGTGTTCCTCATACAGGGCTTCAACATTCATATGCACCCATACCTCTGCCTTATCCTGGGGAGTTGCGGATATGCATATAAAAATCAGAGAACAAAACAAGATTGCCGGAATGATGGTTTTTGGTTTGTTTTTCATAATAGCCTCCTTCTCTTTTAATTTTTTTAATTTGTGTTTGGCATTATTATTTATAAAAAGAGATCACATGGGTGCCGAAACTTATTGAAAAGGCTATCGGATACAGCACTTGGCTTCTGGTTGGAATTATTCAGAAATAAAAGTAAGAAAAAAAGAGATACAACTTCTTACTATTATCAGAAATTTAATCCTCAAAACATATCCGCCATAATGATAGGGCAGCAATAAAAGGTCGTCTGAGAAGATTACATGCTGTCTACGCTATCTTCGGCCTCATAAAATGGCAAATTGATAACCTTCAGGACCTATTTGATCAAAAAAAATTGTGTGGATTTGTTTTTTTCTTACATTTATTCGATTATGCCTTACAAAACTGATCCGATTACTGGTAAAAAGAAACCGTTCATTAATATTTTAACCTTAACCAACAAGCTTATGAAAAAATCTTTGACTCTTTTAATCCTTCTGGTAACAGTCCCGGCACTCGCATACAGCCAGGGCAGTATCGGAATAAGTGCTCAGGGCGGAATGACATTGCCCATAGGGGATTTCGGCGACTATGTCAAGCCGGGTTACGGTGGAACCGGTTTCCTGTTCTTTGAACTCTCTCCCGGTATAGAAATCACAGCTACGTCAGGAAAATTCATGTGGGATTTAGATTCGGAAGAAGCTGATGTAACCTTATCCTCAATACCTTTGCTACTGGGTGTTCGCTACTATTTAGGGGAAGGGGGGGTTGCCCCTTATGCAGCACTTCAAGGGGGATTGCATTTCCTGAAAACTGAAGGTATGGGTTTTGTAGGCGAAACAGAAGAATTTGGATATGGCATAGGAGGCGGTTTGCTGTTTCGTGTTTCAAATAATTTCTTCTTTGATCTTGGAGTGAAATACAATTCCATTTCAGATAGTGAAGCCAGTGATTATTCAACTGAATACTTAAGCTTTATGGCAGGTTTGAGAATTGCGTTCAAATAGTATTGAAGTATAGTATGTCAAATTTAATATGAGGGAATTAACTATGGTAAATTATCAGTTATTGAAAAGAACCTTCGTGTGCGTTCTGATTTCATTCTTTCTCTTTCCTGATATACATTCTTTTTCAGGATACGAAGCCTCTGCAGAAGACAATCCCATTACAATAGCTATCATTCCCCTCGAATACAGGGGTCATTACAGTTATGCCCGTGTTAACGTCGGTGAGCAGATAAGTGCATTGCTGACCGATTACATGGTTAATCAGCAGGTAAATTTCCAGTTGGTGGAACGTGATCGTTTGAATACGATCCTTTCTGAGCAGAATTTAATAAGTTCCGGTGTGGTTGATCCTTCCCGTGCAGT
>SLJO01000140.1 GCA_007135095.1 Bacteroidales bacterium | reverse complement strand
GAGTGGTACACGTTACAACGACTGTCGCCAGGGAACAGCCCCGCGGCCGGGATCCTTTTTTTGATTTCTTCGGTCCCTCCGGCAACAATCCCGATGAAGTGGAGGGGATGGGTTCAGGGGTAATAATTACCCGGGATGGGTATATCGTCACAAATAACCACGTTATACATCAGGCAAGCGGAATTGTTGTCACCCTGAACGACGGGCAGGCTTTCAATGCTGAGGTTGTAGGCACGGATCATAACACCGACATAGCCCTGCTCAAAATTGAGGCAGATGACCTGCCGTACATAGAGTTTGGCAATTCAGATGATCTGCGGCCGGGAGAATGGGTGCTTGCTGTGGGAAACCCGATGAATCTGACCTCCACAGTCACTGCGGGCATAATAAGTGCCATGGCCAGGGGACTGGGAGTTTTTCATGACAGGGACATGGGCATTGAATCTTTTATACAGACCGATGCCCCATTAAATCCCGGAAGCAGCGGCGGGGCACTTGTGAACCTCAATGGTGAGCTTATCGGCATTCCCACACTGATCCTTTCACCCACGGGTACATATGCAGGCAATTCATTTGCCATACCCGCCACCATAGTTAACAAAGTAGTCGGGGATATTATGGAATACGGAGAAGTGCAGCGGGCAGTGCTGGGCGTCAGTATCCGCGACGTTGACTCGGAACTTGCCGGCGAAATTGGCCTTGAACGTGTAAGAGGTGTTTACGTTGAAGGGTTGATTGATGGAGGGGCCGCCGCTGAGGCGGGCATGCGGGAAGGTGATGTAATCGTGGAAGTGGATGACCGTGAAACAGGGACCGTTGCGGAGCTCCAGGAGGTAATAAGCCAGTACCGGCCCGATGAACAGGTAACGCTGAGGATCTACAGGAATGGTGAAGCGCAGGATGTTAATGTTACCCTGGGCAGACTGGAAGAGGAAATGTAACAAAAAATTATCCATCAGGCTGGCTGTCGTACCGGTTCCAAGTGAAAACACCGGAAGGTAGAATAACGGGTATTCGTCAGGTACCCGTTTTAATTTATAATGAGTTTTTTTAAGAGATAATTTAGCGGCTTACAGTATTATTTAACCATCTGGTTACCGGGTGGTTTTTGTATTTTATAAAGTCATTTGCAATCACAATAATTTATTATCTGACGTGAAGCCATCGAAATTTAACATTTGTTAAGAAAATTCTCCTTACATTGAGCCCCAAATAAATTCAAACTTCAACCTCTAATTAAACTATTATGGATGAAAATTACAGTGCCATTGTTCAGCAAAACAGATGGCTGAAGAAGCTTTTGCGAAAAAGCAACAGCTTTTTATTCCTCTTTTTGACTGCAGTTTTTATGCTTGCATCAATATCTGATTCAAAAAGTAATACCGGAGATCTTTCCCTCCAGGATATAAGGGTTACCGGTGTTGTTACTGATGCAACCACCGGCGAACCTCTTCCCGGCGTTAACATTTTGATTGACGGAACAACCACGGGGGTGGTTACCAACATTGACGGAAATTATTCTCTCAATATCCCGGTTGCCGATCCTGTTCTGGTCTTTTCCTATGTAGGGTACAACACACGAAGAGTTGCCGTTGGTGAACAGCGGGTCATAAATATTGAACTGGAAATGGACCTTGCCGCCCTTGATGAGGTGGTTGTTATCGGCTATGGTACAGTGCGCCGAAGCAACCTGACGGGAGCAGTTTCACAGGTTTCCTCCGGTGATTTTGAAAGGGTGGCAGCTACCAACCCCCTGATGTCACTGCAGGGCAGGGCCGCGGGACTGCGCATCATCCCCAACTCAGGCGAGCCAGGCGCTTCGGCAAGCATACGTGTTCGCGGCGAACAATCAATCAGCAACCAGTCAGGTGCAAATAATCCAATATTTGTTGTTGATGGCATCATTACTACAAGTATTGGTAACCTGAACCCTCAGGATATCGAATCTGTCTCGGTACTGAAGGATGCATCGGTGGTTGCAATCTACGGTTCAAGGGCAGCCAACGGGGTTATCCTTGTTGAAACAAAAAGGGGCAAGGCCGGTGAGGAGCCAAAGATCACCTTTGATACCTATCAGGGCATTCAAACCAACAGCAACCTTAACCTTGATTTAATGAATGCCGGTGAGTGGCTGGAAATTTTCACCGAAGCCCATGTTAACGCCGGTATCACGCCGCCATGGGACAGCCAGGTTTTGTCAATGTATGAGGGTGTGGATACCGACTGGATGGATGCCGTTATGCGTACCGGGAGGATTCAAAACTATAACCTTTCAGTTTCCGGGGGCTCGGAAAGATCAAATTATTTTGTTTCGGCCAGCTACCTGGATAACCAGGGTATGGTACAGGGAATGGACTACAGCAGGCTGAACCTGAGGCTCAATACTGATCATAATATCAGGGATTGGATCAAGTTTGGTAACTCCCTTAATGTTTTCTCGGGAACCCAGAACCAGGCCCATTCAGATGCACATCACCCTTACATAAGAGCCCTTCAGAAGTCCCCGCTCACAAGGCTCTATGAAGATGACGGAACCTGGGGAAGGATCCGCAATACAACACTCGAGCATATGCACTCCAATGCACTGTGGGTAGCCGAGAATATGCTTAACTCACGTGATGACAAGGGAATAATGGGTAATGTATACCTGACCCTGTCGCTTCTTGAGGGCCTGGAATTCACCACACGGGCCAACGTGGAATTTACCAATGATTACCGGTCGATTTTCGCCGCAGGCGTTGATCCCTCTTATCTTTGGGAAGGAAGCAACATAAACCAGGTAACAAAAGACAACCGTGAAACAACCCACTGGATAACAGATTTTTTACTGAACTATAACAAGTCCTTTGGTGATAACCACAGTGTTTCGGCCCTTCTTGGATATTCCCTCGAGGAAAGCTCCTACGAAAGGCTTCAGGGAAGCCGGACAGGGACACCCAATAATGCAATCAGGTTTCTGAATGCAGGGGACCCTGATTCGCAGCTGAACCTGAATCAGTTTTCTGACTGGGCCTTTGAATCAACATTCGGACGATTGGGGTATACCTATATGGACAGGTACATAATTTCCGGTACAGTAAGGCGCGACGGAACATCCCGACTGGATGCGGCCCAGAGATATGGTATATTCCCCTCGGTTTCTGCAGCATGGCGCATAGCAGAGGAAAATTTTATGAGTTCCTTTGACTGGCTGAATGAACTTAAACTGCGTGCAAGCTGGGGTACCGTCGGAAATGTACAGAGTATCAGTACATACGGAACCAAGGCCTCCCTTTCACAATGGAATTATGTTATGAACCAGTCTCCCGCCCAGGGTTTCACACTGGCATCGGCAGTCAATACTGATCTGGTATGGGAAAGTACCGAGAAAAAGAACATCGGGCTTGATATCACCATGCTGAACAACAAGCTGTATGTTATTACCGATGTCTTTATGGAAGACTCCTATGACCTGCTCTTCACCCAGCCTATTCCCCTTTCCACAGGACTGGCGGGAAGCCCTTTTATCAATGCAGGACAGGTACGAAATACAGGTATTGAAATGGAACTTGGATACAGGGAAAGCAGAGGCGACTGGTATTACAGCGGTAGTGTGAACTGGACCAATGCGAGAAATGAAGTGATTGACCTTGAAGGCAGGGATCTTAGAACATCAGGTATCGTTGAAGGTTATCCGCTGAATTCATTCTTTGGCTATAAAACCAACGGCCTGATAAGGACACAGGCTGACCTGGACAATTACCCCCATTTTGGTTCCAAGGGGATCGGAGATATATGGATCATTGATATAGACGGGCCCGACGGCGAGGGCGAGCTGACAGGATCTCCCGACGGGTCGGTCAATGCCAATGACCGTACGATCCTGGGCGACAGTTACCCGACGCTTGTTTACGGAGCCATGGGTACAGTGGGGTATAAAGCCGTATCGATGCAGGTGCAGTTGCAAGGTGTACAGGGTGTCCTGAAAAACCTGCGCGGCGGACGAAATGATGGCGTGATGCATTATTTTACACGATGGGCCATGAACCATGACCGCCTTATCCTGGACCGCTACCATGCCGAAAAAAATCCTGACGGTGCTTATCCAAGGGTACATCAGGGAGATGCTGGAAATAACCTGATGATGTCGGACTTCTGGTTAAGGGATGCTTCATACCTTCGCATAAGTCATGTGAACATCAACTACAGCCTCCCGCAATCGTTCACCCAAAGGGTTGGTATAGGCGCTATGTCGGCTTATGTGAGTGTTCAGAATCTTTATACATTCACAAAGTTTTACGGACCAGAGGTTGACTCCAATGCAGATGTTCTAACGGGGGTACCTCAACCCAGGACATGGACAATCGGGCTGCAGGCGTCCTTTTAAAGAATCACATTATCTATAATTAAAAATTCAGTAAAGATGAAAAATATCAGATTTAATATATTTTCGATTTTCCTACTGGGAGGCATCCTCTTCTTTACATCTTGTCAGGAGGATTTCCTTGATCGTTTCCCGTTGGACTCGCCATCTCCCGAGGTGTTCTTTGTTAATGAACAGTCGGCCAAAATGGCTGTAATAGCCGCTTATCATCCATGGACCAGAAGTGCTGTAATGTTCCAGCGCGATTTGGTTATTATGAATGATGCGCTGACAGACGATGCCTACTGGAGGCCATCCAGGGCGGCATCGATCCAGTTTTCACTGTGGAACATCCATTCGGCTCACGGAACACCGCAAAACTACTGGAATTTTGCTTACAGGAGCGTAAACGCCGCAAACTTTGCTATCCAGGAAATACCGCAACTGCTGGACAAGGGACTGAGCCAGGCGCAGATTGATCCCTACATTGCAGAGGCCCATTTTATGCGCGGATTCAGTTATCTCTTCCTGGTTACCTTTTTCGGTGATGTCCCGCTTATTACCAAACCGCTTGCATCTTTCGAGGAGTTTGAGCAACCCAGGGTTCCTGTTTCAGATGTTTATCAGCAGATACTAGCTGACTTTACCATTGCAAGGGATAACCTTCCCGAACAATGGCCGGGATCACAAACTGGCAGCGCCACCAAGGCGGCAGCAGCGGCCTACCTTGCCAAGGCATATTTGTACAGCAAGCAGTGGGGACTGGCAGAGACCGCAGCCCGCAACGCAATCACTATTGCAGAAGGATCAGGATACCGTCTCATCGATGATTACGAGTCAATTTTCTCAATAGACAATGAGGCGAACCCGGAATTGCTATTTTACATTGCATATATCGAAAACAGCCCGGATTTTGGCGCCAACCATCAGATACAAAGGATTGCCCGCGATATTCCCCCGGAACTGATCCATGTATACGGAATGGCAGGGTGGGGTTATGCACTGCCCATGCGCGATCTTTACGATGCATTTGAGGACGGAGATCCAAGAAGGGATATAACAATCCATTCTCCGGGCAATTCCTATGGTACTTATACCAGCGGTGCTCCGTTTCCGTATGTGCACAATACATATGAAGCAGGAGAGCTGGTTACCTATGAAAAGACATATACCGACGGCGACCCTATAGATTATGATTTCAGGTGGTCCCCCACCGGCATGAATGTCAAGAAATCAACATACAATGTTGGTCACCTTGCCTCAGAGTACCAGTCGGGGCTGGATGTGCCTCTCATGCGTATGGCCGATCTTTACCTTATCCTGGCAGAAGCGCTTGCCGAGCAAGCTAATAACGAAGCTCTGACCTGGGTGAACAAGGTTCGCGACAGAGTAAATATGCCGGCAAAGACCACCGCCGACGGCACTCTTGTTGACCTGGTAAGGCATGAGCGCCGCGTTGAACTTGCCATGGAAGGTCAGCGCATCTGGGACCTCATGAGATGGGGAACGATAAAGGAGACCTTTGGCGATGGAACAAAAGTCAAAAAACACTTTTTCTCCGACTACCTTCCTGCAGACGACCTGGAATCCAGGTTTGCCCGCCCGCAGCTTGGCAATTATCCGGGAAATGTTGTTTTATATCCCATACCCCAGCAGGAGATAGACCGTAACTCGAATATCCACTCGAACAACCCGGGATACTAAGCAACACAAAACCCGCCAGGACCAGTGAGTTCATAGCTGGAATAAAAAAAAAGGGAACCTTCATTTCTGAAGGTCCCCTTTTTTTTCAGGGCTTCCCTGGTATCGGGATTACAAAATATGTCAGGAAAAGCTCACACAGGTCCATATGGATTTGGCGTTCCCCCCTGCATATTGCCGGCCTTCTGCATTTCAGATTAACTCCAATCCGGATATAATAAATATTTCCGTGGAATCCCTGGCAGACCGGGGTAAAAGAAAGTATATCCCTTGCCGTTACAGGGGTCCTGACTAACCGTGAATGTTTAGGTTGATCCGGCCAGCGCTTAAGGGGAATTTATCGGGATGTTAACCGTT
>SLJO01000197.1 GCA_007135095.1 Bacteroidales bacterium | reverse complement strand
TCACTGGCAAAAGCTATAAAAAAACGTAAAATAATGCAAAATGAAAAAACTAATTGGGTTTATTAAGTTTTTGTTTTTACATTTGTCCCCGTTTCAACCCCGAAAATACCTTCTTATACCGTTAATCGTCATTTAACCGCGTTAAAAGGTCATTGACCGTCATATTATTGGAAAGGGTGTTGCCGGTATCTATTTTTGTTACATGGAAAAAAAACCAAATACTGAATGAACATAACTGAAAGAATTGTGAATCATGCCGTAGAGCTTTTTGTCCGCTCTGGAATCAGGGCAATTACCATGGATGATATTTCATCGGAAGCAGGTGTTTCCAAACGAACCATCTATGAAAATTTCAAGGACAAGGATGAGTTGCTCCGTGCCTGCCTGGCATTCATTGATGAGCATCATGCCCGGGAAACAGAGCAGATTATGGCACAGTCAAATAACACTATTGACCTTGTATTCAGATTTTTAAAACATGGAGTCAAAGCAATTAATTCCATTAACCCCCTCTTCCTGGCAGATCTTAAAAAGTACCATTACAGGATATGGAAGGAAACTTACAGTATCAACAGTGACAAGTACCTTGCCCAGACCTACACAATATTGAAAAAGGGTATTAACGAGGGACTCTTCAGGAAAGACTTTGATATAGAAATTGTCGCAAGGCTTTTAAATGAGCAGTTGAAGATCATGTCTGACGAACGGATATTTCCATCTCTCAAATATTCAAAAACAGTTGTGTTCGAGAATATAATTATTAATTTTTTTCGGGGAATAGCGACCGGTAAAGGACTTGAAATTATTGATAAATATATGAACCAGCCTGAGATTAAGGAACCGGCCGGCTGAAGCGACCAGTGAATTGATCATGGTTGAAAAACTCTGAAAAGTAAATTAGTTTTTTAAGAGTTTTGTTTTAAGTTATAGAAATGATAACAACCATTTGTTTAAATAAAGCAACTTATTTAATATGTTAAAAAAGAATTTAATAAAAATAACTTTTGCATTCTTTGCTATTTTCATCCTGACAGGCACGGCAACGGCACGGGAACCGATGCAGCTGAGCCTTGACAGTGCAAGGCACTATGCACTTGAGCATAATAAAAACATGGTCATAGCCGGTCTGGCATTTGACCAGGCAGATGAAAGGCTCAGGGAAACGATTTCCCAGGGACTGCCACAGGTAAATGCTACGGTTGACTATAACAATTTTTTTGGTTCTACGGCTGAATTAGCCTTCGGACCGGTTCCGGCAGTAATTGAATTCAATCCTACCAGCAATGCCAACCTGTCGGTGGGACAACTGATTTTCAGCGGAAGCTACATTGTAGGAATACAGACAGCAAGACTTTTCAGGGAAATATCCGAAACCAGCAGGGAAAGAACCGAACTTGAAATAATATCCCAGGTGCTTCAGGCATATTACCTTGTCCTTGTATCTGAGCAGTCAAGAGGCATACTCGAGGCAAATCTTGAAAACATGCATGATGTAATGGTCAAGACCAGGGCATTGGTTGACGCTGGCATTGCAGAAGACCTTGATTATGACCAGTTATCAGTGCAGGCAAATATGCTTGAAAACGGGCTGCATGCAGCCCAGCGGCAGGTTGAAATGTCGGTTAATATGCTCCGGTTGCAATTGGGCCTTGATGCAGGGGTGGAGCTAACGCTGACAAATGACCTGGATGATATCCTCAGCCGGGCTGATTTTCAGGGAAGCCTTCTGACTCCCTTCAGCCTTGAAGAAAATATCGATTACCAGCTCATACAGTTGCAGACATCAATCGCTGAAAAACAGATAAATCTTGAAAGGGCTGCATATCTTCCCACAGTTATGGGTTTTTATAATTATACCGAAAAACTGCTGAAACCGGAATTTGACATAACGCCAAAACACGTTATAGGACTGAATGTCAATATACCTATATTCTCCAGCGGTGCCAGGCGGTCGCGGGTCAACCAGGCAAGAATTAATTACCTGTCGGTCGAAAACCAGAAAGAGCTGGTGGCAGAGCAGCTCCTGATACAGGAAAGGCAGTTGCGGTATAACCTGAACAATGCCATGGAGCAATTTGAAAGCCAGAAGGAAAATGTTGCCGTTGCACAAAGGGTGTACGACAATATAAGGCTCAAATATCAGCAGGGTCTTCTGTCAAGCCTTGACCTTACCACAGCCAACAATAACTACCTCCAGGCCGAGAACGGTTATATCTCTGCGCTGATGCAGTTGCTCCAGGCGCAAACCGAAATGGACAAATTACTGCATAGTTTATGATAACTCTAAAAAATGATACCGAAAATGAAGATTAAATATTGTTTATATTCAATAATGGGCATCTTGCCTTTAATGATTGGCTTTTCCGGATGCTCCGGCTCCGGGGGTGACGCAGCGGATAATAACCCCGGCGCAGCTGAAGAACGGATGGAAGCGGTAAGGGTCATGGAACTCGAATTTTCTGATATTTCCAGGAGTATTACACACTCTGCCAATATGCAGGCTTTCAGGGAGGTCCATCTTGCGCCAGCCTCACCGGGACGAGTAGACAGGATTCACGTTGAAGTCGGGACCAGGGTTTCCGGGGGACAATTGCTTGCGGAAATGGACAGGACCCAGTTAAACCAGGCCCGGGTACAGCTGGAGAGTTTGAGTAAAGATTACCGGCGACTGGATACGCTTCGCAGAACGGGCAGCATACCTCAACAGCAGTATGACCAGATAAAAACACAATATGAACTGGCCCTTTCGAACGTTGAGTTCCTTGAGGAGAATACCAGGCTTCTGGCACCTTTCACCGGCGTTGTATCGGGAAAATACTTTGAAAACGGGGAAATGTTTTCGGGGGCACCCAATACGCCGGTGGGGAAAGCCGCCATACTCTCACTTGTGCAGACATCACCGCTTAAAGCCAGGATAAATGTTTCAGAAAGATATTATCCTCAGATTAAAACAGGTATGCCCGTACGCATAACCTCCGATGTATTGCCGGGGGAGATATTCAACGGTACGGTACTTCGTATTTATCCAACAATTGATCAGGTTACCCGCACATTTACAATTGAGGCTTCCATTCCAAACCCTGATGATAAGCTTCGGCCCGGCATGTTTGCAAGGGCGGGTATTGATATCTCCCAGGACAGGGTTTTCGCCGTTCCCTCGCTGGCGATACTGAAGCTGCAGGGATCGAACGAACGTTTCGTTTTCCTGGAAGAGGACGGCAGGGCAAGAAGGGTCGTTGTGGAGCTTGGTGACCGTTTTGATGATATGGTTGAAATAATTTCGGACCAGATAAATGCCGGTGACAATCTGATCGTTGCCGGCCAGGCAAGGCTGCTTGACGGGGTTGCCGTTAGTGTAAGATGAGTTGTATAATCCGAATTTGACATTCATCCGCCCCTTGATTTTATAAATTTAAAACATAGGAAAAAGTACCAATGAGCATATATAAAAACGCCGTAAAGAAGCCTATCACTACAATGATGGTTTTCGCAGCAGTAATAGTGATGGGAATATATTCGCTGATATATCTTCCGGTTGATCTTTACCCGGAAATGGATCCCCCCTTTATTTCGGTGATAACATCCTATACGGGTGCAAATGCAAGCGATATAGAGACCAATGTTACCCGCCCCCTGGAAAACATGTTAAATACTGTCGACAACCTCAAGGAGATTACCTCTGTATCCAGCGACAACGTTTCTGTAATAACCCTCGAGTTTGACTGGAGTGCCGATCTCAATGAAGCATCCAATGATGTGAGGGATGCCATCGACCTTGTATATGGTTTTCTCCCCGAGGGAGTTGAAAGACCTACCATTCTCAAGTTCGATATGAGCATGATCCCTATTCTTTTTTATGCGATTACCGCCGAAGAAAGTTATCCGGGGCTTGGGAAAATTCTTGAGGAAAGGATAATCAATCCCCTTAACCGGATCGAAGGCATAGGGTCGGCAGGTCTGCTGGGTTCGCCCCAGAGAAGAATTTATGTTGAAGCCGATCCGGTTAAACTTGCAGCATACAACCTTACCATAGAACAACTTGGCAATACGATCCGTTCGGAAAACATGAATATGCCCTCGGGAAATCTCCGTATGGGCATGATGGATTACCAGCTCAGGGTTGAGGGTGAATTTGCCGAGAGTTATGAACTGAATAATCTTGTGGTCGGTCATTTCCAGGGCAGCTCGGTTTTTCTCAGCGACGTGGCCCAGGTTCGTGATACCCTCAGGGATCTGTCAGTGGATGAAAGAATAGACGGGAGGCAGGGGGTGCGGTTAATGGTTATGAAACAATCAGGTGCCAATACGGTTACCGTGGCAAGGGATGTCAGGAATGCAATTGCAGAGCTGCAACAGGATCTTCCGCCTGATATCACGGTACGGGAAATCATCGACACATCCGTGTTTATAAGCGATTCCGTAAGCAATCTTTCCCGGACCATGCTCTGGGCACTTTTCTTTGTGATACTGGTAGTGTTGTTCTTCCTGGGTAAATGGAGGGCCACCTTTATTGTGATACTTACCATCCCCATATCGCTGATCGTTTCATTCATTTACCTTTTTGTAACCGACGGCTCTCTTAACGTGATATCGCTTGCATCCCTTTCCATTGCACTCGGAATGGTTGTGGATGATGCAATAGTAGTGCTGGAGAATATCTCCCGCCACATCGAGCGGGGCACCAGTCCACGCGAAGCCGCCATATACGCCACAAATGAAGTATGGCTTTCGGTTATAGTCACCACACTGGTAATTGTTGCAGTGTTTTTCCCGCTGACCCTGGTTTCCGGAATGACCGGCGTTCTGTTCAGCCAGCTTGGCTGGATCGTTACCATAACCGTCAGTGCCTCCACCATTGCAGCCATCACACTTACGCCAATGCTTGCTTCACAGCTTCTGGAACTAAAAAAGAGGGTTGAAAAACCCGGGCGGTTCAGTCACCGTAAAACAATTGAACCCTTCCTGGAATGGCTTGACGGATTTTATGAAAAGACACTCCGTGTGGCTTTAAGGAACAAGAAGAAAGTGCTTTTCGTTGGACTTGCTGTTTTTATCGGCTCTCTGTTTTTGCTTGGACTGATAAGCACCGATTTTATGCCCGAGTCGGACGAAAGCAGGTTAAATGCTTCTATTGAACTGACTACCGGTTTAAGGGTGGAGGAGACAATGAAGGTTTCCCGGGAACTGGAGGGGATAATACGTGAAAGATATCCGGAGGCGATGCTTATGGCTGTTTCATCCGGTTCTGACGATGCCGGAGGCATATCTGCCCTGTTCAGCCAGAGAGGATCCAATTCTATAGATATGGTTATGAGGCTGGCTCCTGTGTCAGAAAGGAACCGTACTGTATGGGAAATTGCCGACGACCTGCGCAGGCAGCTGGAACTGATTCCCGAGGTTGTTGAATATTCGGTTACAACCTCCGGCGGCGGCTTTGGATCGAATACCGTGGATGTGGAAATTTACGGTTTTGATTTCAATGTTACCGGTGCACTTGCCCACCGGATAAGAGACGCCATCCAGGCAATTCCCGGAGCTGAAGATGTGCAGATCAGCCGTAAAGATGACCGTCCCGAACTGCAGGTTGTACTGGACAGGAACAAGCTTGCCGAGAACGGGCTTAATACCGCAATGGTATCATCAGCCATACGTAACCGGGTTACAGGAATGACCGCCTCGATGCTGAGGGAAGAGGGAGACGAATATGACATTATAGTAAGGTACAGGGAAGATACCAGGAGCGCCATATCGGATCTTGAATCACTGGTTCTGACAAATGCAACGGGCAACAGGTTGTTTCTCGGTGAAATCGGCCGGGTGGAGGAATACTGGAGTCCCCCGAATATCGAAA
Organism: Bacteroidales bacterium; assembly: GCA_007135095.1. Taxonomy (GTDB): domain Bacteria; phylum Bacteroidota; class Bacteroidia; order Bacteroidales; family PUMT01; genus PXAP01. The sequence goes on along the minus strand of SLJO01000197.1, from coordinate 611 downwards.
GGAAAAGCCGGGAAAGAATTGTTACCGTTTCTGCCGTTCCTTCCGGGATAGCACTTGGTGATCTTGCACAGGAAATTAACAATGTTGTTTCTTCGGTTGATGTGCCGCCGGGAATCATGATCAATGTAGGAGGCGCATATGAAGACATGGCTGAAGGATTTATGGATCTCGGCCTGCTTCTGCTTATAAGTATAATACTGGTATTTCTTGTCATGGCTTCCCAGTTCGAATCGTTTGTCATGCCCCTTGTGATTATGATTTCCATACCTTTTTCGTTCACCGGGGTACTACTTGCCCTTTTTATAACAAATACCACACTGAGTATAATCGCTGCGCTTGGTGCCGTGCTTCTGATCGGCATAGTTGTCAAGAACGGTATTGTTCTGGTTGACTACATTAACCTGATGCGCGACCGTGGTAATTCTCTCAATGAGGCTATTGCCATATCCGGCAAATTAAGGCTTCGCCCCGTGCTGATGACCGCCGCTACCACAACCCTGGCAATGTTTCCGCTGGCCCTGAGCAGGGGAGAAGGATCGGAGATTTGGAGCCCTATGGGAATATCGCTCATCGGTGGACTGGTTTTTTCGACCATGGTTACGCTTATACTG
>SLJO01000236.1 GCA_007135095.1 Bacteroidales bacterium | reverse complement strand
TGGTGCAGTAAATAATTGTGATTACCCCCATCAGGATCACCGACCAGTAGACACTGAAGCCCGTTACCGCGTGAAGTGCCAGCGAGGGAAGAAAAAGCACGATGGCAATGCGCGAAATCATGAAAAGAATGAAAAGACCCGAGGCCGCCATTCTGACTGCCCGGCTGAACCTGAGTTCCAGGTACTCGTATGCAGTATCAAGGTTGAAGCGCCTGAAAAAGGGAAGATAATACCTGATTATCAACGGCACTGTCAATATAATACACAGATTGAAAATAAGCATCCTCCAGTCAGTTGCATACGATTTCGCGGGTATGGCAAGGAAGGTTATGGCACTTAAGGTTGTTGCAAAGATGCTTATCCCCGCTGCCCACCATGGAATACGCCCGCCGGCCTTAAAAAAATCGTCGGCATTCCTGCCCCTTTTCATAAAATAGAACCCGACCCCGAGCATTCCGGCCATATATACCACCAGGACCATGTAGTTGACCCAGCCAAACCCGGGTCTGTGCCCCATATTGAAGGCAATAATTTCAGGATTCCGTATTCCGGGACCGGTTTCGCCGCCGGGGATAACGATACGGTCATTCCACCAGAGGGCGGAGGTCACGGCGGGAGCCCTCCCTTCCCATTTGCCTGCAACATACCAGGCGTCGGTAATGGTATTATATGCCAGGATATCATCATTGAAACCGGGGTGGGTTCTCCACAGGCTGTCCCTGACAGATGCCATTACACCATTCCCCGACCCTGCCCTGTGAATGGCTTCTTCAACCTGGCTGAATACGGTGCCTGTATCACCCCCGAACAGGATAATATAGCTTGACCCGGATGTCACGGAAGCAGCTGCTGCAAGAGCCATCTCACCCTTTCCCGGAATGTGTATGTCCCTTCTTCTCTCCCATATATTCTGACGGGTACGGAACCTGAATACCGATGAATAAAAACCGGTGAGAATTTCATCCTGCTCCTTCATCCTGCCGCCTATAACATACAATGCAGGGAACTCACCGTCGGTCTGCACCTCAAAGATAAAATCCTTAAGTGGAACCGGCATGGCAGGCAATGAGGTCCATGCCCCCGAAGGCACGCCCAGGTCAATCGACATTACCGCGGAAGACGGACCCAGGGGCGATTCCCCGCCTGCCACGTATACCCGGTTACCTGCCATGGCAGCCTTATGGCCTTTAAGGGGCAGCGGAAGGGGGGGCAGCGTATCGGTTTCCACCTCCCTGCCGTTCCACCTCAACAGGAATACTTTCCGCGAAAGGCCTGTAACTGTTTGTCCGCCAATACAAAGCACCCCCGAGGGCACGCTTAGGGAGGCACCGTCAGCAAGCGGAAAGGGGAGAGTTTCATTGGTCTCCAGCACACTGACCGATCCGTCAGGGTTCTGTGAAGCCACCAGGATCCTGTCATATAATACCCTTGAGGCGCCTTCCCATAGTTCCTTTCCGGGAAAATTGCTTCCCCCGGCAATGATCATAACATCATTGTGGATACCGGCAAAAAAGCCGGCCAGTCCTTTTGAGAGCGCGGGATTGCCGGGAACATCCATCCTGCCTGCAACTGACTGCTCTATGGTATTTACATTCTGTGCAGGCAATTGCAGGATGGCCAGGGAGAAAAGCAGGATGAACATTGAACAATGCCTCATATGACATTATATGGCGGGTTTCTGGCTCAGGAATTCTGCCATTTCAAGGGAGCTTACCTCTTCCCTGAACCCCGCAAAGTCCTGATCACTCATTGAGGCAACCGGGAGGCGGAACTTTCCGCAATCGATCCCTGCATACTTCATAAAGGCCTTGCCGGCGCCGATACCGCCGTACCTGGCAAGCACCGATACCATGTCAACCGACTTGAGCTGCAGGCGGCGCGCCTGTTCAATCTTGCCTTCAGTAAACAATGATATAATTTCCCGGTACAGGGGTGCGGCATAGTTGTAGGTGCTGCCGACAGCCCCCCGGGCGCCCAGCACCAGTGCCGACAGCAATGTTTCATCCCTGCCCCAGAATATGTCATACCTCCCCCCGTCAAAGACAAGGCATTTGTGAAAGTCCATCAGGTCATCATGAGTATATTTAATGCCGGCGAAATTCGGTATCCCTGCAAGGGCATACTCCAGCAACCCGATCATCGGGAAGTTAACGCCCGTAAGCGAGGGGATATGGTAAAAATAAACAGGCGTTTCAGGCACCCCTGCCGCCACCGCGCCGATAAAACCACCGAGCAGGGAAACCGTGGAGGGCTTAATGTAGTATGGCGCCATAAGTGCAATGGCAGATACGCCCATAGTGGCCGAAAACCCGGCCAGCTCGGCACATTCCACGACAGATGTGCCGCCAACAAGATTTATGATCCTGAACCGGCTGTCACTTTTTCCCGCATCTGTCCATGCCCTTACGATATCCTTCTTTTCGGAAAGCGTAAGCGAAGTTCCCTCGCCGGTGGTCCCGTTGATAAACACCCCTTCCACTCCGTTATGCCTGAGGAACCTGAAGTATTCAGGAATAAGGCCTGTGTTAAGCCTGCCGTCCTGCTTCAGTGGGGCAAACGGTGCCGCCATCAGTCCGCTGAATTTTCCTGTACTCATAATTTACTGTTTTACCGGCAGTCCGGATTACATTATTCAGCTACCTGCCCCTGTAGAGGTAAAGGGGACCGGTAAACTCATATTTTTTGTCATCCCAGCCCGTACCGGTAACTTCATAGAAATACACTCCCGGTGAGGCATTGGTGCTCCCGCCTATCCTTCCGTCCCATCCTGCCGAATGATCGGTCCACTGATAAACCTTCCGGCCGTCACGGTTGAAGATCACGGCGTTGAAATCACGCATGGAAACGGCCCGCACCATAAAGGCATCGTTGTCCGGGTCGCCGCCCGGGGCAAATACATTGGGAACCTCCAGTTCGGAGGGGTAAACCCTGACGGGCCCGGGATGAGTATAATAGTCATCACACAAACCCGCAACTGTCCGGAGCGTAACCCGGTATTCACCCGGTATATAATATGTATGGACCGGCTGGGGTGAAGGGTCGTCTGATTTCACGTTTTCATTGCTGTTCGGCGTGTAATCAAAAAACCATTGATACTCTTCTGCATTGAGTGATGAGAGCGCATCGAAACTGATTTCCAGGGGAGCCTCCCCCTCCGGGGGATCGATTGTAAACTCCGCCCGGGTGGTTATAGGATCCTCGCTTATGGTATAAACTGCCTGGCATGAATAATATGATACCTTTAATGTGTATTCAGTAGTAACCGGTGGCGGGTTCCATATTCTGGGGTTAAGACTGGCGGATGATACCGGGATAAAAGGATCGGCCGACCACAGGGTGTCAATTTCAAGGGGCAGCCTGATGGGTTCATAGGTAAGGGGATCGAAATAAAAGAAAGTGTCAATATCCGCAGTGCCTGCCAGGTCAAGTACCTGGCAGTCATGCCTGGCCACACCAATATTTACCCGTGGCCTGTTGACAAATACCCATGCCCTGAAGAGGGTGTCCAGACCGTTTTCACCTGTAACCCTAACCTGGTAGCCTCCGCTTTGGGCATCCGTGAGTGTTGATTCGGCTCCCTGGCCTGTTTTAAAAGGCGCGCCGAATCCGGGAAGCCCGGCATCATATACAGACCAGTAGAAGGACAGATCGCCGGTGGCCCCTTCAAGGGCAGCCGTCAGGCTCCCCGGGTCGCCGCAAAAGATGAAAATATTGTCGCGGATGCTGGTATCGGCATAGTGAATTTCATAATCTGTCTGCACAACCCGGACATGTCCCGGGGAGGTTATCTGCCCGTTCAGCGGGAGCAGGAATGAGGGTATATATACCGCCACGCATGACAAAACCCGGAGAAACTTCATTGTATCTGACCCCATAATCAATTATGTTTAACTTCCCCAAAAATATCAATTCTTTTGCAAACAACCACATGTTGATAAATTGACTTGGAGAAAAGAAATGAAGAGGGTAATTTTACCCCGGTTTTATTAACTTGCATATTTTAAGGGCCGAATTAGTGGGAGATTTCATAAAAGATTTAAACCCTGAACAACAGGAAGCAGTAAGACAGATCGAGGGACCGGGACTGATAATTGCGGGAGCCGGGTCCGGCAAGACAAGGGTTCTGACATACCGTATTGCCTGGATCCTGAAACAGGGAATTCCGGCCTCAGCCATTCTTGCACTTACCTTCACCAACAAAGCCGCCGCCGAGATGAAGGAACGCATAGCCGGCCTTGTTGGGACCGGGCCGGCAAGGCTCTTGTGGATGGGTACTTTCCATTCTGTATTTGCCAGGATATTGCGATTTGAGGCCCAGCACACGAAATATTCATCCAACTTCACGATATACGACACGGCAGATTCCAGGAATGTGGTCAGGGGCATTATCAGGGAGCTGATGCTCGACGAGCAGCTGTATAAGCCCAATGAGGTATTCGGGCGTATTTCATCGGCAAAGAACAACCTGATTGGCGCAGGTGCCTATGCATCCAACCCGGTGGCCATTGAAGAAGACAACAAGAGCCGCAGGCCCCGGATAGCCGATATATTCAGGATTTACCAGCAACGCTGCCAGCTGGCCGATGCGATGGACTTTGATGACCTGCTGCTGAATACGAATATCCTTTTCAGGGACAATCCGGAGGTCCTTCTGAAATACCAGGATAAATTCCGGTATATCATGGTGGACGAATACCAGGATACCAACTATGCGCAATACCTGATTGTAACAAAGCTTGCGGCAAAATATAAAAATATCAGCGTGGTGGGCGACGATGCCCAGAGCATTTATGCATTCCGGGGTGCAAGAATAGAAAACATACTGAATTTCAAAAAAGACTATCCCGGGCATAAAATCTTTAAACTTGAACAAAACTACCGGTCGACGCAAACCATAGTAAATGCCGCCAACAGCCTTATTGCCAGGAACAGGGCCCAGATACCAAAAAGGGTATGGTCGGCAAAGGAAACCGGCGACAAGCTCAGTGTGCTTGAGTGCGAAACCGATCATGAGGAAGGTGCCATTGTTGCAGAATCGATCATGGAAAAAAAAGATGCCACCGGCTGCGATTTTTCCGGCTTTGCCATTTTATACAGGACAAATGCCCAGTCCCGCATCTTTGAGGAAGCCCTGCGCCGCCGGGGAATACCCTATAAGGTCTATGGCAGCCTTTCCTTTTACCAGCGCAGGGAGATCAAGGACCTCCTTGCATATTTCAGGCTTACTGTCAATAAACGCGACCGGGAGGCGCTCTTCAGGATAATCAATTATCCCGCAAGAGGTATTGGAAAGACAACGACAGAAAAGCTCTCGCTCTATTCAAATGAACACGGCCTTCACCCCTGGGAAATAATCTGCAATATACAAAAGCACCAGTCCGCCCTCGGAATCAACAGCGGCACCGCCGCCAGGCTTTCGGGTTTCGGCAGACTGGTGGAGGGCTTTTCGGAAAAAGCACCCGGGGAGGATGCCTGGCAAATGGCGATCCATATTGCTGCAACCTCCGGGATACTAAAGGATCTGTTTGATCCGAAATCGACCGAAAATATTGCCAAATACGAAAATATCCAGGAATTGCTCAATGCCGTAAAGGAATTCACCACCGGGCAGGCCGAGCTGGGTGAGGACACTTCCCTTGGCAGCTTTTTGCAGAATGTGTCACTTCTTACGGATTCCGATACGGAAAAACCCGACGACCGCAACAAGGTTGCCATGATGACGATCCATGCAGCTAAAGGCCTGGAGTTTCAGCATGTTTTTATCGGCGGACTCGAGGAGGAGCTCTTTCCCAACCGTTTCGCGGCAGCCTCACAGCCGGAGCTTGAAGAAGAAAGAAGGTTGTTTTATGTTGCCCTGACACGTGCCGGATCCACTGCTGCACTGTCGTATGCCAGGACACGCTACCGCTGGGGGGTGCCGGCAATGTGCAGGCCAAGCCGGTTCCTGCTGGAAATAGACCCCCGGTTCCTGCAATATCCCGAACCCGGCAGTGTACCCGGCCAGCGATGGCGGGCCGGAACAACCGCCAGCCAGACAGCCGGTCACGGCCGGCAAAAAAAACCTGTTCATCGATACCGGGCTGAAAAACCTCAAACGGGAAGCCCCGGCCGGGGAAAACCTGAAACTTTACCGGGGCCTGTGCATTCAGGCCGGTTAATACGGGTTGACAGGGCCGTAAAAAACGAATTTGCCTCAGACAACCTCTCAGGGCTGCAAACCGGAATGCTTGTCGAACATGAACGGTTCGGCCAGGGCGAAGTGATAAACCTCGAAGGTGAGCCGCCCAATACAAAGGCCACCGTAAATTTCACCGCAAGCGGGCAGAAACACCTGCTCCTTAAATTCGCGAAACTGAAAATAATAACTTAAATTTCTCCATGTTCCCGGCTACGCCGTGCAGGGCCAAAAATAATTAGCAGGCTGAAAAACTGTTTTTTAACCAGATAATTTGTAATTTTGCATTTAAATTAATCAGCCAATCATGACAGACGATCAAAAACCAATAACCGAAGATTATAACACCAGCAGGGAAAAAATGGCCATACCCGAATACGGGAGGAACATTCATAAAATGGTCCAGCATATCTCGACCCTTGAGGACAGGGAGGAACGCAACAAAGCAGCCAGGACGGTAATCGCCATTATGGGCAACATGAACCCTCATCTGCGGGATATCAACGATTTCAAGCATAAATTGTGGGATCACCTTGCCATCATATCGGAATTCAAGCTCGATATTGATTCACCGTATGAGCCTCCGGCCATATCGACGCTGACTGAAAAGCCAAAAACGGTTCCCTACAATGACTATCCTATCCGCTACAAGCACTATGGCAAGATACTGGAACAGATGATCATGGCTGCAACGGAAATGGAAGAAGGTGAAAAGAAAGAGGCACTGATCCAGATGATAGCCAATCATATGAAAAAAAGCTATCTTACCTGGAACAGGAGCCAGGTCACTGATGATATTATATTCAACGACCTCCGTGAACTTTCAGGCGGCAAGATAGACAGGGGGTCTGAACTCAGGCTTTCAGAATCGAAGGATATACTCTCCAGGACGAAGAAGAAAAAGCCCACCAGAAAATTTGTTCCCAAGCACCAGCAGAGGTAGCCTGAAATGATGCCGGTGAATCAAAAAAATCCTTTTCGCCAAAATAATAATCCTTAAGTTATGGCTTCATTTGAGATCCAGGGGGGATACCCCCTTAAAGGAGAGCTGACTGCCCAGGGGGCAAAAAATGAGGCATTGCAGATTATTTCCGCCTGCCTTATTTCACCCGATAAGATCACTGTAACCAATATACCCGAGATACTTGATGTTATCAGGCTAATTGAGCTGCTGCAGCAGCTCGGTGTCAAGGTAACCAGGAACGGGGTCGGCGACTATGAATTCATTGCCGATCAGGTGGATCCCGAATACCTTTTGACTGATGATTTCAGGGTCAGGGCGGCCGGTCTCAGGGGATCGGTAATGATTATCGGGCCTCTTCTGGCAAGGTTCGGAAAAGCATATATGCCCAGGCCAGGAGGGGACAAGATAGGCCGGCGCAGGCTGGACACCCATTTCTTCGGGTTCATGAAGCTCGGGGCCAGATTCGAGTACAATAACAAGGAAGGTTTCTTCAGCGTTGAGGGAAAAGATCTCAGGGGAACATATATGCTGCTGGACGAAGCCTCTGTAACCGGAACAGCTAACATTGTGATGGCGGCTGCACTGGCCAGGGGCACGACTACAATTTACAATGCTGCATGCGAGCCCTACCTGCAGCAGTTGTGCAAGATGCTCAACCGGATGGGTGCAAAAATCAGCGGCATCGGCTCAAACCTGCTTACCATCGAAGGCGTCGACCGGCTGGGTGGGACGCAGCACTCCATCCTTCCCGATATGATCGAGATCGGAAGTTTCATTGGCATGGCGGCGATGACCGAATCTGAGTTAACAATAAAAAACGTATCCTACGATAACCTGGGAATTATTCCCGATGCATTCAGGCGACTGGGGATAAAGCTGGAGCGCAGGGGTGATGACATATATATCCCTTCCCAGTCATCATATGAAATTGAGTCTTATATTGACGGATCGATAATGACCATTGCCGATGCCATCTGGCCCGGCCTCACACCCGATTTGCTGAGCGTTTTCCTTGTTGTTGCAACCCAGTCAAAGGGAAGTGTCCTTATTCACCAGAAAATGTTTGAAAGCCGGCTGTTCTTTGTAGACAAACTAATGGACATGGGTGCACAGGTAATACTGTGCGACCCCCACAGGGCCACTGTAATTGGTTTGAACAAACAGTTCAGGCTAAGGGGCATGAATATGGTTTCTCCCGATATCAGGGCGGGCGTTGCACTGCTCATAGCAGCCATGTCGGCCGAAGGCACGAGCGTAATAAACAATATCGAGCAGATCGACAGGGGGTATCAGAGAATTGATGAACGACTCAACAAAATCGGAGCCAGAATAAAAAGACTGCCCTGAAAACAGCCGCATAAGGAAAGACCTGCACGCTGAGGCACCCCCCGCAAACCAATTACCAATTAACCGGTATATGCCGGGTGCGTTATAATTTGACTTAAAAAATTTATGGTTATCTTTGCAAATTAAAATATTCAAAATTTTTGGGAATATGCGAAAGATAAAAATAATGGGCAGCGCAGTGCTTGTGCTGCTTTTAATAATAGGTATTGACAGGTATGCCGGTTCAGGCAGGGACATGGGAGCGGTTATTGACCCTTCGGCAGAACCAACAAGGGTAACAGGCACGGGCATAGGAGATACAGCCCCTGAACTGGCATTTGAATCGCCCGGTGGCGAAACCATTTCCTTATCGTCGCTGAGGGGGAGTATGGTGCTGATTGATTTCTGGGCTTCCTGGTGCGGACCCTGCAGAAAGGGAAATCCCTCCAAGGTTGCAGCATGGCAGAAGTTCAAAGACAGGGAGTTTGTTAACGGAAGCGGCTTTACCCTGTATTCCGTATCGCTTGATAAGTCGAGGGAAGCGTGGCTCAGCGCAATAAAGGACGACAACCTTGAATGGGAAGCACACGTAAGCGATCTGCAGGGCTGGAATTCAGCACCCGCTGCCATATACCAGGTCCAGGGCATACCAGCCAGCTTTCTCATTGATGGTGACGGGGTTATCATTGGAAAAAACCTCCGTGGCGAACTTATAGAGGAAGTCCTTTACCAGCAACTGGATTAATATATAATAGCATTAATTTACCGGATTACACCCGTGAAATATCAGGATGATAATTTTTATGCCAAAATGTCGGGCCGCAATTAATGGTCCGTTATTTGACCGGCAGTAATGCCCGTATTAAAAACCATTTAACAAAACTCATATATGGGAAAAAATAAAAAAGCCATGCATAAGGATATAAAAGGCCCCAACACCCCGAAAGAAAAAGCTGAAGCTGCAACACACAAGAGGGACAGGCAGGAAGCATCTGAAGAATTGCAGGATCCGCAGCCCGGAAACGGGGAAGAAGGCCTTAAGGCTGAGCAAAAGGAACAGGAAGAACGGCAGGAAAGCCCGGAAGCAGCCCTGATTGAAAAAATCAGGGAGCAGGAGGACAGGTATCTCAGGCTGGCAGCAGAATTTGATAATTACCGTAAACGCACCTTAAGGGAAAAAGCAGATTTGACAAAACATGCAGGGGCTGATTTAATTTCAGATTTGCTTCCGGTGATTGATGACCTTGACCGCGCCGTTGAAGCAATGGAGGATACCAGGGACGCTGCTGCTATTAAAAAAGGAATTGAGCTGATCCATGGCAAGTTCAGGGATTTCCTCACCAGTAAAGGCGTGAAGGAGATCAGGGCTGCAGGGTCTGAATTCGATACCGATTACCACGAGGCGGTAACCAAGATTCCGGCTCCTGCAAAAAAGTACAAGGGTAAAATAGTTGATGTGATAGAAAAAGGATACCTTATGAACGACCGGGTAATCAGATATGCTAAAGTGGTAGTCGGCGAATAATAACCGCAAAATCTAAAAAGATAAAAAAAAGGAATCAGCAGTAATGGCTAAAAGAGATTATTACGAAATACTTGAAATAGGACGCAACGCAACACCGGCAGAAATTAAATCGGCTTACCGGAAAATGGCCCTGAAATTTCATCCCGACAAGAATCCGGGTGATCCTTCAGCAGAAGAGAAGTTCAAGGAAGCCGCACAGGCTTATGAAGTGCTTGGTAACGAACAGAAAAAAGCCCGGTATGATCAGTACGGACATGCAGGGGTAGAAGGTGCAGCAGGAGGCTTCGGAGGGGAAGGAATGACAGTTGAAGATATTTTCAGTCACTTTGGTGATATTTTCGGCGGCGGATTCGGTGGTTTCGGAGGTTTTTCCGGTCAGCAACGAGGGCGCAGGGTCAGCAAGGGATCCAATCTGAGGGTTAAGGTAAAACTCTCGCTGAAGGATATCGCCAGGGGTGTGGAAAAAAAGATCAGGGTGAACAAGTATGTTCCCTGTAAGCCATGCGAAGGTACGGGGGCAAAAAACGGAACATCCTACAGTAACTGTTCCACCTGTCACGGCACCGGCCAGGTAACAAGGATTTCCAATACCTTCCTGGGACAGATGCAGACTACATCAACCTGCCCGGCCTGCGGGGGTGAAGGGAAGACAATAACCAGCAAATGTGATTCATGCTACGGGGAAGGCATTGTAAAGGAAACCGAGGTAGTTACACTGAATATCCCTGCCGGTGTGGCCGAGGGCATGCAAATGTCGGTTGCCGGCAAGGGGAATGCCGCCAGGAGAGGGGGCATTAACGGTGACCTGCTGGTTGTTATTGAGGAAGAAAAGCACCCCGAGCTGATCAGGGATGGCAATGACCTAATTTACTACCTTTACCTGAGCGTTCCTGATGCAGCCCTTGGTGTGCCTGTCGAGGTGCCGACCGTGGAAGGAAAAGTAAAGATCAAGGTGGAGCCCGGAACCCAGCCCGGCAAGATACTGCGCCTCAGGGGCAAGGGGCTGCCGGAAATAAATGGCTACGGGAAGGGTGATCTCCTGGTGAACTTAAGTGTATGGGTGCCTAAAAACTTAACCAGGGAAGAAGCCGCCATACTTGAAAAATTCAGAAACTCGGAAAACTTTGTGCCGAAGCCGACAACGGAAGATAAAAATTTCTTTGAGCGCATGAAGAGTTATTTCGAATAAGTTAACACGCCTTTCAATGGAATTGTTTAGTGCAAAAAATGTTTCAAAAAGCTTCGTTAACCATAAGGCTCTTGGCAATGTCAGTATTTCAGTGCCTGAAAAAAGCATTTACGGATTGCTCGGACCCAACGGTGCCGGCAAAACAACACTTTTACGCATTATAAACCAGATAACAGCTCCCGATACCGGCGAGCTTTTTTTTAAGGGGCGAAGATTAAATCCCGGCGATATACACCGGATAGGCTATATGCCGGAAGAAAGGGGCCTATATAAAAAGATGAAGGTGGGAGAACAGGCGCTTTATTTTGGCCGCCTGAAGGGGCTGGATAAAAAAACAGCCATGAAGCGCCTCAAATACTGGTTTGAAAAATTTGAGATACAATCCTGGTGGGATAAAAAAGTGGAAGAGCTTTCAAAAGGGATGCAGCAAAAAGTCCAGTTTATCATTACAATCCTGCATGAACCTGAAATGCTTATTTTTGACGAGCCTTTCAGCGGTTTCGATCCAATTAACACCAACCTGCTGAAAAATGAAGTTACCGCCCTTCGTGACCGCGGCGCAACAATTATATTTTCCACCCACAACATGTCTTCAGTGGAGGAGCTGTGTGATCATATAACACTCATTGATAATTCAAGGGTAATAATAAACGGCGAGATCAACAGTATAAGGCAGAAGTTCAAACTCGACATTTACCGCGTGGGCTTCCAGGGAGAGGCAGAAAAACTGAATGACCTGCTCAGCAGCAACTACCAGGTACTTAACCTGACCAGCACTCCGGGAGGACATACCGCCAGGATAAAGCTGCACAATAAAAGCACCGACAATGTACTTCTGAATATGCTCCTTCCCCATTTTCACATAACATCATTCACTGAGGAGATACCCGGAATGAACGATATATTTATTGACCTGGTCAATAAACAAAAAGGACCTGGTAATCAATAAAACCTTGCCGAAATGCATAACAAAATCTCACTGATTATAAGCAGGGAATTCTTTACGAGGATAAGGAAAAAGTCATTTATTATAATGACAATTCTCGGGCCCCTGCTTTTTGCCGCTGTTATAATAGGGCCCACCTGGTTTGCCACTATGGAGGACAGGGAAGTGCGCGTTATCGGCGTTATTGACAGTTCCAGGCTGTTTATCGGCAAAATACCGGAAACTGAATACCTTAAATTTGAATACCTGGAAAGCATCACTGTTGATCAGATAAGAGAGAGGTTCCCTGAAACCCGGTACTATGCCGTTTTGTATATCGCACATATAATAACCTCCTCCCCTTCCGCGGTCCAGCTTATGTCAGACCGGGCTCCCAGTCTTAATGTAAGGATGCATATAGCCAATGCCCTTGAAAAGGAACTTGAGCGGCAGAAGCTTGCTGCCTATGATATCGATAATCTCGATGAAATCCTTGCAGCTGTACAGACGAGTGTGAACATACGCACCATTGTCTGGCAGGATGACGGGGGTGAAGTGGAAAGCCATTCGGAACTTGCAATGATCGTGGGATATATCGGGGGATTCCTGATATATATTTTCATCTTTCTTTTCGGGGCCCAGGTAATGAGGGGCGTAATCGAGGAAAAGTCAAGCCGGGTTGTGGAGATTCTGGTTTCTTCGGTCAGGCCCTTCCAGCTGATGATGGGAAAGATTGTGGGGATCGGACTTGTGGGCCTTACGCAGTTCCTGTTGTGGGTCATTTTGAGTTTTACACTGATAACAATTGCCCAGCAGGTTTTTTTCCAGGACCTGGGCACTCCTTCATCGGAAAACATAGTAATGGAAGACATGTTCTCTTCGAGCAGGTTGCAGCCTTCCCAGCCCATAGAAAACGAGGGGAAAGAAATCTACAGGGAGATATTCTCCTCGATCAGTGCAATTAATTTCGGGGTAATGCTGGGAGCGTTCCTTTTTTATTTTCTCGGGGGATATCTTCTTTATGCATCCCTGTTTGCCTCGATCGGCTCGGCGGCAGACAGTGAAACTGATACCCAGCAATTTATGCTGCCCGTGACCATACCCCTGATCCTTTCGATCATAGTCATGACAAATGCCATAATGAACCCTGACGGTCCCATTGCCTTCTGGTTTTCGGTGGTGCCCCTTACATCTCCCATAATAATGATGGCCCGTATTCCCTTCGGAGTCCCATTCTGGGAAGTTGCACTCTCGGCAGTACTTTTGATCGGATCATTTGTATTTACCACCTGGCTGGCCGGAAAAATCTACCGCACCGGTATTCTGATGTACGGGAAAAAGGTAAATTACATCGAATTATGGAAGTGGCTCAGGTATTAATAGGAACCGCTTCGCTTTAACATAAAGTTTTTCCATCTTGTCTGTGTGTAATTTAAGCTGAAAAAATTTAATGTAAATTTGATTAATAAAGGAAATAAATGAGAACGGCAATTCTCGATCTGGGCACAAATACATTCAACCTTCTGATTACTGAAACCGGGCAGGGGAACAGCGCCAGGATCATACTCAGCCGGAAAGAGCCGGTCAAACTGGGCATGGGTGGTATTAACCGGGGTGAAATAACCCCGGATGCCTTTGAGCGTGGACTGGTGGCCATAGGGAATCACATGAAACATATCCGGTATTACCGCGCAGACCAGATACATGCTTTTGCCACCTCCGCAATACGATCAGCCCGGAACGGGACTGAATTCGTTGATGCCCTGCAAAGGGATTTCAATATCGGGGTCAGGATAATATCAGGCAACAAAGAGGCAGAGCTTATCTACCTGGGGGTCAGGCAAGCCGTGTGCATGGGCCGCGATAAACACCTGATTATTGATATCGGGGGAGGAAGCATTGAAATGATAATTGCCGACGATGACCGGATTTTCTGGAAGGAAAGCTTTCTCCTGGGCATGGCCAGGCTGCTGGATCGTTTCCAGCCTTCCGACCCGATAGGCGGGAATGAGCTCCTGGCCATTGAAAATTATATCTCGCAGTCACTCGACAATTTTTTTGAAGCCGCCATGATCCATAAGCCGGTAACGCTAATTGGATCATCCGGTTCCTTCGACACCTTCCGTGCACTCATTGCCGCAGGAAAAAAATGTGCTGAGAGCCCGTCCCAGATCCCTCATTTCAGGTTCTCACCTGAAGATTTTTTCAGGCTCTACGGGTCTTTGGTAAATTCCACTGCCGGGCAACGGCTGGCTATGGAGGGAATGGATCCGATGAGGGTCGAGATGATTGTGATTGCCGGCATTTTTGTTAATTTTATCGTCCGCAGGCTCAATATCAGTCTGCTGATACAGTCCGACTTCGCACTTAAAGAAGGAGCGGTAGTGGATATTCTGAAACAGGATATCAAATCACCTCAGCAGGAAAACAAGCTTTCCTGCTGAATAAATATCACGGTAAAAATGGCCAGTATTCTTGTTATTGATGATGAGAGAAGCATAAGGAACACTCTTAAGGAGGTTCTTGAATATGAAAAACATGTAATAGACCTTGCCCCGGATGGTATCGCAGGCCTGGAGCTTTTTAAAAAAAATGAATATGATGTAGTACTGCTTGATATTAAAATGCCGGGCATGGACGGTATTGAAGTTCTCGAATTCATAATGTCGGAACCCCGTGATGTGCCAGTAATAATGATATCGGGACATGGTAATATCGATACCGCAGTAGAGGCGATCAAGAAGGGGGCATACGACTATATAGAGAAACCGCTTGACCTTAACCGGCTGCTCATCACCATAAGAAACGCCCTGGATAAATCACAGCTCATAACCGAAACCAGGGTGCTTAAAAGGAAGGTGAGCAAGACCTACGATATGATAGGTGAATCGCCACCAATGCAACGGGTAAAGGAGATGATCGACCGTGTTGCCCCAACCGATGCCAGGGTGCTGATAACCGGCAAAAACGGGACAGGAAAGGAGCTGGTGGCCCGCTGGCTTCATGAAAAAAGCCTGCGCGTACAGCAACCGTTCATTGAAGTCAATTGCGCTGCCATACCCTCTGAACTTATTGAAAGCGAGCTTTTTGGTCATGAAAAAGGAGCTTTTACCTCCGCCCATAAGGAGAGAAAAGGGAAATTCGAGCAGGCAAACAAAGGCACCATATTTCTTGATGAGATAGGTGATATGAGCCTGTCGGCACAGGCAAAGGTGCTGAGGGTCCTCCAGGAAAGCAAACTTTCACCGGTGGGAAGTGACAAAAAGATCACCGTGGATGTCAGGGTAATTGCGGCAACAAATAAAAACATGAAAGAGGAAATTGAGGCCAACAGGTTCAGGGAAGACCTGTACCACCGCATCAGCGTCATACTCATCCACGTTCCGACACTCAATGAGAGGCTTGAAGATATCCCGCTTCTTGCCGAGCATTTCAACAGGCAGATCTGCAATGAATACGGTATACCCGAACGGATCATCACGCAGGATGCCATAGAGGAGTTAAAAAAAATCCACTGGACCGGGAATATAAGAGAGTTCCGCAATGTGCTGGAAAGGCTGATTATCTTATTCGACAAGGAGATAACCGGCAGGGATGTGATTAATTACTCCCAGCCCATATCCAGGTAAAAAAGCCCCGTGATATGGCCCTGCCTTGCCGGTGATTTATATGGTCTGTCAAATATCCGGCAGGTTCCGGGGTACATCTTAAAGCATATCCATTTATGAGAATTGAAAAAGACTCTCTCGGCGAAAAAGAAATTCCAGGCGATGCGCTCTACGGTATCCATTCCCTCAGGGCTTCGGAAAACTTCCCTTATAAAATGGAATTTCACAAGGAATGGTATCAGGCACTGGGACTGACCAAGCTCGCCTGCTACAGGACATACATGTCTTTCATAGAAGCTGCTGCCGGCAGATACGGAGATATTCCGGCTTCGGTAACCATTATCGGAAATGAGGTGCTTGAAAAAATGCAGCTTGTTGCTTCGGAGATAGCAACGGGCAAATATTTTGACCAGTTCATCGTACCGGCCCTCCAGGGGGGCGCCGGCACAAGCATCAACATGAATATCAATGAGATCATCGCCAATGCGGCACTCCTGGAACTAGGCTCTCCTCCGGGGAACCATGCCCTGGTTGACCCGATAGAGCATGCAAACATTTACCAGTCCACCAACGATATAGTGCCCACTTCACTCAGGGTTGCCGCCATGAAGCTCCTGCTTCTGCTGGAGGAAGAAATCAACGGGTTGCGGTCTTCAATTGAGCGGACCGAAACCCTGCACCGCAGCCACCTGCGCATTGCCTACACCCAGATGCAGCAGGCTGTACCCTCTTCATGGGGTATGTTGCTGGGCGGCTACAATGAGGCTTTGTCGAGGGACTGGTGGAGGGTTTCCAAATGCCTGGAGAGGCTGAAAACAGTTAATCTCGGCGGCAGTGCCGCAGGCACGGGGATTGCCGTTCCCCGGTACTTCATTATGGAGGTGGTCAGGGAGCTGCAGCGGCTTACCGGCCTGCCCCTGTCGCGCAGTGAAAACCTGCCCGATGCGACCGTCAACCAGGACAGCCTCGTGGAGGTACATGCAATATTGAAAGCCTGTGCCGTCAACCTGGAGAAAATGGTATCCGACCTGCGCCTTTTGTCGTCCGATGTCGCGGGAAACAGGGAAATAATTCTTCCCGGGGTACAGGTGGGAAGCTCGGCAATGCCCGGAAAAATCAACCCGGTCATACCCGAATTTGTAATAAGTGCCTCACACAGGATCTATGCAAATGACCAGCTCATCACATCGCTTTCTGCCCAGGGCTGCCTTGACCTGAATGCCTACATCCCCCTTATCGGCCATTCACTGCTTGAAAGCATCAAGCTGCTTATCGCGGCATGCCAGGCACTGCGGTCAAGGCTCTTCAACGCGATTGAAATCAACAGCACTGTTTCCCAGAACAATCTCTTTACCAGTCCTGCCATCACCACAGCCCTTGTACCATATATCGGCTATAACAAATCGGCCGGCCTGGCCGCAGTGATGAAGGAAAATGATCTGGACATTTTCGCAGCCAACTAAAAGATGAACGTTATGAATCCACGGCGACTGGCGGTAATACTTGAACAGGGAAACCTGTTAAAAACAGGATTTACCCTGGAAGAGCCGGATACATGAAAGTTTCATCATAGATAGAAAACACGTGTAATGGTAAAGCCGAAAAAAATATCACCACGGCCCCATGAACCGGTAGTATTTATGAGGTAGGCCTTATCAAAAATTCCCTGGGTATTTGAAAGGAACAGCTGAAAAACATGCCCTCCGGTTTCCAGGTCGAATCCTATGGAAAGCGGGTTGGTATTGTCGGCACCGCCATCAATTATTTCGTGTATGTATTCAAGATTGAGATGAGTCATCGGACTGATCCTGAACCGGGTTGCAATGCCCAGGTAGAGATCATCGGAGCCGTCCTGTGTTTCCCGCAGGTAATTGCTTCTGAGCCATACAGGGCTAAGCTGCAGGGAAAAGGCATCAGAAAATTTTCGGCTGACCATCAGCATCTGAACCAGGCTCAGCCGGCTGGTGAAGTCATCATGCCCGGGGGGATAAATGTTGCGAAGGGTTGCCTGTGAGGCAGAGGTATAAAAGCTCAGACTGAAAGGGGAATCCCTCCTGCCGTCCTGGACAAGAAGGCGGGCTTTTAAATAGGCATCGAATGTTTTCTCAAAAGTACTTCTCCCGATACCTGCGCCGAGCCAGGAATTAATTCCGTAATCAAAGCCAAGCCTTATGGTCGCCAGATCAAGTCCGAACATCTCGTATATGCCCGTACGTACGTTCCCGAACCGGTGGCCTATATTGAAAATCAGCTCGGAAGGAGCAGGGTTTTCAACAGACTGCATATTTACGATTTTTGTACTCCTGAAGGTCTTTAAAGCAAGGGTTGCTTCTTCATCCCAGTCGCCCAGCTCATCAAAAAGGTCGTCGGGAGGCTGGGCGTTAACAACAATCCCGGCAAAAATTACCATCAGAATGGTTACGGCATTTTTCATAATATGATAAAGTGTGCAGGTTGGATTTGCTGTCACATTATATTGTGCCACTCAGTCATCAACGGGAGCAAGCCGGAAGTTTGCAGTAACCTCAACAACTTCTGCTATATTTCTTATGAATATGCGCGGAATACTGATATCATAATCAGCCACGCTGACAGGGAATTCAGCTTTGCAAATCAAATGGGGGCCATAACGCTCGATTGTTCCCGCAATCTCTGTCTCCCTGGTCACGCCATGAATTGTAAGGGTGCCCGCTGCAACTACCCCGACAGCGTTTCCCTGTTCCATTTTTTCACTGAAATCCTCTATTGTGCCTGAAAACCTGGCCTCCGGATAAAGATGTGATTCCATAAACCTCTCATTGAAGTGTCTCTGCATGAGGGCCCGGGGGAACTGAAAATCTTCGATACGCATTCTTATTGCCATCTCCCCCGTGCTGTAATCAAGTAATGCCTGCACCCGGTTATTAACAGCTTCGATATCTTCAAGGGGAGCAGATGAGAAAAATGATACCTCACCCTCACGTGTAATATAAGTTTGCGATATTCCCGCCACGGAGTACAAAAATGCAAGCATTGCTATGATTGCCGTTTTGTTCATGATCATCCGGGTTGCAACACGTATTTTGCATTATGCCCTCTACCGGCGCAACCCCCTCCGGATGCAATGAAATACCGGTAAGACGGGGGCCGGCAAGCACTTTTTTGTATAACAAATAACCCTAACGGATTGTTTAACCGGATTAAATAAAATCACTCGTTCAGTTCAAGGTTGGATATCTCCTTCGTTAAACTGTAATCATATTCCGGATATTCAAATATCGGGAACCTGGGTTCGGTCTCCCCGATTGAATAGCCCCATATGCTCTGGTATTCCCGGGTGTCCTCGCCCATGTCTTCCAGCTGGTTCAAATATTCGCCAATGGGTTTGTTTTCCACTATTATTATTTTTCCCAGCTGGTTGATTATCGGGCTGTGCCAGCGTTTATGGTCATGGTCAAATTCCAGTATCCGCCTGCCCCAGCGGGTAATGCCAATAGTGCGGAATGTCATGCTTTTGCCCACCGCCGGCAGGTTAATAACATTCCTGTCGGTTGCCAGAAAAGGAATGTTTGCCTTCCGGCGCAATTCCGCAATATTTTCCACCATCCTTTCGGGTTCAAGGGCTGAATTTCTGAGCATGCTCCTGTACTGCCCGGAAATCTCTCCGATATACTTTTCTTCAGTCTGTTCCTGTACAGCCCTGGCATTGGTGGCATAATTAAACGTGTTTTCCATAAATCCCTTGACCGAAAAGGTGTAATAGGTTATCACCCCGATATCATTCAGTACCTTCCTGAGCATGGCAGTATGCCCCCTTCTTGAAGCAGCAGAGGTAAAAACAAGCTGGTTGTTTATTGTCCAGCCTGCTGAAATAAGCCCTCTGACCGCAAGCCGCGATTCGGGTGTGACTTCCATGGGGCTTTGAAAATGGGTCTGTATCACAAATTGCCTTACGCCCGCAGCAGATGCCTTTTCCCTGAATTGAGAAAGTATCTTTATGAGCCCGGGAGTAACCCTTTGGGGCAGGTATGCAAGCAGCCGGGTACCCAGGCGGATCCTTAATATCTCAGCATATTTTTTGCCTTCCGGGCGTATTTTGTTGGCCTCCTTTTTTCTGAGCACCATTCCATACACCTCATCAAGTATCTTTTCAAGGGACTTGTCGCGGCTCATCAGGGCATCCCCCCCGGTAATGAGGATATCTCTCAGCTGGGTATCTTTTTCATAATAATCAAGAAGGCGACGGAGTTTTTCATCCCATGTTTCATCAGGCTTCAGTTTGTCGAGGTTGAAGTTCAGGTTCCCCCTCTGGAAATCATACATGCGCTGGCAGGAAACACAAAGTCCGCCGCATGCACGGCCCATGGTGTCGGGTATCATAATTGCAACTTCCGGGTACCGCCGGTGAACATTATGATGGGAAGGCAGCAACCATCCGGCAGCATTGGGCTTTCCCTCTTCCACCTTATCTTCTTTTTCCCAGGCCTCGATATTTCCGAACTGATCGATTAGTGATTTGCTGTAAAGCACGTAATGACGGATCGCAAGATCGGCACCGGCATTAAAGCCGGAAGAGCTGATGCTTAACAGCGATATATAATACGGATTGATAAAAAACGGGATCCCCTTTTTCTCAGCTTTCTCAAGCAGTTTCAGTGTGTCCACGTCGAGGGAATAGTCCAGCAGTTCATTGAGCAGGGCTGGTGAACGTACAGCAAACCTAAGGTGAAACCTGTGATCATCCCACCATTCCCTGACCTTGCTGATCTTTTCCTCCTTGCTGATGCCCGCTTCGAATAAAAAGCTGCCGGGCTCCGTTTCACAGTCCTCAATCCTGCCGGCCAGTATTTTTATTATCCTTTCCTTGTTTATCTCCCTTTCCTTTACTATTTCAGGCTCTATACCATGCCTCCACCGCTGCATCCAGCCCGTGACAGTTTCCCGGTCGGGTATTGACTGAGGCAGCTGACCCGTCAGCTGGCGGAATAGCCAGATCATATCCTGGAAAAACAGCGGCTTGGAACCTCCTGTTCCTTTTTTAGCGGCAAGCCAAAGAAAGTTAAAGGGATTATTCAGCATTTTCTCCCCTCCCCTGTATGGATTCTCGAATTCGCGGCCGGCATAATCAAAATAGTCGAGGATACGGATTGCGGCGATATCCTTCCACCTGAGCCGGCGGTAAATTTCAGGTCCCGATTTTTCCCTTTTATAATATGCTACGGCGTCAGCGTTGTCTTCAATAACTTCCCAGCCCCACTCCCGTATGGCCTCAGCGGCCTGTGCTTCAGTGGCGGATTGCTCGTAGATCATGTGAAGCTTTGGATTGTCACGAAACAACCTGCGAAGCAATTGGGCAGATTTGGCAGAAAGAGCTATTTTTTCCGGGTAATATGGCATAAAAATAAATTTTCAGAGAATTTTCCCCGTTGTTACAACGTAATTGCTCGAAAAATATTTAACGGGGAAAGTGCTTAGTGAATTATTGATTCGGGAAAATGCGTGATTGAAACAGTGCTTCCCTGGTAATACCACAAATGTACATGAATTTTCCATCAAGTGAAAATTTTTCAGGGCACAATGCATTGCATGGGAAATCGACCGTCAGGTCAATTTTCCATCAAGTGAAAATTTTTCAGGGCACAATGCATTGCATG
>SLJO01000212.1 GCA_007135095.1 Bacteroidales bacterium | reverse complement strand
ATGTAATTCATATTCGGTATTTCACTCGTATGGATCCCCCTGGTTTGTTCATGTCTTTTTGTGTCACTCAGTGACATGGGGATTCATACGAACAAACTATTGTTATCAAATTTATATTCAATTATTTACTAAGGCATGTAATTCATATTCGGTATTTCACTCGTATGGATCCCCCTGGTTAGTTGCTCCCTGACCGGTATGCTTCAATGAACTTCTGATTCAACTCATCAGAATCGCCGAATTGATCACGGAGCTCTTCGAGCTTTCGGTGCAGCATAGCCTGTATTTCTGAATATGCAGGATCACCGTAAACACTCTTCATTTCGTTTGGATCATTATCAAGGTCATACATTTCCCACTCATCCACATCATAATAGAAATGGATCAGCTTGTGCCGTTCAGTGCGGACTCCATAATGACGCTTAACCATGTGTACTGCAGGATACTCGTAATAATGATAATAGACAGCATCGCGCCACGGAACCTTTTTTCCTGCAGCAACCTCACGCCACGACTTCCCCTGCATATTATCGGGAATTTTAACGCCTGCATAATCAAGAATGGTCGGTGCCAGGTCAATATTCACAACCATTTCCTGAATATCTGTGCCGGGCTTTATCTCCCTGGGATATCGGGCAAGCAGAGGAGTGCTGAATGATTCCTCGTACATGAAACGCTTATCATACCAGCCATGCTCTCCAAGGTAAAATCCCTGGTCGGAGGTATAAATGACAATTGTATTTTCCAGCAAACCGTTCTTCTCCAGGTAGTCCAGGACCTTGCCTATGCCGTCATCGACCGATTTAACAGTTTTAAGATAGTCACGCAGGTAACGGTGATACATGAATTTTGCAAGTTCCCTTCCTTCAGGTGTCTCCTGAAGGAAAGCAGGGCTAAGACCCCGGGAATGGGATTCAGAAAAAATTTCGTACTTGTCTTCAGGTATTTTTTTCAAAAAAGCTTCATTGCGGGGACTGTATGCTTTACGCCAGGCTTCCATCTGCTCTTCTGTCATGCGGGCAAAGGGGGCAGGCAAGGCGTCGGGCTCTCCCGTAAAGGGATTTTTCTCAAATTTCATGTCCCATCCCCAGTACATGTGGTTGATAATCTCCATTTCCTGCTCACGGGCTGCAGACCCTCTCCCCTGGTAATCATCAAAGAAGTTACCGGGAAAATCAAATTCATGATCTTCAAGAAAATCAAGATATTGCTCCTCTGGCATCCAGTTCCGGTGGGGAGCCTTGGTATGAAAATTCACAGCAAAAGGCCCGCTCCTGTCCCATCCGGTATCAAGCCAGTCAACGACAAACTGGGAAATAATAGAAGTACTGTGGCCTTCATATTGCAACCTCTCACCATCCTTAATAAATACAGGATTGTAATAATCGCCCTGTCCGGGTAAAACCTTATGATAATCGTAGCCCTGAGGAGTGCCGGCCAGGTGTATCTTCCCTATCAAAGCCGTTTGATAACCGGCCTGCTGCAACAGCATCGGGTAGTTTTGCTGATCCCAGTCATAAGGCACTGAATTGTCAATCTTGCCGTTTATGTGGCTGTATTTACCCGTAAGCATAACTGCACGGCTGGGTGCACAAATTGAATTGGTAACAAAACTCTGCCGGAAAATTGCGCCTTCTTTTGCAAGACGATCCATGTTGGGGAAAAGGACTGTATCCAGCAAGCCATGTCCGTAGGCGTGCAGTGCCTGCTGGGTATGGTCGTCAGTCATAATGAACAAAATATTGGGCGGACCTGTTTCAGCTTCACGAGTACCGCAGGAAACAACTCCGGCTCCTATGGTCAGCAATGCAATTGATTTTGAAAAGACATGATTCATTATTTGTGTTTTATGATTTCAGAATATAATAACCATTTATCAGGATTTATCAGGTCTAATGCTGTATCTGATCAGGCCATGGCACAGGCCCTCCCGTAGCTTTAAACGAGGGACGGTGGGCATTGACTTTTCTCAGGTACTCTCCCAGTTCTGATGCAAGTCTCTCTGCTGTCCCTGGCTCCCTGCCAGCCAGGTTATTTTTCTCCCCTATATCCTCTTTTATATTGTAAAGTTCAAATTGCTGATCTTTATACCAGTATATCAGCTTCCAATCCCCGCTGCGTATGGTGCTGGTCGTGCCGATACCAGGCCCGGTCCCGCCCCATTTGTTGGGGTAATGCCAGATAAGATTGCGGTCATCGTCTGTTGTTCCCTCCTGTAAAAGCCGCGGCACAAAAGAAATTCCATCAACATCCTGCACTGTCTGATACTCCTTAATTCCGGCAATCTCAAGTATGGATGGAAAATAATCTTCAATAATCAGATAATCATCATCTACAGATCCCGGTTCAACCCTGCCCGGCCAGCTTGCAATCATCGGCACCCTGATGCCGCCTTCATAGGCAGATCCCTTGCCACTGCTCAGCGGCCAATTGTGGGTATGCGGCACCCCGGCTCTGTGGGAAGCGCTCAGACCACCATTATCCGACATAAAAAGTATCACCGTATTGTCTGCGATGCCCTGATCATCCAGGTAATCCATGATATCTCCGAGGCTTCTGTCCATACCTTCAAGCATTGAAGCATACCGGGCTTCGGGTTCTTCGAGGCCCATATCACTGTATTTCTGATAAAAGGGATGATGAGGTTCAAGCGGTATATGAACAGTATAATGAGACATGTAGAGATAAAAAGGCTTTCCCTTCTCCCTGGCCTGATCAAGGGCTTTAATGGCTTCGATTGTCAATACATCGGTAAGGTTTATTGTGTCTCCATGGTACTGTTCAAGTCCCGGCACGCCCCAGGGTAATGTATGTGCGCCCTTTTGAGAATTTCCGAAGTTATTTTCGCCCAGAAAGCTGCCCAGCCCCCCTGCTGCATGACCTGCAATATTGATATCGAAACCCAGGTTCAGAGGATCGGCACCGGGCGTATCCATGGCACCCCAATGGGCCTTACCCGAGTGTATGGTAAAGTAACCATTTTCTCTGAGAATCTCTGCCAAAGTGGTGGCATATACCGAATTATTGATTGTATCTGTCGCCTGAAGGCCATTTACATTCCATGCAGGCATTTCCAGGATATCATCAGGCGCATCCTGGGAAAAGTCACGGCGCAATGTCCAGTTT
Source organism: Bacteroidales bacterium (assembly GCA_007135095.1). Taxonomy (GTDB): domain Bacteria; phylum Bacteroidota; class Bacteroidia; order Bacteroidales; family PUMT01; genus PXAP01. Next base: position 18,261 of record SLJO01000212.1, on the reverse strand, counting down.
GTTACTCCATGCCGTGCAGCGTTCATCCCTGTCATAAGGCTGGTTCGGGTTGGAGAACAAACAGCACAGGCATATGCCTGGGTGAACTTCATACCTTCAGCAGCCAGCCTCTCCATATTGGGCGTGTGATACAGTTCATTGAAATGGGTCCTCTCTTCCCAGAAAGAAACCGATGTGTCCTGCCAGCCCATATCATCAACAAAAAAAAATATGATGTTAAGGGGTTGCTCCTTTTCCGGGCTGCATCCCGAACCGATCGCTGCCGCAGTGATCGTGGCAGCTCCGGCCAAATTCGTATAGCCCATCCATTTTTTCATCCGCATAATATTGGGTTAATGATTATGTTCATGATAAAATTTTCATCAGCATACTCCAGGTAATATCTTTTTTGTGTCGGTCAAATGGTTGCCACGAATGGATTACTCATGCAATATTGACCTGCGGTCGGTTCTACACCCGCCTCAAAATACAACCGTTCGTGATTCCCCCTTTTTTAAGTCAAGGAGAACATCCATTCCCCTGTATCTGAATAACCCTTTTTCACCGGCAAGTGAGGTAACTCTGGCCTTAACCAGATCTCCCTCTTCCCATTCCATATCCACCTCGAATCCTCCTCTTGCACGAAGACCCTTTACCCTGCCCTCACTCCATTGCTCCGGCAAAGCAGGAAGTAACTCGATAAAACCCTGATGACTCTGAATCAGTACTTCTGCAATGCCAGCTGTGTAACCAAAATTGCCGTCAATCTGAAAGGGAGGACTCAGGGGATATACCAGGTCAAACAGATTATCGGCCAGGGATGACTTCAGAAACTGGTCAATATTCTCAATTACCATTTCAGGTTCCTTTAACCTGGCAGCAAAATTTATCATCCATGCCCTGTACCACCCTACTCCGCCTCCTCCTCCATGCTCAACACGATAATCTATGGATTTTCTTGCTGCCTGCAGTAATTCAGGTGTATGTTCAGCAGTAATCTGATTGGAGGGGTGAAACGCATAAAGGTGCGACATATGCCGGTGCCCTTTTTCCGGTTCATCATAAGGCCTGTCCCATTCCAGCAACCTGCCGTCCGGACCGATGACGGTTCCCGGCCTGAGCCTGCCACGCTTTTCTTTCACCAATTCAATAAAGTCGTCTTTTATTCCTGTTATTTCAGAGGCTTTAATCAAATTATCAAATAATTCCGCAATTATCTGCTGCGACATGGCTGCACCCATGCATGAAGCTGCACTCTCCCCGTCAGGGGTGATAAAGCTATTTTCCGGAGAGGTTGAGGGATAGGATATTAATTTGCCATCCCTGGGATCTTCAGTGAGCCAGTCTGAATAGAACAAGGCGAATTCCCGCATAGCAGGGTATGCCCTGTTTTTAAGAAATTCCTCATCCCGGGTAAATTCATAGTGAGTCCACAGATGCTGGGCGATCCAGCCACCCCCATGAACCCATGAGCCCCAATAAGGCTGGGCAGCCCTCATCCATGCCGGAGCCCAGAGATCAGTTGCATGATGCACCACAGCGCCTTCATACCCGTATTGCACCATGGCTGTTTTTTTCCCGTTTTCAACCAGCCTGTCAATAAAATCAAACAGTGGCTCATGGCATTCACTAAGATTGGTGACCTCTGCAGGCCAGTAGTTCATTTGCAAGTTAATATTGAGATGGTAATCTGCATTCCATGGAGCATGAATATGTTCATTCCATAAACCCTGCAAATTAGCCGGGTTTGCACCAGGCCTCGAAGATGAAATAAGCAGATGCCTGCCATACTGGAATAACAAAGCCACCATGGCGGGATCATTCTTCCCCTCCCTGATACTCTGCAGCCGTCTATCTACAGGTAACAATCCGGCTTCCGGTCGCGGGCCGAGGTCCAACTCAACCCTGTCATATAACTTCTTATAATCTTTTACATGATCATAGAGAATACGGTCGAATGATCTGGAGGACAGCCTTTGCCATTGTTCTGAATTAATTTTTTTATAATCATCATGGTAAAATGAGGTGTTGACGATAAATAACAGGGTTGCTTCTTTAACATTTTCCAGCCTCAACCTGCCATTTTCACTGATTACTCTCCCCCCCCGGGCATCAACTTTCAACTGTCCCTGGAATTTAACACCATAATCAACAGGATTGGGCTGTGAATTAAGTTCACCACCATACTGGGTTACCATTCCATCCATGGATAATCCATTCTCAAAAGAGGTGACCTTTATTGTAGGCCGACCTTCATCTTCCGGACGGGAAAGTTCAATATCACATGTTAACCCTTCTGCAGAGTCAGATTTAAGGTTCACCACCAGAACATTGTCGGGATTGGATGTGAATACCCGCTGGGTAACCCTGCCCCCCTCAGTATTAAAAACTGTTGTAACCATTGCAGAATCAAGACTGAGCCACCTTCTGTATTCCCGGTAGTTTTCATGACCCTTAAAAGCGAGGGACAGATCGCCCAGTGTTTGATGAGATAATCTTACCGATTTATTTGAGAAACTTTCAACCAGCATTTTATCTGCTTCAACATGCCTGCCTTCACGAAGCAATCTCCTGATATTTTCCAGATTATCCGGAGTACCACGATTATTGTCTGCCCAGTCAGGACCACCAGGCCACAATGAATCTTCGTTGAGCTGAATACGTTCATTTACCGGGTCACCGAAAACCATCGCTCCCATTCTCCCGTTGCCTAAAGGCAAAGCCTCGATCCACTCTTCAGCCGGCTTGTCATACCATAGTTCCTGGGTATGCAGGTTACCGGAAATAAGGTTAACGGCTATTAATAAAAGTATTAATTTCATTTAAATTAACTATGTTTTCTTATTGTTAAGCTGCTGATAATAAGTTGTATAAAAATATAAAAAAAGTTGCATGCCTTGGGTTAAGCAACTATTTTTGAGTTAGTTACCAACTAAATGCGGCATACAACAGCATAAAAATACAAAAAACATCAGGAAAATTTTCAAAAATTTCCCTGCAATGATAATAAAACAGTCTTATGCCTGGAAAACACTCTGAAGTTATTTGACATACAGCGTATATTTGGGCATATAGCCTGATGAATCCCCATGTCCCTGAGTGACACAAAAAGACAAGAACAAACCAGGGGGATCCATACGAGTGAAATACCGAATATGAATTGATTTCCCATGCAGTAAAATATGCTTTTTTGAATAAATACCAGATATGAAATTCATGTATCTTTACGACTTTAAACAGAACCTTAACCTTCCCACTATGGAAAAAAGCGAATCCTCAAGGCGCCGTTTTGTTAAAAATGCACTCGCCTTATCGGCTGCTACAGTAATTCCCACCATACTCACCAGCAAGGCATCGGGCCGCAGCATGCCTGAATCCAGACTAGTTGGCGCCAGTGAACGGGTAAATCTTGCTTGTTGCGGAATTGGCAATCAGGGTGGTGGCATTACCAGGACTTTATATAATACCGGACTGGCAAATCTGGTTGCTTTCTGCGATACGGATATGGGAGCTCCTCATACCGAACGGATGCTTGAAGAATTCCCTGATGTGCCGAGATACCAGGATTTCAGAAGAATGCTTGATGAGATGGACATTCAGATTGATGCCGTTATAGTGGGAACACCCGATCATTCCCACTTTCCAATCTGCATGATGGCCATGGCAATGGGTAAGCATGTCTTTGTCGAAAAGCCCATGGCACGGACATTCCGGGAAAATGAACTCCTGATAGAGGCCGCTAAAAAATATAATGTTGTGACCCAAATGGGCAACCAGGGTCATTCGGGAGCCAACTATTTTCAGTTCAAGGCCTGGAAGGAGGCAGGTGTCATCAAGGATGTAACTGCCATCACTGCCCATATGAATTCCCCCAGGCGATGGCACGGATGGGATACGGGAATGACAGGGTTTCCTCAGGGTATGCCGGTTCCAGCAACGCTGGACTGGGATTTGTGGCTGGCTGCTATTCCATACCATGAATATGACAAGGATTTTATTAACGGTCAGTGGCGGTGCTGGTTTAATCACTGACTTGGTGCTTTGGGCGACTGGGGCGCACATATTATTGATACCGCTCATGAATTCCTTGACCTGGGATTACCGTCCGAAATTGAATGCCTGAAAGCCACAGGTCATAACGGCCTTTTTTTCCCGCAGTCATCCACCATCTCCTTTAAATTCCCCGAAAGGGGGAAAATGCCCCCTGTGGAGATCACCTGGTATGACGGCGTGGATAATGTTCCTGAAGTACCAGAAGGATACGGCGTATCTGAGCTTGACCCGGATATTCCCCCGCCAGGCAACGGCAGGATACAGCCCTCAAAACTTAATCCCGGCAAGATCATTTTCGGCAAGGAACTTACTTTTAAGGGCGGTTCACATAGCAGCACGCTGTCCATAATTCCTGAGGAAAAAGCCAAAGAGATGGAATCCAGCCTGCCTGAGGTTCCCGAAAGTCCGTCGAACCATTACGCCAACTTCCTGCTTGCATGCAAGGGTCAGGAGAAGACCCGCTCGACTTTTGAGCTTTCCGGTCCGTTGAGCCAGGTATTTTCACTCGGTGTTATCGCGCAGCAGTTAAACACTAAGCTGGTCTTTGACCGGAAAACAAAACAGATAACCAATAACAGTGCGGCCAACCTGTTACTCAAGGGAAATCCTCCGCGTAAAGGGTGGGAACAGTACTACAAGGTTTAGGCATATAAACCCCCGTTTGAAAGAAGGAGTATCAAAACCTTCGCCAGGCGGGGGTTTGGGAACAACAAATCTCCTAAACCAACTTCTCAAGCCCTATCCCGATTTTCTTGAGAGCGTAATCGCTCTCCCTTAAATAGTCACCATATACAGTTATCCAGTGAAATCCCGGCATCTTTTCAGCCAGAAGAAGATCGTCGCAGTCATAGCTGATGTTTACCTGTGTACGGCAGACAGGCATGAAGGGATTCTCAACTATCCTGCCGGGCAGTCCGATATACTTTTTAAAGGAAAAGTCGGGTATAATATTCGTAATAGTCTGCCCAATCTTCATTTCCACTTTTGGAGCAGCCCCGTAATCAGATTCAAAATGGGTAAGGATCCTGGCAGGCTCAAGGTTCACCCCGTCCATCCTCCTGGGAGCCGTGCAATGCGAAATTGTTTTAATGCCTTTATGAGGATAGGTGGGATTGCAGAAAAACACCGGCTTCCCGGAAATGTTAGCCATCAGTACTCCTGCCGGTACAACAACGAAATCAGATTCGCAGAAAGCCAGGTAACCCGCATCACTCAGCAGTCCCAGCGTCAGACAGGCTGCGGTCTTCGATACGGGCATGATAGTACCCATGCAGTGGTTGATGGTAATAGCCCTGCAATCGTATCTTTCCATTATACGCTTCATCACATCCTCAAGAACAAAACAATTGTCAACGAATTCCCGCTTTGTCTCCAGGGTTACCCCGCTGTCACTTAGATAGGCATCAGCCCTGCTTTTTGCTCTTGCAACAGTCTTTTTATCAGCCATTGCTTCGCTGGTCAGTTTGCCGAGGTCATCGTAGGAAAATGCCCTGATATTAAACTTGTATTTATCGTTTACATGCTTTTGTACGACATCAGCCGGCTGCGACCATCCTGCGGCACCACCCACTGCGATAATTCCGGTATTAAGAGTATTTTTCAGTCCACACAAGGCCCTCAGTCTCCACAGGATCTCATCCTGGCTGTCAATTACCACATCATCGAAACCAATTCCCGGTATAGCATGTTCATCAGTGTGTCGCCTGAGGTAGCGGGGACTGATTATCTCGTACCATAAGTAGACCGGGCCCGATTTGTGCCGGCAGAAGAAAATAATATCTTTGCCCCTCTCATGCAAGGCATCAAAGATTCCACTGCCACCCCCGGCAGCATATACCAGGTAAAGATCAGCCCTGTCAAGTCCGTCGATCTGTCCCAGATCATCCGTGGTGCAAACCCCCGACACGGGCATGAATTCAACCGGAAAATCAGCCGCCGTCTTAAGAGCAGCAAGCTCGCTTCTTATACGGTCCGTTTCCCTTTTAGCATCCTCTTCGGTCTGAAGACCACCCCAGTTTCTCCATGAAGTCTGTTCGCGCCGCGAGGGTACTTCATAAGTTAAAACAGGCTTGACAACAAGCGGTTTTCGGCTTATCTTAAAGCTGTCATCAGGCTGAACGGCGGAAAGAGCTGACCACGAAAGGCCAGGCAAAACAACCGCACCAAGTGCTGAAGTACCGGCAACCTGCAGAAACTCCCTTCTCGTGACTCCGCCCGGAACCAAATTGTGATGTCCTCCGCAACAGGAGCGGGACGGACCGAAGCCCGGATTTGAAGCTGTATTGTCTTTACTGACCATGGCAACCTCCTTTTTAGTTGTTAATAGAAAGCAATAGTCGATCAATTCAATAGAAGCAATTCATATATAATTCGGAAGATTAAAGAGACGAAAGAATTATTTAAGCACACCCCTTTTCAGATGAAAAATACAAAGAAAAAATCAAACGTCCAATCAAATTTCATTAAAGCTTCATTTCAATAAGTTGATGCTGCATATTGTCTCAGCGGAACTCAGGAATTGCAGACCTCTGCCCTGGCAGCAACCGGACGAGGAAATACCAAAGCCTCCGCCAGGCGGGGGGCTTTGAAACCCTGCGAACCTGAGTCACGATGTTACCACTGAAACCTTAATTATATATTAGGAATAAACCAATAGCCTGTGGTTTTGGCCCATAAGCTCCTTAAGGGAACCTAATAGCTATAATCAATCCTGTTTAAACAGGTGGCTATAAGTCTACTTTGTTGCCTTTAAATAAAAGGGTTGAGTAAAAATCGTTCCCTCCGGACCCTGGATTTCAGCCCTTACGAATCGGCTGTATTCCGGAATATTCGCCCTTGAAATTTTATATCCGAAATGAATTGTTTCGGTTAAATCAAGATCCGGATTATGTGTTTGCCACCTGACTTCATCAACCTGGTTTTCATTATCTGTCTTTATTTCAACTTCAGAATCTGAAACAATCACATCTACTATATTGAATGCCCGTTTATTATACTGCCGGGAGGGTTTCCAGAGATAGGAATAACCATTTTTAAGCGCCGTTAATACATCCGGAGCGCTGCCGTCAGGAATATCAGGATGCATGGATCCCGGCCTGAAATTCTCAAGCAGGATAACATCGCGGTTCCACCCAAGTGTTTCTTCCCGGTGCATATCATCCTCACCATACAACCAGATGGGTCTATCCGGTCCCAGAATATGGGCTACCTTGTCAAAAAAAGCCCTGTCGCCGGGGTGGCTGTCTTCCCTGTTATAAATTGCCTGACCAATTAACACATCAAATCTTAAATACAGGTCCACATACCAATGTGCGGTAAGTCCCCACCGGTCAACATATCTGCCGGGATGGGCAAAATACACAATACCTCCCAGATCCTCGATAAGCTTTAATGTTGCGGCCTCGGTTGCTGCACCGTCTGTTAAAGAGTTAAATAAGCTTACCATGTGATGGGGACCTGAAACTTCATTACCTTCGACCGACACCATGCCCAGTTCGACAGGGTCCCTGTCCTGGAAGGGCTCATTGGCAATCTCCCCGTAGGTTTTATTACCCTCCGTTGGATTCCGGACATTCTTGATATTGTCATATATTTCCGAAAGCCTGATCCATGGATAGATACTGTTCATATGGTCATCAGGGATATCATAATCGTGGGCAGCCAGTGTCAGTATTTTGTAACCCTCCTCATGGTACCTGTCTATTGTCTGGTGCGGATCATATTGCTCATCACCCAGTCCAGGATGAGTATGAAACTCAGAATCATAATGCCCTATATCAGTCCAGTTCAGGTCCTGGTAGGGTGACCAGAATACTCTATCCTGGTTATTACCGCATCCACTTATAGCAATCACTGCTATAAATGTCAGTGTTACCAATGCTTTTTCTCTCGAGAGGAAGTGTTCCATAAATTCAATGTTATTATAAGAGGTTGCTTTGAAATCCGTTTGCAGAATTACATGATTGTATTTTTAAGTTCAGGCAATCTCCAGTCCTTCTGTCCGAATGGGTTTCTCTCCTGTGTTAAGATACCTCATGGCATACCCGCATGTTTTTATTGCCTCATGTTTATTCCTAAGAAAGCACCTGCCTGTTTTTACCTTCCAAAGGGAGAATATCAATCTCCAGATATGCACCGGCGGCATTTGGTGCAGCCACAAACTGGGGTATTCCTTTGATCAGGTCTACAGACTGCCGATGCGAATGTCCGGCAAATACGCCAAGGAGATCAGGTGCTGTAAATACTTGTCTATGATAATCCATGGTAGTCTTTGTATGTCCTTCTTCAGGCCATCTTTCACGCCCCTCAAGATCATAATTCCTGTCAGTTGCAGCGCCCCAGTCAGGATTTCCGCAACCAAACCATATTGAACGGCCTGGTGCATACATAGGTATATGCATCATAAGAGCAACAGGTCTTTCTGCACTTGCATGACCCTTAAAAAACTCCAGCTGATCGGGTGTTACCTCATAAGTCGCATTGTCTATAGCCAAAACGGTAACGCCCTTTATATCATAAGCAGCCATCATAGGATCTTTACCCTGGTAAAGGTCCATTAACCGTTTATTTATCCATGTTTCACGAAGATGATGAATGCTGCCCTCCATCCCTTCATAATGCCAGTCATGATTACCTGAAACAAACAGGTATTTCAAACCGCTTTCTTCAACTTTTTCTTTAACCCAATCAATTGCAGCCTCAGAAGGAAAACTGAATATATCACCAGTCATTGCAAAAAGATCAGCCTCCTTCTCAACAGCCATTTTCAGAACTTCCTTAAATGCTTCTTCCGGATTTGTAGCATCTCCCGTTATTAAATGTTGTGTCTGGTTATAGGCCCTTGCCATCCTTGCACTATACTGACGGAAGGGCTCACCCCTTTCATCATCCATCCAGAGGTGAGTGTCGGTAACCTGGATTATTTTTACCGGTTCACTGATTCCATCAAGATAGTAAGTAACCCTGTTTCCATCAACTGAGAAAGATCCATTATGGAGAATACTTTTCCTGCCCACTTTTGACCCATCATCCGCTACACATGAACTGAGCCCCATTCCTGCAGCTGCAGAAAACATAGTGTTTAAAAAATTACGTCGTTTCATGTTGGTATTTTTTACTTTTCAATAAACGCTTTGTCACATTTCAAAGATAACAAACCGCTAAATATTTGCATTCTTAACCTGTAATTATAGTGGAAGTATTAAGGGCGTTGACAAGTTGCTCACGCTAAGTTATGGGATCGACAATAACAAGGCAATTCCGGGTATTTGAATATGTCCTAAAAACAATGCCGGAAAATGCAGCAACATTTTCCGGCATAACAGATTAAACCTAAATACCTAAATGCAAAATTTTCAGGAATACAATGTTTAACCTGTAACTTTTACGAAAGTATAAAAAGTAAAACCAAACCGGGCATTTTGTACAAAAAAAATAACTAAAAAAGGTTCAAAAGCAATTTAAACAAAGAAAGACCCATGCCGGGTCTTTCGTAAAAAAAGGTATTGTGCTTGAGAAAAAGTTTGTTTTTTCAGGCACCGGGAGATGATCCGGGAACCGGTGGCACGGAGTTTATTATCTCAGGATAGGATCCCATATGATATTCTTTGGGCCCGATCCTTAAATCTGAATTCATCATGTCATCCCATGTAACCTCTCTTCCTGTATATGCTGATTCCCTGCCCATTATGCCTGTAAGAGTGGAACTGGCAAGGTTCTGGGTCTCATTGACCGTATTGCCGGTCCGGATGGCAGTAACCAGGTTTATTATCTCCAGGTCAAAAGGTGATTTAGCAACCCTGCCGGTTGATCGGCCGTCCTCACCCACCGGGTACTCGTACTCCCATATAAGTTTATTGTCATAGTCCCATATTCTGTTCTGGCAATTTGTATATCCCCGGGTTCCGAAGATAATTTCTCCCTCGCCGTTAGAGCAGCCGTCAATTTCCCGTGTTGCACCATTTACGGTTCTTTGATCATCAAATGTGAAATCAACACTGAAAAAATCATACATATCGCCCGACCGGCGGCGATGACGTCCTCCGAATCCATTTGCTTTGACAGGGTGTTTTTCAAAGAACCAGTTGACAATATCAATATTATGTACCAGTAAATTAACTATTGAATCGCCTGTCTGCCAGATCCAGTTAGCCCGGTCCCTGATCATTGCTTCCATATCGCTCCATCCCGGCTGTCTCCTTGTTACAATCTGGGCAAATCTCTTAAAGAAAATATTGGCCGAAACCAAATCGCCAATGGCACCATTTTTAATCATACTGTGCGTTTTGATATAGTCAAGGCTATATCTCCTGTTGGTTCCGACAACCACGCACAATCCAGCCGCTTCGGCCATTTTCCCGGAAGCCATTACTGATCTGACACCAACGGGATCCACTGCTGCCGGCTTTTCAATAAAGCAATGCTTTCTTGCCTGCACGGCTGCTGCGAAGTGCAGGGGTCGAAAATGTGATACAGAAGCTTCCAGTATTATATCAACACCAGAATCTATAACCTTTTGATAGGCATCAAAACCAACGAAGCAATTTTCATCAGGTACATCAACACCGCGTCTTTCCTTCAGGGCAGTGCGGCAATTATCGATCCTGTCCTGGAATACATCAGCGAGTGCCGTTAACTGCAAATTCGGACCTGCATCTATGAAGTTGAAGGCAGCTCCTGTTCCCCTGTGCCCGCATCCGATCAATCCTGCCTTTAATACGGGGCCGTCAGGCGCTATTTCCGGTAAAATTGCTGGTTTATACTCATTTCGCGAACTGCATGAAGAGAGAAGATGACCGGCTCCGATAGCACCAAGGGCGCTTATTGCAGTAATGTTACCGATAAATTGACGTCTGCCGCTTAATTTTGATTTATTATTCATGGTTCTAAGTTTAAAAGGTTGAATACTCCAGCAGGGAAAAAGCTGAAAATAATAATAGAAATAATTGACTGCGGTTCCGGCGATGCTTATTACAGTTGTACCAGAGCTACCCGGTTATCAGGCCGGCAATCAGGACCTGACTTTTCTGACCAGCAGGGTAATAAGCCTGATAAGGACCCTGAAGAATGCCAGCAATAAATAAAAAAACAAACTCAGCAGCAGTACTATATGTAATTGTGTAATAAGTTCTTTTGCAGGGCTTTTATACATTATAATACCGATTATATTAAAAAGGAATGCCCCGCCAAAACAGTACAGAAATATAAACAACTCATTTTTCTTCTGTGTGGCAGTAATTATGGTGTCTTTAAACATTTTAAATTATTTAGTGATAAAATTACCGTTGTGTGTGATCCTGTCCACAAACCATTACATTGCCAGGCCTCCGGGCCAGTGAACAATTTCATTATTCTGTATGGCATGATGGCCCATTAATGCCGCTATGGAGGCATAAAACCCTTGTTTGGTTATAAAGCTGTCTACCCTGTTGGACCTTACATCTGCAATAAAGGCCTCCATAAGCATTTTTGATCCGTCGTTATCGAGAACCTTGTCAATGATCCAGTCTCCTTTCCTGCTCACAGCCGAATCTGGTATCCAGCTGGCACCTCCAATTGGAACTGCATCGAAAAATTTGCGCTCCAGGTGATTGATAAGAGAAAGGATGCCAGGCGCCGGAGGAGGAAATTCCTCCCACATTTTGCCTGCCTCGAGCTCCATTGTTCCGAGGGGACCCAGAATCTGCTCCTCAATTCCATGATGCATGTTGCTCATCAAAGCATCATATACCAGATGCGACCCTCCGGGGTACTTGAATACCAGATTGGCATTATCATCTGTTTCTCTCCCGTCCTTCCAGTGATTTATGCTTCCTGCGCCCCAGACACATTCGGGGTGCTCATCATATATCTGGTTTGCTACCTGGATCTGGTGGGAAGCCAGTTCAGTCATAATTCCGGCACTGTATTCATGGTAAAACCTCCAGTTAATATGCCTTTCCAATTCGGGCGAAGGCACAGGTCTTTTCCATACAGTATTCCTGTGCCAGTAAGCCCTGATCTGGGTAACATTCCCTATTCTGCCCTCCCTGATCATTTTATAGGCCTGAATAAATCTTATGTTGAACATCCTCTGGTGGCCAACATAGAGAATTTTTCCGGTATTCTGGTGCGCCCTGACCATATCATTACAGTCTTCATATGTTAATGCCAGGCTTTTTTCACACATAACATGAATCCCGGCATTCAATGCATCAATGGTCTGATGAGCATGAACATGCAATGGGGTTGCAATGACTACAGCATCAAGCTGTTCTTTTTCAAGCATTTCCCTGTAATCCTTGTATCCCCTGGCGCGGGGACCAAGAATCTGGAGTCCCTCGCTAAGGTTTGGTTCGTAATTGTCACAAACACAGCAAATATCCAGATCGGGTATATCTTCAAGCATAAGGTGCAAATACTTGCCTCTTGACCCCATTCCTATTATACCAAGCCTGACAGTTCTGCCAGCCGGCTCCTGCGCTATGCCCTGCAGCCACGGCATACTGCCGGCCACCATCGACGTGGCAGCAATAACACTGAATGTTCGAAGAAAATCTCTTCTGTTTACAAATTCCTCCATTTTAATTTATTATTGTTAGCAAACCAGTTTAAAGTGTTAAAATCCCAACGCGCATAAAATTACTTCCCGCCCACCCGAATGTGGTTCCTGTTGAAAAATGCAGCCTTTCATGCCTGTTAAGAACAGGTAATTGCTGGCTGCCCTGATGCATCATATTCAATGACAACCGCCCTGTATCCGGGGAAATTTTTCATTATTTCCGCTCTTTCCTCTTTTTGCGCACAAAGAAGTGCGGTTGACAACACCTCTGTTACCAGGCCATTTTTACCTGCAGCGACCGACTGGATATGATTATTTACGGAATGCCCGGTACGCGGGTTTAGCACGTGACCTGTTCCGTATTTCTGAAGGTTCAGGGGTGTAACTCCTGACACTGACATAAATTCATCCTTCAATTCCATAACAAAAGCATTCTCCCCGGGTGTGAACATATTACATATTCCGGTTTTCCAGGAATCTCCCCATGGATGAATTCCGTGAGCCAGTATTGAACTCTCTCCGAAACTTATAAAACAGGGACCGGTTTTATCGTTATTGAGAATGTCTTTAATAAGGTCCAGAGCTGCTCCCTTACCAAATGCACCGCTGTCAATTGAAACAGAAGACGATCCATATTTAACTGAAAAGTTTTCAGGATCGGTATCAAGAAACCTGACTCCGGTGTTGCTGATTAAATATTCAAGTTCATTCTTATCCAACTCAGCTCCCTTATGGGGAATTTTTTTAGACCCGGTAATTTTCCCAATTGTAAAGTCAAATAAATTCAGTGTCCTCTCTGAATAATCTATTAGATTCACAATCATTTCAAAAAGTTCAGGATCTATTGAGTGTGGCTTAATTGGTGCTTCCCTGTTCAACTCTGAAATTACCGAGTCTTCATCATAATTGCTTATCTTGTCTTCAAGCCTTTTCAACTGATCTGTAATGGTGGCAAGCAGACGGTCGGCATGATCATCTTCAATGCCTGGCAATACGATATCCATCCGTGTACCCATTGAAAAGAGGTTTCTGTATTCAACTTGCACCATGAAGTTATTTTCAGGTTAAATTTAATTTTCAGCAGCAAAGTTAGTGTATAATTTAAATGTTTTGACAACTATACGCCTGTCTTTCAACCACTTTCTGATCTGACACAAAACCTTGCCATTATTTATCTGACGTTTGAAATTGCTTCTCCCCTAGGTTAATTCTCACATTTCTTATTCTTCCACCCGGCAATATGACCAATTAAGGAGGACCTGCAAATCTGGTTATTGCCAAAAGGGTTCTCTCTTTGAACACCGGAACTAAATAAGGATCAAAAAGCCCCTTACACTGCGCAGCTGCCTAACCTGCACAATGGGGGGCTTTTTTCAACCTGACTAACCTAAATCCAACCTAACTAATCCTACCTGACAACCTAATCACAATTCCCTGAATTTTATAGTGAAATAATCCCTGTATCCTGCAGTGTCCGAAAATAGCCGGCACAATCCTGGCAGGGTGTGAGGGTTATTATTAAAAAGACTCAAACATATTGATGTACTGCTGAACCAAGGGCTTTTCAACACCAGGCATCAGACGCGTTACCTGGATTTCATAACCTCCTTCAGGATACGAGCTATCCGTACAGATATAGCCGGCCGATCCATTGCAATGGGTCATGATAATGGTATTTGAATAAGGAGACCGGCTTTTTATTTCCATTCCTATCTCCGTCATTAATTCACCGGAAATACCTGCCAGCACCAAATTTCCAATTTTGAAGACCGACAGCCGGATATCAACATCCGGACCCGGTTCGTAGGAGCTAACCGGGAAACGATCAGGTAAACGCTGCTTCCCGGGAAATGTCAAAACCGTATCTGCTGACGACAGGTTTCCCACGGGATATGTCACAAGATTTTCCATCACCCTTAATGTCTCGCTCCCGATATGATAACCGATGGCATCCACTTCCCTGAAAACATTCCCAGGGCCATAAATAGGATTGATATCGCCGGAGGCGCCGGCTGTAACCCCGACGATCACATCTTTGCCTGTATGCTCCTGGATATACCTTGCAGATGCTCCGGGCCAGTCACCTGAAATCAGGTAATTTGAATCGCCGGTAACGGTGCCATGACATGGCCAGTTTATCATTACTGCCAGTAAGTCACCTTGCATACTCTCAAACTTGACAACAGACAGTTCGTGATCAACAACCCCTTCGAAATTTCTTCCAAGCCATACCTCACCTTTTGAAAATTCAGCCCGCCGGTTAATATTCATGGCGCTGTGACCTTTCCCTGCACCCATCCTGAAGGGCACAGGGTTTTTTGACGCTTCCAGGGCAAGCCCGGTTAATTTCACTTTTAGCTCCGCTGTATAAGCAACTACCGATTCCGGTCCGCTGTCATTTACCGAAGGTCCGCCATGGGTATGAGTAGCAACAAGTTTGATATTGCCGATTGGAATGTTGAGTTCAGTTGATATATTACCCCTTATCTCATCACCAATGTCGAAAGGAAAGCCAATCAAATCGGTAATTATTAAAAGATTTTTTACCTCCTCAGAGGAAAAATAGAAAGCAGAAGCATAAAGGCTGTCGTGTACACCGGTAAACGGAGTTGTGCGGGCAGCATAACCACTCAGGAGGGTTGGCCTTGAAGGCGTAATGTTTACCTGGGCCACTCCTAATAGGACATTGCCACCTGCAGGGTTTGCTACCAGGGCAGATACAATACCCGGGCAGAGGCTGATCAGGATTACTAAAATGCTGATCATGTGTTTACTTTTCATTTTCGTGGTTTTAGGTAATTTATAAGTTCCGGTCATAATACAATTTTTCACCATCTTTGCCCGATTGAACTGCCTTCTTCTCAAATTCACCGGTTAACCGGATATCTTCGGAAGAACTGCCAACCATCACCCTGAAAGTGCCGGGTTCCACTACCCATTCCATGTGACGGTTAAAGAAGGCCAGATGATCAAATTCCAGTGTGAATTCCACGGTTTTTCTTTCTCCGGGTTCAAGGGTGACTCTCTCAAAACCCTTTAGCTCCTTTACCGGCCTTGTAACAGATGATATTACATCTCTGATGTACAGCTGTGCAACTTCAGTGCCTTTCATATTCCCGGTGTTTTTTACGTCAACGCTCACGGTGACTGTTCCATAAAGACCGGTTTCAATTGGGGTGATCAGCAGATTACTGTATTCATAAGTGGTGTAACTGAGTCCGAAGCCAAATTCATAAAGAGGCGTTGCGGGCATGTCGGCATATGCAGCTCCCCAGTGATGATCGATCCAGTATTGTTTTGAGGGCATGTAATTATAGTACACCGGAATCTGTCCTGAATGGCGGGGGAAAGTCACGGGAAGCTTGCCGGAGGGATTATACTCCCCGAAAATGACTTCCGCTATGGCTGTTCCTCCTTTTTCTCCGGGAATCCATGCCTCAACGATCGCAGGAACATTCTCTGCTGCCCAGGGTATTGCAAGAGGCCGGCCATTTATCAGAACAAGTATCGTTGGAGTACCGGTTTCGTGCACTGCTTTTAACAGTTCCTCCTGGAGACCCGTTAATTCAAGATTGGCCACATCATAGCCCTCTCCGCTGGTACCTTTATTGTCAGCTGTCTGCCATTCGTTTTCTCCCAGGACAACGACAGCTATATCGGACCCTTTAGCCGCTTCCACGGCTTTATGAATCTCATTTAAATCATCACCTATAACCCTGGTTCCCTCCACATAATGAACATTGACACCATGGGGAACAATGTCCCTGATCCCATCAAGCACCGTTGTGATTTCCTGCCGGACAGCCCTTGTGGTATAATCACCTAACTGGTTTAGGGCGTGATCTGCATTAGGCCCGATAACAGCAATGTTTCTGATATTATTTTTCTGCAGGGGCAAGAGGTTATTTTCATTTCTCAGCAAAACAATACCCTGTCGGGCCGCCTCCAGTGAAAGGCTCTGGCTTTTTTCGGTATGCATGACTTGTTCGGCATAAGCGGGATCAACATAAGGATCCTCAAACAGGCCGAGCATAAATTTGATCCTAAGGACTCTCCTTACTGCCCTGTCTATCAAATCCATTGATACATTGCCTTCCATTACATTTTCATAAAGCGGTCCTAAATACGGCTCTTCCCATGAAATCCCAACATCAAGTCCGGCTTTAATTGCAAGTACGCCAGCCTCTTTAGGTGTTGCTGCCAGACCTTCATAAAGTATGGTTTCCAGACCACCCCCTTCACCCAGTACAGGTCCCTGATACTTCAGTTCATTTCTTAACACATCGGTCAGCAAAAATTCTGATGCATGGGTCGGGATTCCATCAATTGAGGGATACGTGGCCATCACACCCAGTGCCCCGCTCTCCTTGATACCGGCAATCCAGGGAGGCAGGTAAACTTCCCGCAGCTTTCGCTCTGATATTTCCATTGCCCCGCGTTCCATTCCGCTTACCGGCTCACTCTGACCGGGAAAATGTGCAAGACCCGCAACGGTTTTATCTTTTGCCGATATATCGTCGCCCTGGACGGCTTCAACTATCGCCCGGGCAATCTGTGAAAGGTAATAAGGATCCTCGCTATAGCTTTCCTGATTCCTGCCTAACCGGGGATCCCGTATTGGTTCGATGACAAACGTATACAACTGATGAAGTCCCACTGCACGGGCTTCCATGGCAACTGTTGAGTAAATATCCCTTAACAGTTCCAGATTCCAGGTACTTCCAAGCGCCGGGCCTTCGGGGAAGATTGTTCCGCCCGGAATCATTAGTCCGTGGGTCCCTTCTTCGGTTTGAAGCAAAGGAATTCCAAGCCTCGTCGATTCTACAGCGATCTTCTGAAGCTCATTAAAAAATTCAGCCTGTTTACGGGTTTCATCAAACAAAATGTTATTCCCCAGGGTGAAAAATCCCCCTAATGGTCCGATATTTTCCATGAAAACACCTTCAGCCATTTTTTTCACAGTCTCAATCTTCTCAGGGATATCCCGGCCTATTGAATTCATATAGACACAGGGCATGTTCATCTGCCCGATCTTCTCTTCCAGGGTCATTCGCGAAAGAAGATCCTCGACCCGCTTCTCAATAGTGAATGAAGGGTTTTTATAAACCGGCATTCCGGCCGGAGAGTTTATTGCGGTGCTGGAATCCGGCCGGGAAAAAACGCTGTATGGTATTATGGCCGTAAGGGCTACTAAAATTGCGCATAGTTTTCTTGTGCAATTAGCCAGCAATCCTGACCGAGGAATTATTTTCATCGAAAATATTTATTTTAATGGATATTAACTTGCAAAACAGGAATCAATAATTCACCCTTGGCCCGGGGGTCTGATGAACCGTGGATGATTCATCAGCTTCTCTCAAACATTGCCTCATAATGCGGCATGGGATCAAATATCCCTCCACCGCTGCGGTAATACTCTTCACCGGTTTCATAAATACCCTCCCTTACCTTGACCCAGGGGGCATTCCTGCGGGGGTGATAGCTCATCATGGTGTTCCAGTTTCTGTAATTCTGGTGGCCGTTGCTCTCCATAAGACCAATGTCGCCTATGCCGGGAAACGGGCCAAGCCTTGCAGCAAAATTCTTGTTCCATTCCACCAGAATGGGATTCACCGTAAGATCGGCGCAAAAACAGGGAATGTTATGCCTGTGTGCAACATCGGCAACCCTGAGTGACATACTTAGGGTTT
>SLJO01000115.1 GCA_007135095.1 Bacteroidales bacterium | reverse complement strand
TATTCATGCATAGTGGTTGTGAACTCACCCTCGAATAATGTCTATTACGGGAATCTTGTAGCCGGCCCGATTTTCAGGGAGATAGCAGATAAGGTCTATGCCACAAGTCTTGACATGCATAAGCCTATCACGGCAGAAAGCACCATAGTTCACGATCCGCCTTATTCAAAGTCGGGAAGCAGGGAAGACCTGGACTTATTATTGGGTTACTTTGGCGTCCCCTATAAAAGTAACGGAGAGTTCCCCGATTGGGTTACTACCACCAGGCATGATTCTTTTGTTGAACTCAGCGAAAGGGTTGTTATGAGAGAGTTTGTTCCGAATGTGATTGACATGACACTTATGGATGCACTTTACCTGCTTGAAAACCATGGTTTGCAGGTTGTAGCAAGAGGCAGGGGAAAGGTCAATTCCCAGTCCCTGCGACCGGGAACTCTTGCAGGAAAAGGTCAGAGGATTATTTTGGAAATGAGCATTAATTAATTTCTGGTTGTGCAAAGACTGGCGAAAATACTGGAAGGGATTGACCAGGTGGAGACACTGGGAGATCCGGGTATAGATATTGTTAATCTTGAGGCTGACTCCCGCAGGGTTGTTCCCGGCAGCTTGTTTTTTGCCCTCCGGGGAACAACCACCGATGGCCATGATTATATTGGCAGGGCAGTTTTATCGGGAGCCTCTGCCGTAGTATGCGAGGTAATGCCTGAAAATCGCAGTAAGAATATCGTATACATAAGGGTGAAGGATTCATGCCGGGCGCTCGGGCTGATGGCATCAGCATTTTACGGCCATCCCTCACGGCTGATCAGGCTCACCGGCATCACGGGCACCAATGGCAAAACAACGACTGCAACTTTGCTTTACCGGATGTTTCGCCAGCTGGGATTCCGGCCGGGCCTGATATCGACAATAAATTACTTTATATATGAGAGAAAGCTTGATGCGACCCACACCACTCCCGACCCTGTAACGCTTAACCGCCTTCTCGCAGAGATGGTAAAGGAGGGCTGCGACTACTGTTTTATGGAGGTAAGCAGTCACGCAATAGTCCAGCAACGTATTGCCGGGCTTCATTTTTCCGGCGGGATATTTACAAATATCAGCCATGATCATCTCGATTATCATGGCACATATGATGAATATATAAAAGCGAAAAAACAGTTTTTTGACAATCTTGGCAAAGATTCATTCGCCCTTGTAAACAAGGATGACAGGCATTCCGGTTTTATGGTGCAGAATACCAGATCCATCGTCAGGTCATACGCTCTGAAGTCAAAGGCCGATTTCACAGCCGGTATCGTTGAAAAACTGCCGGAAGGTATGCTGCTGAAGATCAATAATAAAGAAGTATGGACAAGTTTCATCGGGGGGTTCAATGCATACAATATTCTTGCCGTATACGCTGCGGGAATAATGCTGGGCGCACCCGAAGATGATGTTCTCAGGATAATAAGCTCCCTTGCCCCCGTGGAAGGCAGGTTTGAGACTATACGATCAGCAAACGATATTACGGCGATTGTAGATTATGCGCATACACCCGATGCCCTTGCCAATGTGATTGAAACAATCATTCAGATACTTGGCAGCGGCCGGCATCTGATAACCGTAACAGGCGCAGGTGGTGACCGTGACCGTGACAAAAGGCCCGTTATGGCAAGGATCGCTGCTGAGAAGAGTCACAAGGTAATTATCACCTCGGATAACCCCCGCACCGAAGATCCTGACAAGATAATAAGCGATATGCTGGAGGGTGTTGAAGAAAGCCTGAGAAATCATGTACTGTGCATAACCAGCAGAAAAGAAGCCATTAAAACAGCATGCATGCTGGCCCGGCCGGGAGACATTGTACTTGTGGCAGGCAAGGGCCATGAGACGTACCAGGAGATTATGGGAGTAAAACATCATTTTGATGACAGGGAGGTGATCAGGTCAGTACTGAGTGCAATTACGAATTAAGAACAAGGCTGTTATCATGATGATATATACGAGATAAAGAAAAATAAATAAACGGATGCAAATTTACCAATTGAATGCTGTATTATCTTTTTGACTGGTTACAGGATCTGGATTTTCCGGGTGCAGGAGTGTTTTATTTCATCTCCTTCAGGGCATCCATGGCAATAATTCTCTCACTGCTGATATCACTCCTGTTCGGCAAGCACATTATAAGGGTGCTGACAAAAAAGCAGATAGGGGAAACAGTTCGTGACCTTGGTATTGAGGGACAGATGGAAAAGAAGGGCACCCCTACCATGGGTGGCGTAATAATCCTTATATCAATCGTTGTCCCCATTCTGCTGTTGGGAGATCTTAATAACATCTATATAATCCTGATGCTGATTACCACTATCTGGCTTGGGATAGTCGGGTTTGCCGATGATTATATCAAAGTTTTCAAAAAGGACAAGGAAGGACTCAGTGGCTGGCTGAAAATATTAGGACAGGTGGGAATCGGGTTGATAGTTGGAGTTGCCATGCTTCTTAGTGAAGGGATCGTAGTGCGGGAAAAGGTCATGCTGCCCTCGGGTGAACCCAAGATGGAGATCATTGAGGAAGACGAAGTTTTTGGCATGGTTCCCGTCTATGTTACGGTCGATGTAAAGAACACAAAAACAACCATCCCGTTTTTCAAGGACAATGAGTTTGACTATGCTTCACTTCTTTGGTTTCTCGGTGACAGGGCCCTGAACTGGAGCTGGCTGATATTCATTCCTGCGATAATACTAATTGTCACCGCAGTTTCCAACGGGGCCAATGTGACCGACGGTTTGGATGGCCTTACTACCGGACTCTCAGCAATCATAGGAACGACACTTGGCATACTGGCTTACCTCTCAGGCAATATTATATATGCTGAATATCTGAATATAATGTATATCCCATTTACCGGTGAACTGGTGATATTTATGGCAGCTTTTATAGGTGCCACCATAGGATTCATGTGGTATAATTCGTACCCGGCCCAGGTTTTTATGGGAGACACCGGCAGCCTTTCACTGGGCGGCATTATAGCCGTATTTGCTATTCTAATCCGCAAGGAATTGCTGATCCCGGTCTTATGCGGGATATTTTTTGTTGAAAGTCTGTCGGTGGTTATCCAGGTTACATGGTTTAAATATACCAAAAGGAAATATGGGGAAGGGAGGCGCGTATTCCTGATGGCGCCGCTGCACCATCATTACCAGTTGAAGGGCTATCCTGAGCCCAAGATTGTCACCAGGTTTCTGATAGTAGGCATATTACTGGCAGTGATATCAGTGGTAACTTTGAAAATAAGATAGGGGGTCAAATGAGCAAACGGATAATTGTGCTTGGTGGTGGTGAGAGCGGAACCGGGGCTGCTGTTCTGGCAAAAACAAAGGGCCTGCAGGTTTTTTTATCGGATGCCGGTGAGCTGAAATCCGGTTACAGGGATGTGCTCGCCCGGTACAATGTTGAGTGGGAGGAGGGTGGACATGGAAAGGAGTTGCTCAGGGGAGCCTGCGAGGTTATAAAAAGCCCGGGCATTCCTGATTCTGCCCCGGTTGTCAGGCTGGCAGCAGAAAAGGGGATCCCCGTTATTTCAGAAATTGAATTTGCAGGGAGGTTTACCGGTGCAGTTAAGGTCTGCATAACGGGAAGCAACGGGAAAACCACCACAAGTGCGCTTGTTTACCATATGATGAAAAAGGCCGGCCTGAATGCCGGGCTTGCCGGGAATATCGGTAAGAGCTTCGCCAGGATGGTCGCTGAACATGATCATGATTATTACAGTCTAGAGCTTAGCAGCTTCCAGCTTGACGGGATCACCACATTCAAGCCAGACGTGGCTATCCTCCTGAATATCACACCGGATCACCTGGACCGGTATAATTATGAAGTTAAGAATTATATAGATTCTAAACTCAGTATAATCAACAACCTTGGAAAAAACGATTCATTTATATGGTGCAGCGATGATGAAATATCGAACAGGGAAATGAAAAAGATCAAAACGGTTACCCGGCTGTATCCTTTTTCCCAGAAAACAAAAAATATTCCGGGAGCATACATTGAAAATAATAATCTGGTCATATCCTTAAAAAATAACAAGATTGAAATGACAATTGAAGAATTAGCATTAAAAGGAAGGCACAATATTTATAATTCTATGGCTGCAGGTATTGCCGGGCAGTTGCTGCGGATAAGAAAGGATGTGATCAGGGAAAGCCTGTCTGACTTTCAGGGTATAGAGCACAGGCTTGAGAGGTTTTTGGTGGTTCATGGGATCGAGTTCATTAATGATTCCAAAGCTACAAATGTCAATTCCACCTGGTACGGCCTTGAGAGCATGAATAAAAAGGTTATCTGGATCGCAGGCGGAATCGACAAGGGGAATGATTATTCAGTACTGGATCAGCTTGTGCGGGAAAAGGTTCGCGCTGTTGTTTGCCTTGGAAAGGATAATTCAAAACTGCTGAAGGCCTTTTCCGGTGTTGTGCCAACTATCGTTGAGGCTGCATCGATGCACGAAGCAGTCCGTTCGGCCTATTACCTTGCAAAAAATGGCGATGCGGTGCTGTTGTCACCTGCCTGTGCAAGTTTTGATCTTTTTGAGAATTATGAGGATCGCGGACGTCAATTTAAAAACTGCGTGAGAAATCTGTAATTTCTATTCAATGACCGGAGCATTCAGATATTTAAAGGGAGACAAGGTGATTTGGGCTGTGATCATTTTCCTTTCACTCGTGTCGCTGCTTGCCGTATACAGTTCGACAGGAACCCTTGCCTACCGCTTCCAGGGCGGTAATACTGCATACTATATACTGAAACATTCTTCAATATTGATGGTGAGCCTGGCTATAATATTCATAACCCATATGATCCCCTATAAATTTTATTCAAGGCTTTCCCAGCTGTTCCTTGTTGCTTCGGTTATCCTTCTTTTTATAACACTGGTAATGGGGACCACCATCAACGAAGCTTCCCGGTGGCTCACTCTGCCCGGCCTGGGTTTTACTATACAGACCAGCGATTTTGCCAAGCTTTCTCTTATAATGTACCTTGCAAGGTTGCTCTCACAAAAGCAGCATGATATAAAAAACCTCAGGGAGTCCTTTATCAGCATACTTATACCTGTTCTTCTGGTTTGCGGACTGATAATGCCCGCCAACCTGTCTACTTCGTTAATACTTTTCACTACGTGCGTAATCCTGATGTTTATCGGAAGGGTAAGGACACGATACCTAATGGTCCTTATTACTTCCGGATTGTTTCTGGTTTCTGTTTTTGTTGCGATTGCCCTTTATAGCCAGTCGGAAGGCCGGCTTGGTACATGGCAGAATCGTATTGAAAGTTTCGTTTCCAGCTCCGGCGAAGGCAACTACCAGGTGGAACAGTCGAAGATCGCAATAGCGACCGGGGGATTGGTGGGGAAGGGGCCTGGCAACAGTTCGCAAAGGAATTTTCTGCCTCATCCATATTCTGATTTTATCTATGCTATTATTATAGAGGAGTACGGCCTTACAGGCGCAGTTGTGGTTTTGTCCTTTTACCTGTGGCTGTTTTACAGGGGGGCGCTTATTGTGAAACGGAGTTCCCGTACTTTCCCTGCTTTTCTGGCCTTCGGACTGACCCTCAGCATCGTGATGCAGGCAATGATAAACATGGCAGTTGTTGCCAATATTCTGCCGGTCACCGGTCAACCGCTGCCATTGGTCAGCATGGGAGGATCTTCCCTGATTTTTACAAGTATTGCCCTTGGAATTATTTTAAGTGTCAGTAATGGCATTCAGAAGACCGCTGATTACAATCAGCAGAACATTGAAAATTTAAGCGATGAGCCACAGGACTAAAGTAATAATCAGCGGCGGAGGTACAGGGGGGCATGTATTCCCTGCAATAGCCATTGCAAATGCCTTGAGGGAGAAGGATAATACCGTCGATATTCTTTTTGTGGGTGCAGAGCATAAAATGGAAATGCAGAGGGTGCCGGCAGCCGGCTATCCTATTGCCGGTCTGCCGGTGAGGGGATTTCAGAGAAAGCTAAGCTACAAAAGCCTGTTGTTTTTCTATTATTTACTTGTAAGCATGATAAAGGCGGGAAGAATAATTGACCGGTTCAGGCCTCATGTTGTAGTAGGTGTCGGGGGCTACGCCAGCGGCCCTGTTGCAAGGGCAGCTGCATCAAAAGGAATTCCGGTACTTATCCAGGAACAAAATTCCTATGCCGGAGTAACAAACAGGCTTCTGGCAAAAAAGGCGCAAAAGATTTGTGTTGCCTATCAGGGAATGGAGGCATATTTTCCTGCTGAAAAAATCATTCTCACAGGGAATCCGGTGCGTCAGGATTTGCTTGATATATCCTCAAAGCAGGATGAAGCCGCATCCTGGTTCGGTATAAGGGGAAAGAAAAAAGTCATTCTCGTACTCGGGGGCAGCCTGGGGGCGAAAAGCATCAATAAAGCCATTTCAGATAACATTGACGCCATAAAGGAAATCGGAATAGAGCTAATATGGCAGACAGGAGTGCATGGTTACGGGGAAGCCGCAGCGTTACTGAGCACTGGAAACAACGGCAGCATACATGTTTATGAATTCATTTCCAGGATGGACCTTGCTTATGCCATTGCTGACCTGGTTGTTTCAAGGGCGGGAGCAGGGACTATCTCCGAACTCAGCATTACCGGGAAACCGGCGGTATTGGTTCCTTCCCCGAATGTAGCCGAAGATCACCAGACAAAAAATGCAATGGCACTGGTCGAACGAAATGCTGCTGAACTACTTGAAGATGGTGAATGTTATACAAAACTCGTTCCATTTGCCGTAAGCCTTGTCAATAATGAAAAAAGGCTCGTTGAACTGAAAAAAAACATATCAGCTATGGCATTGCCGGATGCTGCTGAGACAATAGCCGGGGAGATATTCAAACTGGCAAAACAAAAGAGAAGTTGAGCACTGATAACGTAAATATGGTTTTTTTTATAGGCATAGGGGGCATCAGCATGTCGTCCCTTGCCAGGTATTTTAATCTCCTGGGCAAAAAAGTGGCAGGATACGACCTTACGCCGACGCCCTTAACCGGCAAACTGGAGGATGAGGGTATAGAGATTACTTTTACCGATATGATTAATTCGGTACCTGATGAATTTTTGAATGAAGACTCAAAGCGGAGCGTCCTGGTGGTATATACACCTGCCATACCGGGAGACAATAATATATACCGGTATTTTACCAGTCGCGGATATAAAGTCATCAAGCGGTCGAAGCTCCTTGGAGAGCTGGTGAATGATGCCAAAGGCATTGCAGTGGCCGGGACCCATGGAAAAACATCCGTATCTGCACTTACGGCTCATCTCCTGCAGCAAACTTCGCCGGGCTGCACCGCTTTTCTCGGGGGGGTTGCCAAAAATTATGATTCCAATCTTCTGGTTGACAGCAAGAGTGACCTGGTAGTCACAGAGGCAGATGAATATGACAGGTCGTTTTTGCAGCTTTTCCCTTTCATTGCCGTGATCACATCAATGGATCCTGATCATCTTGATGTATACGGAAGTTTCGGAAAAATGAAAGAGGCGTATTCATCTTTTGCCGGACAGATAAAAGAAGGAGGAACCTTAATATGCCGTAAGGGACTCGAGGCCGGGATAACCCTGGATGCCAGGGTGAGGCTTTTGAGTTACGGAATTGATGTAAAGGCTGACTATTCTGCTTCAAATATAAGAATTGCAGAAAACGGAATTCCTGTTTTCGACCTTGCAACTCCTGATGCGGATTACACTGATCTCGAACTTGGTGTTGCGGGACGCTTCAATATTGAAAATGCCGTTGCAGCAATTGCGGCAGCCATGATTTGCGGGGCAGGAGAACAGGAAATCCGAACAGGATTGAAAAGTTTCTCCGGGATAAAAAGACGTTTTGAAATAATCATCAATGATCCGGATTGTGTTCTGATAGATGACTATGCGCATCACCCTGCTGAATTGAAGGCATGTATTTCAGCAGTGCGGGAGATTTTTCCCGAAAGGAAAATTACCGGGATATTCCAGCCCCATCTGTATTCACGAACCCGTGATTTTGCAGATGAGTTTGCTGCAAGTCTTGATGCACTTGATGAACTTATTTTGCTGGATATTTATCCGGCCCGTGAACTGCCTCTTCCCGGAGTTTCATCGGGTTTGATATTCAACAAGGTAAAACTGGAAAATAAAACCATGTGCAGCAGGCAGGAATTACCCGGCAAAATCAGGGGTCGGCCAACCGATATTGTAATAACCCTTGGAGCAGGGAATATCGATGCCATGGTAGAGCCGGTTAGGAATATTCTGAGGGAGAAAAAAAAACGGGAGCTATGAAAAAAGTGAAAATATTGTTGATATGGATCGGGATTGCCGTATACCTTGGCTTTGCACTGGGTTTTGTTTCGGACAAATATAAACAGCAGGTATGTGAACGGATCAGCGTGAAAATCATTGACAGTCTTACAAATAGTTTCGTTACTTCAAAGGATGTTATGGATTTGTTGCTGGAAAGCGGTGGCAAAATACTGGGTTATCCGCACCATACAATTCAAACCCGTGAGCTGGAGGAACTGTTGAACAATGAGGCATTCATTAAAAATGCCGAATTGTATAAAACCATCGATGGTGTGCTGCATGCTGATATCCTGCAGCGCAAACCAATTATAAGGATTATCAATCAGAAAGGCCAGAGTTATTATCTCGACAAAGAGGGAGTGATCCTGCCTGTTTCTGCAAATTTCACCAGCCGTGTTCTGGTGGCTAACGGGTATATTTCGGAGCCGTTTTTGGCAGAAAGCAACAAGTCAATATTCGATGCAGAAGTTCCAAAAAGCAAGAGAAACCAGGTAATTTATGATCTGTATGACCTGGCTGCCTTCATTGATGGCTCCGATTTATGGAAAGCCCAGATAACCCAGATATTTGTTAACAGTAAATATGAATATGAAATGATACCCAGGGTCGGGGCTCACATCATTTACCTGGGCGATATCAACGATTATGAAACTAAATTCAGGAAACTGAAGGCAATGTACAGATACGGCCTGAATAGTGGAGGCTGGAACAATTACGAGATGATAAACCTTAAATATGAAAATCAGGTAGTTTGCACAAAAAGATAAATATATTATAATTATGGAAAATAATATAGTAGCAGCCATCGACATCGGAACAACAAAGATTGTATCCATTGTTGGCAGGAAAAACGAGAAGAACAAAATTGAAATCCTTGGTTTCAGCAAGGCTGAATCAAGGGGTGTTAAACGAGGCACCGTGTTTAACATTGAGGAGACGGTAAATGCCATTCAAAAAACTGTTGATGATGTCCGGCAGCAGACCGGAAGCCCCTTATCGGAGGTTTTCGTTGGTATTGCCGGCCAACATGTTAAAAGCATAAGGAATCGAGGGTATATTAACCGTGATTCCTATGATGAAGAAATCACAAAGGAAGATATTGCGGCTCTTATTGAAGATATGTTCAAGATACCCATTGATGTGGGTGAGGAGATCATTCATGTACTTCCTCAGAATTTTATTGTAGATAACGAACATGATATAAAAAACCCCATAGGGATGAGCGGTAAAAGACTGGAGGCCAATTTCAACATAGTGATAGGCCAGGTGTCTTCTGCAAAAAACATCGAAAAATGCATTAACAGGGTGGGCCTGAAAGTTCGGGAGCTTATACTTGAACCACTTGCCTCCGCTGAGGCAGTGGTTACCGAGGATGAAAAGGAAGCCGGTGTGGCCCTGATTGATATAGGTGGCGGTACTACCGATCTTGCAGTGTATTACGACGGAATTATAAGGCATACCGCAGTTATTCCTTTTGGAGGAAATGTTGTAACCGAAGATATAAAGCAGGGATGTTCCATTCTGATGCGTCAGGCAGAATTGCTGAAGATACAGTTCGGGTCGGCACTCGGAGACATGGCACCCGATGACAAGGTTGTTACAATTCCCGGTATCAGCGGGCGGGAACCCAAAGAAATTTCCTTTAAAAACCTGGCTTATATTATTCAGAGCAGAATGGAGGAAATAATCGATGCTGCCTCCTTTGAAATTGAAAATTCGGGCTTCTTCGATCAGCTAAGCGCCGGAATAGTTCTTACAGGCGGCGGCGCATTACTTACCCACTTATCGCAGCTGGTAAAATTCCGTACCGGTTATGATGTACGGATCGGTCTCCCGAATGAACACCTTGCCGGTGATCCCGATGACGAGATCAACCATCCGATGTATTCTACAGCTGTAGGTCTTGTGCTTAAAGCCTGTGAGCAGCATGATATTGATGAGACTGAATTGCCTGAAGCGCCGCTCATCGAACTCGAACATGATAACGGGGAGAAAGGCAAAAAAGCTTCAGGGGTAAGGAACAACTTATTTGAGAATTTAAAAAACCAGATCACAAAAATTTTCGAGGAGGATGATATAAAAATGTGATACCCGTTTACTAAAGGTTCACAAAAAGAAGCTGGCAGGCGGTTTTATTGCTTTAAAAGCTGAAATGCAGAAAAATTAAATGTAACCATTGAAAAAAAAATCAGATAATGGCAAATACAAATGAAATAATGAATTTTGATCTGCCGGTGGAGCGTTCATCCATCATAAAAGTGATCGGAGTGGGCGGAGGCGGCAGTAACGCGGTGAACCATATGTACCGTTCGGGAATTAAGGATGTGAATTTTGTAATATGCAATACCGATGCACAGGCATTAGAGAATAGTGAGGTACCTGTAAAAATACAACTTGGAGAATCACTTACCGAAGGCCGGGGCGCCGGTAATAAGCCGGAGATAGGTCAGCAGGCGGCAATTGAGAACCTGGATGATGTAATAGAAGCTTTGTCAGGAAATACAAAGATGGTTTTTATTACTGCCGGTATGGGCGGCGGGACCGGGACAGGTGCTGCTCCCGTAATTGCCAGGGCCGCCAGGGAAATGGGGTTGCTGACAGTGGCCATAGTAACAATTCCTTTCAAGTTTGAGGGCAAGGTACGCATCTACCAGGCAATTGATGGCATAAATGAGTTAATGAAGCATGTAGACTCGTTGCTTGTCATTAACAATGAAAAACTTCGCGAAGTATTCGGCGACCTTAAGATCAGCGAGGCTTTTTCCCGTGCCGATAATGTTTTGACAAGTGCCGCCAAGGGTATAGCAGAGATAATAACAGTGCATGGTCATGTAAATGTTGATTTCGCTGATGTCAGCACGGTGATGTCCAGCAGTGGTGTTGCACTTCTGGGATCCGGCAGGGCGGAGGGAGATGATCGTGCCCTTAAAGCCATACAGACGGCAATATCATCACCACTGCTCAACAATAATGATATCAGGGGAGCAAAAAATATCCTGCTTAACATTACCTCGGGAACCAATGAGGTCAGTATGGATGAAGTTGGTGAAATAACCGATTTTGTTACCGCCGAAACAGCCTCCAACACTAATATTATTTGGGGTACATGCACCGAGGAGTCACTGGGAGAGAAAATTTCCGTTACCATTATTGCCACAGGCTTCGAATCAAACTCAATTCCCGAGCTGTATGCGCGGCGGAAAGAAGTTGAAAAGCTTCCCCTGGATGATTTTCCCACCCCTGAAACCGGCACTGTACGCGGAGGATTTACTGTAAAGGATCGCAGGCCGAAACTGCATGATCATTTCGGTTCTGATGACCGTCAGAAAAAGATTGAATTTGACATTAATGCCCCCGGCATGGAGACATTTTCCATAACAGATGACAATATAAGTCATTGCGAAGACAGTGAACATTCAGACAACCGTGCCAATACCCGTGCAGAAAAGCTTAAGGAAGCAGGCAGCCGGCTTAAGGATAAAAATTACCTGAATATAAACGAAAGGGAAGAGATTGAAGAAATGGAGCGTCAGCCTGCATTTGAAAGGAAAAAGATCAGCATTAATCTTTCAGGGAAATCATCTGAAAACCCGGTGAGCCGCTATACCCTTTCTGATGAAAAGGACAAAGGGCCCCGTTTCAGGCCCAATAACGGTTACCTGCATGACAATGTTGACTGAAAAAGGGAAATCCGCAGCGCAGTGGATTATTTGCGGATATAATGACATCCTACAGAATTGCTGTTCTTAAGTGCTGCAGCAACTATAAGCTGCGAGCTTACAACAGCATTTCTTAGCTCAATTATCTCCTTGCTTATTTCGGCACTTTTGTAAAATTTCAGTATTCTGTGTGCATAATAGTCAAGATCGGCCTGGGCGCGCCGTAACCCCTTGTCTGTCCTGATAATGCCTGCATAGTTCCACATTGTAAGCTGAATAGCCTTCATATCCTGATCTATCAGGAGCGGGTCAAAAGCTTCCGCAGGAGAAGGGTATTCCCAGTCAGGGATATTGTCAAAGCGATTTTTCCTTATTTCGCTGTTTTTTAGAGCAATATCTTCTGCTGCAGCCTTGCCCCACAGCAGTGCCTCAAGCAGGGAGGCTGAAGCAAGCCGGTTCGCTCCGTGCAAGCCTGTGCATGAAACCTCTCCTACAGCATACAGGTTCTTCAGGGATGTCCGTGCCTTTGTATCTGTTTTTATCCCCCCGCAGAAATAATGAGCTGCCGGAGTGATGGGGATAGGCTCTCTGGTAATGTCAATGCCTCCCATTTTGCAGGTATTATAGATCTTTGAGAATCTTTTTTCAAGGGGTTCCCTGCCTTTGTAATGGCTTGCAATATCCAGAAGCATATACTCCTTTCCCGACTTGTTGATCCGCTCATAAACCGCCCTTGAAACAACATCCCTTGGAGCCAGATCCCCCAGTTCCGAATATTCTGCCATGAAATTATTTCCCTGGTGATCTGTAAGCCTTGCGCCCTCGCCCCGCAATGACTCAGAAATAAGGAATCTTTTTATATCCCTGTGGTATAAAGATGTGGGGTGGAACTGCACGAATTGTGCGTTTATAATATCCACACCGGCCCTGTGAGCCATGCTTATGCCGTCGCCGGTTGCCGATACTGGGTTTGTGCTGTGGTAATAAAGATTTCCGGTACCTCCGGTTGCCAGCACAACATTATTTGCAAAAAAGGCCTCGGTTACCCCTTTTTTGTTATTCAGTGCATAAACCCCGAAAACCTCCCTGTCCCGGTATACCTCCTGGGGGTCCCGGGAATGGTGATTATTTGTAATAAGGTCAATGGCTGTGTAATCACTCAGGAATTCCACTCCCAGCTTTTGCGCGTAGCTGATCAGTGAGTCCTCTATTTTATCTCCGGTATGATCCTCATAGTGTACTATTCTCCTGCTGCTGTGGGCTGCCTCTTCAGTATAGTCTATTTTACCCTCTTCCGATTTGCTGAACTGAATCCCTACTTCATCTACCAGAAAGCTGAACACCAGGGGAGGACCTTGTTTTACAAAGAAATCAACTGCTTCCAGATTATTGTACCCGGATCCTGCCCTTAGAAGGTCGTTACGCAGCAGCTCGGCAGAATCATCATCCCTGGAAGCAATTATTCCTCCCTGTGCATAAAAGGTATTGGTTTCATTTATTTTGGTTTCCTTTGTCATTACCACCACCCGGAACCCCTTTTTTTTAAGATGTATTGCACAGGTTAGCCCGGCTAATCCTGAGCCGGCGATAACTATATCATAATAATGTCTCATACTGAATGATTAACTGTTACGATCGTTTCCATATCTGTTGCCGGAAAAAACTTATATCCGGCCAAAGGTGCATTATTTCCCGAGGCTTGTGTCTTTTAGACTGAAATCAAACGCTTTAAGTGAATTTGTCAGTTCTCCTGATGAAATAAAATCAACGCCTGTTAATGATACCGCTTTTACCCTGCTTAGTGTCATATTTCCGGAAGCTTCTGTTTCACAGGCTCCGCCGATAAATTTCACTGCATCGGCGATCTGCTTTTCATTCATATTATCCAGCAGGATCCTGTCTGCTTTGCATGACAGCGCTTCTTTGACCTCGTCAATATTCCTTGTTTCAATCACTATTTTAAACCTGTAGCCCCATTTTTCCCTTACCTTTAGAACTGCAGGGGTTATTCCGCCGGCTGCATCAATATGATTGTCTTTTATCATAACCATATCATGAAGCCCCATCCTGTGATTGCTCCCGCCCCCGCACCGTACAGCGTATTTCTGAAGATGACGTAATCCGGGAATGGTTTTCCTGGTATCGAGAATAATCAGCCTGCCTTCTGCTTGCCTTGTAAATGCAGCGGTTTTTGTTGACACTGCTGAAAGGAGGGAAAGAAAATTCAAAGCAGTCCGCTCGGCACTTAGTATTGAATTTACCCTGCCGGATACCTCGGCCACCAGATCACCTTTTTTAATGGTATCGCCGTCCTTGAAATGCCAGGTCACATCTGTTTCACTGTCTATTCTGTCCATTACCATTCCAAAGACATAAATGCCGCACAGTACCCCGTCATCTTTCGAGATGAGGTTAAAGAGATGTTTTTCATTGCTGAATATTGCTTCTGTGGTAACATCTCCCGTTTCCAGAAGATCTTCGGCAAGCGCGATATCAATCAGCTTATCAACATAGGGGAAATTATCCACTGATTTTATTTTTTAATTACCCGTATTTTTAAATTTATTGCTAAAGTAAAAAAAAAGCGGTTAAAACCTTGTTTTAACCGCCGCAGATCATGAGAGAGGGTTTATTTATTATCCCTTTATTAAAAGAATTTATGCCGGTTATCTTTGATATTGGCCTTTTCCCTTAATGCTTCAAAAGCTTCAAAGTTCACCCGTGCCCTTTTACTGCCTGCAAGCCTGGCCCTTTCCATTTCCAGATCTCTTTCTTCGGGCAGTCTGACGGAAGTTACTTCGAGCACATAGACGCCGTTTTCACCTATTACAGGATGCGAAAGCCTGTTTTCTTCAATATTAACGGCGGTGGCTATAAGGCGCGGTTCAATTCCTGCTCCCGGCACCGAGAGTGATGAGAAGCGGATGTCATTTGCCTCAGCTACTTCTGAGTTAAGGGCAGTGGCAAGTGAGGCCAGATCACTGCTTTCCTGTATTTTCGCTTCAAGCCGGGAAGCGATGATCTCGCCTTTTCTCTTCCTTAAAAGGATTGATTCTATCTCACTGCTCACTTCATCAAGAGGCTGGTATCCTTCGGTTCGAACACTGGTAAGTGCAGCGATAACAAACCTGTCTTCTATTTCGAAGATTGGGGATATTGCTTTTTCCCGTGCTTCAAATGCCCATCTGATAACCTCCCGGCCAGCCTCCAGTCCTGTAATGCGCTGGTCGTTTATAAGGAGATTGTTGGCCATTCTCAGAGGCAGTCCTTCCTGGGCAGCAGCCTGGGTAAATTTTTCATATGTATTGTTCTCCCCGGCGAACTGACTGGCCCTGTTATAAATCCGCTGGTAGGTTCTCGAGCTTGGGGTTACTTCCCGGGAAAGGGTAGCCACCTGTACTTTTTTGACCTCCCTGGAACGGTTTGTTACCTGTAAGATATGAAATCCAAACTGGGTTTCAACAATTAAATTCTCTCCCGGCCGGGCTGCAAATGCAGCATCACTGAATTCGGGAACCATCATGCCCTCGCTGAACCAGCCCAGATTACCTCCGTCGAACCGGGAGCCCATATCATCAGAATATTGCATCGCCACCATTGCGAAATCCTCTCCCCGCTGAAGCACGCTTAACAAGCTGTCTGCCAGACTTTCTGCCTGAAGGTAATTCCTTTGCTGGCTTGGCTGTATCAGAATATGCCTGGCCCTGACTGAATCAGGTACAAAATTAATTGCAACCAGGCGTGACAGCCTGTAGGCGTTGTCTTCAAAATAGGGTCCGTATATATCGCCTGGCTCTGCTTCAAACATGAAATCGGCAATACTTTCAGGCAGTTCCCCGTGACTATAGTTACGGGCATCAAAAGGGGTATCAGAATTGAGACTGATAAACTGCCTTACTTCCTCTACCTCATGGAACTCATCCTCCATGCTTTCAATCCATTCCCGGGCCAGCAGATCATCCTGGTCGGAGGGGATAATGTCAAATGTCACATATTCGATGTCTCTTGATGCAATCTGCCTGAAATTCTCCCTGTTTTGACGGTAATACCGACGTATATCAGATGAGGTTATATCAACCAGACTGTCGTGGACCGTATTGAAGCGCTGAATTATGAAATCGAAGTCCACGCTCTTGTTATTTTCTTCCCATGCCTGCTGTGCCTGCAGCGGGGTGACATATAAACCCTTACTTATAAGGTTGTTGTATTTGGTTTGTTTCCTTTCCTGAACTATTTCGTTTTCAACATACAGCCAGTAGGATCTTTGCTGGCCGGCGGGATCCTGCCCCATGGACCTGAGAAACTGTAAAACAGCCGACTGGCTGAAGATACCCGTTGAGGGATCGGTGAACAACTGGCGGACATAAGGATGAACATTGGCCCCCTGTACCATGTCGAACAATTCTTCGGGACTGACATCAATGCCCAGTCGTTCATATTCCTGTTCAAGGATTATTTCCTGCAGCAGCTGTTGCCAGGCCTGTGCCCGTATGTTTTCATGAGTTTCTGTATCAAGGGCAGTTTCTCCTGTATTCAGCATATGAATTTCCGTAATGTTGTCAACCTTCTGCTGGAAGCTCTGGTATGAAACGGATTTGCCTGCGATTTCCCCAATTTCAAACTGTGAATCGGTAAAAAGGGAAGGACCCGATCCGAGTATATCACCGAGTATAAATGCAAATAAAGCCAGCCCAATTACAACTGCCACCAGCACTCCTGCACGGTTCCGTATTTTTTCTAATGTAGCCATTTGAAAAGATAAAATTAAAGTTCTTAATTTATAAGCTGCAAAGATATTAAATTAAAATAATTAAAGGTACGGATGAATTGTTCTAGTCCGCAATTAGGGTAAAAAAAAAGGGCTGTCATTAAATACGGCCCTTTGTTAATCAAATTATTCTTTCCGGGCTCTTATCCGGGTTGTTTCATTTATCCAGCAAGCAACCCTGTAGGACTCTCCCTCGGTGTACCCGTGGAAGAATATTGTTTCCATATCGGGAAAGTAAATCGAGTACGTCTCAATAAGACGGTTTGCCTCAGCTGTCAGTGCAGGATCAACGCGTTTTGCCTCATTAAACCTGTCAACTGCCACCCAGTATACCGTCCTGTTCTTGAATGCTGCTTCGGGATCACCAGCAAAGCAATCGGATTCAGCCGCATACAGGCTTCCTATATGGATGTGGGCGCGTCCCAGGGACGAGTCATCGTCCAGCGCGCGCAGTGCATATTGGCGTGATAGTTGCTTGTCCTTTCTCACCTGATTAGTGAGGATTGCCAGTTCAAGATAATAGGTGGCACGTTCCACCGGATTTTCCTGAAGATCAATAGCCTGTTCCAGATAATTAATAACCTGGTCATAATTATCAAGCGTCCTGTACATGGCTGAAAGGTTCAGTGCCGAACGTGCAGAAGGATCAAGAACATGGATTTTTTCGGTAACACCCAGGTAAAGTTCAGAATCGGTACAACCTGCGTTGGATAGCAGATCATGAACATTGTTCAGCAATTCAGCATCTTCAGGCGATTGATCCACCCTTTCACCAAAAATTCTAATCAGGGCATCACAATCGGCCGCCCCGCTGCCTGTAAAAAGTGTTTCCACCGACTCGCGGGCATTTTCAATCTGGCCGTTTGCAGACCTTGCCAGTACATTGTCCAGTATTTCTGCAAGGTATGTATAAGTTTCAATTACAGCTTCATTGTCAATCATTCCAGACTGGAATTTCCCAAGGGTCACATTCATGTAGGTAATAACAACGGCGGCAGACGGATTGTCTTCGGAAAGTTTTATTGCCTCGCCCAGGGCTTCATAGCCGGGCCCGGCTTCTTCGATATTGTTGTTATGGCGGAAATAGAATATCCCTTTTCTGCCAAGGACATTTGCTTCATCGCCATAATATTCGATGCGCTGATCAAACATCATCATTGCAGTGTCCAGGTAGGCCTTTTTCTCTGCTTCTGTGCTGGCATTTTCAATCATATGTGCCAGGATGTTTTCCCCGTGGATATATATGTTGCGGGTAATCCGGGGAAATTCCTTATACACTACCCTCCAGTACGGAAGTGCATCTTCAAAATTCCCCTGCCTGTGCCTGTCTGTATATAATGAAAGGTTACGAAGGGCCCGTATGCTGTCTTCCGGGGTTTCTCCAAACCTGCCGCGCTGGTCATCACCTCTTTGCCCGAAAACACCTGAATGGGCGAACAAAATGATAATTATAGCGAAAACTCCTTTGGTTGCTAAGCTTTTCATTTTTTTTTAATTGTATTCAACTTTTCCGAAAATCCCCGACAAATATAAAAACTATCTTGAAAAAACATAAGGGACTTCAAATTATTTACGATTATTGGTATCTGTTATTATATTCCTAGTGTTACTTTATCAAAAGCTGTGCCAAAGAAACCAAAGATAACCATTTGAAAATTAAACCCACAACCGACGCAGCGTATCCGGAAGTTTTCCCGGCACAGGCATTCGGCCACCCGGTTGGTTTTTATTCCCGTCTGCTCCGGCTGTAAAGGTTATGTGCAAAATATGCCCGAACAGGTTTGAGGAAGAAAATCTCAGTCCGCTTTTATTTTCAGATTAACCAGGTCAATTCTTGTTTTACTCATTTTAATAATTTCAAAAACAAACGGGCCGATAATAACTTTCTGGTTTATCTTGGGGATGCTTTCATGATGATGGATTATAAACCCCGCAAGTGTTTCAAAATCATCTTCTTTTGATATGCCCAGGCTGTATTTGTCATTCAGGTAGTCAATCTCCAGTCTTCCGGAAAAGATAAATTCATTTTCGGATATTTGCTTTTCCTCAAGGTCTGTTGTGTCATGCTCATCCTCAATTTCACCAAAGATCTCTTCCATAATATCTTCAATTGTAACCATGCCGGCTGTCCCTCCAAATTCGTCGACTACAACAGCCACACTTTTCTTCTCCTTTATGAACAGGCTCAGCAGCTTATGGGCAACCATCGTTTCGGGTGCTATGATGATCCTGTTAAGCATGGACCTGATGGTTTTGGGATTCTTGAAAAAATCTTTTGAGTTGATGTATCCTATTATGTTATCTATTGAGTTTTTGTATATAAGTATCCGGGCGTAACCTGTTTCAATAAAAGCCTGTTTTATTTCCTCCATTGGGGTATCAATCTCGTAGGCACTTATCTCGGGCCTGGGAACCATGCACTCCCTTAATTTTACGGTTGAAAAGTCCAGCGCATTCTGGAAAATTTTAATGTTGTTTTTCAGGTTGTCCTCCTCCTTAATTTCATGCCGGCTTTCTTTCACAAAATGATCGAGGTCTACTTTCCCGAATACGTTAATGTTGCTGTCATTCGAAACACTGGCACCAAGAACGTATTTCATAAGCCCGTTGCCGATCCCGATTACACTTTTGCTGACGGGGTAAAGCAGTATATAAAATACCATAACCGGCAGGGAAAGAGCATTCAGGATAAGGTTTGGGTTAAGCCTGAATATTGCCTTTGGTATGAATTCGGCTGTGATTATAATAAGAACGGTAGCTATGAGGGTTTGAATTATAAAAACCGAAATATCAGAATCAATAAATCTCCGGATCTGCGGTTCAAGCACCATGGCCATGGTTATACTATAAACCACCAGGGCTATGTTGTTCCCCACGAGCATGGTGGCAATGTACTGGCCGGGATTTTTGGCAAATATCGATGTTATCCTGGAGGGGAAGGTCCCCTGTTTTTTTTCCAGTTCAAGGCGAAGCTTGTTCGATGTAATAAATGCTATCTCCATACCCGAAAAAAAGGCAGAAAGCAGGAGGCTTATAAGTATGATTGCAAAAGCACTCATTTGAATGTGCTATGGGTTTTTTGATTTTCGCAGATGCCGGCGATAAAAATACATCATTGCAGCAAGAAGTGCCATAACAAAGAACATAAAACTTTCACCGGCCCCCAGCCTGTACCAGTTGTATATGCCGGCCAGAAAGCTTAACAGTGCAAGGCTCAGCCAAACCAGTTCCAGCACATGGATCAGATTCCGGTTCATTTTTCTTAGTTTTCATTAGAATTTGACCCGGTGCCAGGGTCTTCTTCCTGCAGGTATATTGTTCCCTGGATTTTTTTTATTTTCCAGCGGCTGAATGTTTCATCGGCTTCAAAGCCTTCTCCCATGATAACCTCATCGGGCCTTGTAACCTTAACAAAGCTGTTTGAGTAGATAAGCTGGTTCTTTTCATCCCAGAAAAGCTGCTCGGTGTTCAATACTTCCCCTTCCTTGTTTATGACCACCACACTGTCCTTGGCTTCCCAGAGATCCTTATCGGTGTAGTATATAGCGTATTTAGAACTCAGCTGCGATTCAACATCGCCGTTTCTGTCAAAGAACTGGGCAAATACCCCGTAAGGAAATTCGGTATATTTTTCTGATGCATTCTCGTAATTATGGATCTCCGGTGCAGAAATCTTCAGCTGCAGCCTGGCCGAGTCGGTGTAATAGGTATCGACATTAATCATCGACTGGCTGGGCATAAGGGAATCACTGGCAAATGACTGAATAACCTCTATATCATTTTCACATGAAGTAATGGAAATTACCAGTAAGACTGATAAACAACAGAACAGGCCTGTTTTAACAAGGACATATTTTTTTAAAAGTGTTATCATTTAATGTTAAAAACCATTCTTATAGTTATGATCCTTTTAATATGTTCCAATATGTAACATAAAAAAATGCATTGACAAGGAACATTTTATTCAAACCTGCGCTGGAAGAACCAGAAGTCATAGAGGGACACGCTAAAATTGAACATAACATAATTCTCACGTATAAGGTTGAAATCGGTCGTTCCTCTTCGCCCGATATCAACGGAGAAATTAAAGGTTGTATTAGTATTGCCGTAAGGGAGGCCAAAACCAAATGTTGCACCGTAATCATTTAACTGATGGCCCCTTAACTGGAGGTAGGAGTCTGTGTAATGAAATCCCGCCCTGTACTGAATGCGGCTCAGGTAGCTCCTTGTGCTTGCATGGTTGGGTGTATACTGAAAGCCAATGTTCAAAGAAGAACTGTTAACAAGCGACTCCTGCTGCTGGCCCAGGAAACTTGTTTCTGCCCACTGCTGGATTGAATAATCGGCACCTATCACAAACTTGTTGTCTCTTGAAAAGGAGGCGCCAATGCCAATATTCGCCGGCAGTTCAATGTGGTTTTTCCCGGTCAGGTGCTGAATCGTGTCCCTGCGGACTGTTTCTGTGGCGAGTTCATTGAAAACCACCCAGTCCTGATCAGTTCTGAGGGGGGATTTATTTTCATAGATCATTCCCACGGTAATCCTGTGATTATTACTGATACGGCCGGTATACTGAAGACCGTACCTCATGTGAAAATCGCCGACAACGGCCCTTGATTCGCTCTTTACAGAGAACACATTATCTTCCATCGGGAACTGCAGCCTTCGTGTTTGGGTGAGAGACCCAAAAAGATAGGAAACATTGATGCCGGCAGAAATATTCCTGGTAATGTTCCACGCATTACCAATGAAGAATTGGTTAATGCCGCCCGATCCTTCATAAGAATGCTCTGCTCCCTGGGCAAGTTCTACATCAACTATATTGTAGCCCATCAG
>SLJO01000055.1 GCA_007135095.1 Bacteroidales bacterium | reverse complement strand
TTGACAGGCCCACCGATATCCTGCCCGATGGCCGGATATTGTACGACAGATGGGAATATGTTGACAGGAACTTCGGCGACGCTCAGAGCCTTTGGACTGTTAATCCTGACGGGACAAATCAGGCTCTTTACTGGGGTAACAACACACCCGCCCCCGGTGCTGTAATTGATGCCCGCATTATTCCGGGAACTCAAAACGTCATATCGGTTTTTTCTTCCACCCATGATCGTCCCTGGGGGGCTCTGGCTATAATAGACCGGAGAATTGGTATGGATGGACGCCAGCCGGTTCTGCATACCTGGCCGGATAATGCCATAGAACGAGTCATGGATCCGGGCACCGCAAATGATGCATGGGATGACTTTGTTGGCGTACGACCCAAGTACGAAGACCCGTATCCTTTGAATGATAAATATTTTCTTGTAACCAGGATGACAGGAGAAGGGGAGGGTACAGGTCTTTACCTGCTTGATGTTTTCGGGAATGAAATTCTTCTGCATGCTGAGGAGCCCGGCTGCTTTGATCCTCTGCCACTGGCACCAAGGAAGCGTCCGGTAATCATACCTTCCCGCAGAAACTTTGAAAATCAGGAAGGGAATTTCTATGTACAGGATGTTTATGAGGGTACTCATATGGAAGGCCTTGAGCGTGGTACTGTTAAGTACCTTCGCGTTGTGGAAACGCCCGAAAAAAGGTACTGGTCTCCCGGCCAGTGGGGCGCCCAGGGGCAGGAGAATCCGGGAGTTAACTGGCACAGTTTTGAAGTCAAACTTATTCATGGCACTGTTCCGGTTGAGAAAGATGGCTCTGCTTATTTCTCGGTTCCCTCCGACAGGTTTGTATATTTCCAGCTGCTGGATGAAAGAGGCATGATGGTACAGTCCATGCGAAGCGGAACGGTTGCACAGTCAGGTGAAACAACCGGGTGTATTGGTTGTCATGAGGATCGTCTCATGGCCCCCCTGGTAAATAGTATGCCCCTGGCTTTGCAGAAGGATCCGGTCCAGCTAAACGGCTGGTATGGTGACCCCCGGCAGTTTGGCTATATGGCTGAAGTGCAGCCGGTATTTGACAGGAACTGTGTTAGTTGTCATGATTTCGGACTGCCGGCCGGTGAAAAGGTTAACCTGGCACCTGATCTCAATCTTATATTTAATACCTCCTACAACGAGTTGTGGCGTAAAGGGTATATAGATGTTGTTGGCGGCGGGCCGGCTGAGATAAAGCAGGCATATTCATGGGGCTCACATGCCAGCAGGCTTGCCCTTGTGCTTCTTAATGAACACGAATCACATGATGAGGTCCAATTGACCCGGGAGGAGTTCGATCGCATAATTACGTGGATTGATTTGAACGGTGTGTTTTACCCCGACTACTCCACCTCATATCCTGATAATCCAGGGGGCCGGTCACCATTAACTCATAGCCAGGTTAACCGTTTGGGTGAATTGACTGGCTGGAACCTTGGAAGACAGTTTAGCCATAGCAGTAATCAGGGTCCACTGGTCAGTTTTGACCGTCCTGAAATTAGTCCGGTACTCAATGTATTCAGTGATGCCAGTGATCCCAACTATATCGAGTCCCTTGAAATAATCCAAGCCGGTAAAAAGTCTTTTGCAAAAAAACCTGATGCAGGCATGGAGGGTTTTGAGCTAAGCGGCATTGACCTTTGGCGTGAGCAGAAGTATCAGGAACGATTAAAAATTGAAATGAATTATCGTGAATCCATCCGAAAAGGGTTAAAAACCTATGATTCTGAAATTGCCGGAGGGAGTGAGTGATGTTGTTAATAATGAAACTATTGAAAAATATGAAATATCTTTTTCAGCTACCTGTTTTTATTATGCTGTTTATTTCATGTCATACCGGACAAACAGACAGCGTTCAGGTGAGATTCGGAATCTGCACAGATGTACACAAGGATATAATGCATGATGCAGACGACCGTATTGGTTCGTTTATTGAAGAAGCATCGGAAAGGGATCTTGATTTTATCATTCAGCTTGGTGATTTCGTCCGACCCTACGATTATAATCTTGAATTCCTGTCCATTTGGAATTCCTATCCCGGAGAAAGTTATCATGTGATTGGCAATCACGAGCCGGATGGCGGTTTTTCTAAGGAGGACGTAGTTGAGTATCTGGGAATGCCTGATATGTATTATTCCTTTAATAGAAACGGATTCCACTTTATTGTGCTCGATGGTAATGACCTCAATCCATCGCCTGACAGGCCCCCGGGATATTCCAGGTACATAGGGGAAGAACAGATAGAATGGCTGAAAAATGAAATCAGCACAGCAGAAAAAAACATTATAATATTTTCTCACCAGTCGCTCGAAAATGAAAATGGCATTGAAAACAAGCGGCAAATCAGGCATATCCTTCAGGAGGAGAACCGGTTAGCCGGATTTAATAAAATACTTGCCTGTTTCAGTGGTCACCATCATACGGATTATGCTGTTAACATTAACGGGATATACTATATCCAGATTAATAGCATGTCTTACAATTGGGTTGGAGGTGATTATCAAATGATAAGGTACAGTGAAGAAATTGACGAAGAATATCCATGGATCAGATATACTATTCCATATAAGGATCCGCTTTATGCTTTTGTAGAGATCAATAACGAAGCAATAATTATTGAAGGCAGGGAAACAACATTCGTCGGGCCGGGCCCTGAAGAGCTGGGTATGCCCGGTCAGCCGGAGAATAACCCAATAGTGCCCAGGATCAGTAACAGGGAATTGCAACTTGCAGACTAACTGAAGATCGCCGGGTATTGCAGTTTAATCATAAGATCAGGCTGTTTTATCCTTTTATTAACAATTAAATGTATAAAAAATAATTAATCCGGGGCTTTCGCTGCCCTATGCCGGGTGCTGCAAAAAAACTATTATGAAAATCATATTTTATCTTTTTTGTCTGGCAGTCATTTTCTCTGCCTGCAACAAGAAACAGGGATCTGCCATACGGGATGATTCTTTATCAGTTATTCCTGAGCCGTTAAATATTACCCTAAACCCGGGTTATTACAGTATCAGGAACACTAGCACTGTTTATTGGACCGGTGAAGATTCAGAGTCTGTTGCCCGATATTTGATTGCCAGGCTTGAACCTGCAATGGGCTTCAGCTTATCTGTACAACAGGGTGCAGGCAGAGGTATAAACCTGAAGATATTGGACACCGAGGATGAGAGTCTGGGTATTGAGGGATACAGGCTTATTGTTACACCTCGTAATATTGAGGTAACAGCTAATAAAGCAAATGGTATTTTTTACGGGATACAGACCTTGTTGCAGAAGTTGCCCGCCGAGATTAAAAGCAGCTCAATACAGAAAGATGTGGAATGGAAAATAAGGAGTGCTGAAATTGTTGATATACCCAGGTTTAAATGGCGTGGCTTAATGCTGGATGTAAGCAGGCATTTTTTTACAAAAGAAGAAGTAAAGGAGTATATTGACCAGCTAGCCGAGTATAAAATGAATATTTTTCACTGGCACCTGACAGATGACCAGGGATGGCGAATTGAGATAAAGAGTTTGCCAAAACTTACTGAAATAGGTGCATGGCGGGTCAGAAGGGTAGGGCAGTGGTGGACCCGGACACCCGGGCAGGAAGGAGAACCCGCTGAATATGGTGGTTTTTATACCCATGAGGATATTCGGGAAATAGTAGGTTACGCGAAAGAAAGATTTGTTGAAATTGTGCCGGAAATTGATGTGCCCGGTCATGCGTTGCCTGCCATCGTAGCCTATCCGGAGATATCGTGCACACAGACTGTTACGGAGATTAATGTTGGAAATTTATTTTACGGAATAGATGAGAACACTTTGTGTGCGGGGAATGACCTTACATTTGAATATCTTGATAGGATATTTACTGAAGTGGCCATGCTTTTTCCTTCGGAATATATTCATATCGGAGGAGATGAAGTGTATAAAGGATTTTGGCAGAAATGCCCGAAGTGCCAGGCCAGAATGAAGGAGGAGGGTTTAAACGACACCTATGAGCTTCAAAGCTATTTTATCAGAAGGGTTGAGAAAATGCTTGAGACAAAAAACAGAAGGCTCATAGGATGGGATGAAATACTTGAAGGAGGACTGGCTCCCAATGCCACGGTTATGTCATGGAGAGGTATGAAAGGTGGCATAGAGGCTGCAAAGGCAGGTCATAACGTAATTATGACACCAAACAATCACACCTATCTTGACCTGTACCAGGGAGAACCCTCTGTTGAGCCTGACACCTATTCGATGTGCAGACTTACAGACTCCTACAATTTCGAACCAGTGCCCGATGGTATTAATGAGAAGTTGATCCTGGGCGGACAAGGTAACCTGTGGACCGAGTCGGTACCTCATTTCCGGCATGCAGAATACATGACCTGGCCCAGGGGCTGGGCACTGGCCGAGGTTTTGTGGACACCCCGGGAGCTCAAAGACTGGGTGCATTTTGTGAAAAAAACAGAGGGACACTTTATCAGGGCTGATTTTGCAGGGATAAATTATGCACGAAGCATGTATAATGCCATCATCACTCCATTTTCTGATGAGGATTCCAATATGCTGATAAAACTGGATACTGAAAT
Organism: Bacteroidales bacterium; assembly: GCA_007135095.1. Classification (GTDB taxonomy): domain Bacteria; phylum Bacteroidota; class Bacteroidia; order Bacteroidales; family PUMT01; genus PXAP01. The sequence goes on along the minus strand of SLJO01000055.1, from coordinate 47,828 downwards.
TAAGGATCTGGACCTTTATTACACATTTGACAATACAGATCCGGACTTGTATAGCGATAAATACAAGGATGTCCTTTCTGTACCCAAAGATGCCACCTGGTTGAAGGTAATCACTTACCGGGATGATGATCCGGCCGGCAAAATGATAACACTCAGTATTGAGGAATTGCAGAAAAGGATCATCCCTGGCAGAAATTAAATGGCTTAAAAGCGCTAACAGATCAAGACTGTGTCAAGGCGCCATCACACCCTGAGTTTGTTCATAATTAATCAGAAATATTTTTGAACCAAAAAATGATCTGATCGTTATCATGAATAACAAATTTATGATACCGGCTCACTTAAGCCCTTCATGGCGGATGACAAATGGGGAGTATGATATGAAGAATGACGGGTTGGCTACTAAAGCTTCTTTGTTGCTGGTGAGCAGCCTTACTGTAATGGCAGGAACAGCAGTTGCTCCTGCACTGCCATCTATCCATGTTCATTTTTCTGAAATAGAATATTCAGGTCTCTGGGTTCAGCTGGTTCTGACTATGCCTGCTTTGTTTATTGTTTTGGCAGCGCCCCTTACGGGATGGTTTCTGGACAGGAGCGGACGCTTACGTCTTCTTATTCCCGCAATGCTGCTTTATGGAATTTCCGGCAGTTCAGGTCTATATCTCAACAATATAGGGGCAATACTTGCCGGACGAGCATTACTGGGAGTAGCAGTGGCGGGAATTATGACAAGTGCGACGACCCTTATTGCTGATTATTTTGAAGGCAGGGCCCGTTCACAATTTATGGGCTGGCAGGCAGCTTTCATGAATTTCGGTGGTGTCATATTCCTTACTGCAGGCGGCAGCCTCGCTGAACTGGGCTGGCGCTGGCCTTTTGCCATCTATCTCTTTGCGATAATCTTAGTGCCGCTGGTCATCTTTTCACTTAATGAACCTGTATCGGTTAACAGGAAATCAAGTGGCAAGGACAGCGCTGACAATTTCAGGGGCCCGGCAAGGCTGGTTTTCTTTATTTATGTTATTGCTTTTTCAGGAATGCTGATATTTTATTTCATTCCCCTGCAAATCCCTTTTTACCTTAATGAAATGGTTGGTGCCGGACCTGCTGCAAGCGGCATGTCCATTGCTGTAGTTACATTGTTTGCCATGGTGTCGTCATTTGGCTATGGCAGGATAAAAAATCATATGGGCTTTTTAATGATTTTCGGGCTAACTTTCGGATTGATGGGTGCAGGTTATCTGCTTATCGGTCTGGGTAATGGTTATACCATTGTGCTGACCGGACTTGCTGTTAGCGGGCTTGGAACGGGGTTAATGTTTCCCAACCTGAATGTCTGGCTTACCCTTGAAGTGCCTGCGGTTATCCGTGGACGGGCCATTGGAGGGTTAACAACAGCTATTTTTATGGGGCAGTTCGTTTCACCCTTAGCAAGTCAGACATTATCCGGGGCATTTGGCACCGGCTTCCTGTTTGTGAGTGCCGGAGTCTTTTTGCTGGTCACTGGCCTGGTATTTACCTTTTTAAGGAAGGCAATCCTTGCCTCCCTTAAGCCGGTTTCAGCAGGCATTCAGCCTGCTCCCGTGAAGGATGATGTTTCATTGGCTGCTGACACGACGGAGGGCTTTCAGAAATAAATGATAACTATATAGTATAAGCCTGTTATTATAAACAGCAATGCGACGATTTTCCGGAACCATTTTTCAAAATTCTTTACCCTGTTATACAGGTTTCCAACCTTATTTACTGCGAATGCCAGCAGCCAGGCAAAGATTATAACGGGCAATCCTGTGGCAAGAGCGAAAACCAGCAGCATGGGAATAGCTTGTGAGCTTCCTATCGTCATGGGAATCAGGGCTCCGAAATACAATACACCGCTGTAAGGGCAGAAAGCAAGGGCAAAAACTATTCCCAGCAGCAATACACCAAAGAACGAGTTTTTATGATTGCTTTCCATTTTTTCGGTGAGCGATCCGATTCCGGGGAGAGAAATTTTAATGATCCCCAGCATGAAAACACCTATGATAAACAGCAAGGGTCCAATAAGTTTCTCGCCATATATAGAAATAGTGGAGGATAGTTGCATCTGACCAGCGCCTGCGTACAATACCAGTCCCAGGCCAATATAAGTAACCGACCGGCCCAGCGTATAAATAACACCGTTATAGAATACCCTGCGCCTGCTTTTAAGATCTTTGCTGATAAAACCTACCGCTGTAATATTTGTAGCCAGTGGGCATGGACTTATTGCTGTCATCAGTCCCAGCAGCAAGGCCGATAATAATGGTAACTGTGTATTATCCAGCCATTGAGAAAGTATATCCATTCAACCTAGTTTTTGGCCCTGGAAATAGCCTCTACCATTTCTTTTTCAAAACGTTCGTAATTCCTGCCGGCATGCATGAATCCCTGCATGGTAAGGTCAAATTTTTTATCACCGTTAACAATCAGCAGTCCCTGACCGCCAACATCCAGCATCTGTGCAATCTCTCTTGATTCTGGTTCCGAAAGATTGATCTCATGAAAAACGATTGTTCCCTCACTGAGCTCCCGTGCATAATGGTCTTTAAGCACCTTCCCGGTAGCATTCTGAACATTAACGCATGATACGCACCGGCGTGTGAAATGAAAATAATATACATCAACTTTGCTGCTGGCAACCGCCGTTTCCTGCTGATTCTGATTGCCGGGGGAATTCTGGCCGCAGGCAGACATTACCGGAAGAATAAGCAAGGAGATTAAAAAAATAAAAAAAGTCTTCATGATGATTTTGGGTTTAAGGAATCTAATATTGTTCGTAAATAAACGAACAAATATTAAGAAAGTTTCATAAAATTCAAAATATAAGTTTAATTATTATTCAGAATTCGCAGGATTCAGTGAATTGAAATTTCTTTCATGCTTCATTGACCAGGTAAAGGAAACTTCGCAAGGTTTCTCCGGCTTACCGGAAAGAATGTGCGAGGGGCGTCTATTCCTGATCGAGTGAAATCTCTTCCAGGGTCTTGCCCTTGGTTTCTGTTACGTACCTGCGTACAAAAATAAATGCAACGATGCCCATTGCGGCATATATGCCGTATGATACCCCCAGCCCGACAGAAGCCTGAAGAACAGGGAAACTTATGATAACCAAAAAGTTTGCAAGCCATTTGGTCATTCCGGCTATGGCCAGGGCGGCACCCCTGAATTTATTGGAAAACATCTCACCCAGCATGACCCACAAAACCGGTCCCCATGTCATGGCGAAGAAAGCGACATAGCCATTGGCTGCGAGTAATGCCATTATGCCGTATGTGCCACTCATTTCAATTCCCTGGGAAGCATCTTCGACCCCGACGGCAAATATAATGGCCAGCAGACCAAGCATTACTGCCTGTCCCAGTGCCCCGATCAGCAGGAGCGGTTTCCGGCCAAAGCGGTCAACAAGGGTAATGGCCAGAATGGTAAACACGATGTTCACGCTGCCCGAGATAACATTGGTAAACAGGGCATCAGCTTCGGTAAAGCCTGCCGCCTGCCACAGTACCGTGCCGTAATAAAATACTACGTCGATGCCTGTGAATGTTTGCAGGGCGGCCAATCCTAAACCTACCCAGACAATGGGGTTTACTTTTTTTGTTTTTTCATTCACTATATCCGACATCCTGGGTTTGCGTTCTCCCAAAACCGTACGTTTGATTTCTTCCACCTGTTTCCTGGCGATTTCCCAGTTGGTTATGCTTGCCAGAACTGAAACGGCCTTTTCGGATTGTCTGGCAGCCACAAGGTACCGGGGTGATTCAGGAATAAACAGCAGGCAAATAAAAAATATTGATGCCGGGATGAGTTCTACCCAGAACATCCATTGCCAGGCATCATATCCCCACCATAATTCTGCAGAGGCACCGCCGGCAATAGATGCCAGGTTGTAATTGCTGAAAAAAGCAAAAAACAATCCCAGCACGATTGCCATTTGCTGGAAAGATATAAGCCGGCCCCGTATATTCGGGGGGGCTATCTCGCCTATGTATGCGGGAGATAGTATGCTGGCAGCCCCAATGGCCAGTCCTCCCAGCACACGATAAAAAACAAACTCGGTAGAGGTGGAAGCGATACCCGAACCCCAGGCACTGATAATGAATGCCGCCGCTGCAGTGATCAATACATACTTGCGGCCGTATTTATCGGCCAGCATCCCTGAGAAAAAAGCACCTATAGCGCATCCCAGCAGCATGGAAGCTACATTAAAACCGGTTCCCACGGCATCTGAATCGAACGCACCCTGCAGGGCGTGTACCGTTCCGTTGATCACTCCGCTATCAAACCCGAAAAGAAATCCGCCAAGTGCAGCCACCGACGAGAGCATTATAACTCGTAACAGGTTGGTTTCAGTTGTTGCAGGTTTTGTTGATAAATCCATTATTTTAAATTATTGAGGCGATTGAGAAATAACTTACTTTTATAATATGGTTGAAGGTGCAATAATAGTAAAATAGTCATAAAATATAGCCTCAAAATCCGATAATGCATTCCAATGATACTGAAGTCTTATAAAACAGCCACATCTGCAATTAATAGCAAAATGAGATGTTCACTGCATGTGAGGTATAATTTTTTATGTTACTGAGGTTTATATTTCAACCGCATTTTTGGAAATATAATCATCCAGGGTCGAATGGCGGGGGCCGAAATAACGGAATTTTTCAGCCCATTCAAGGCCGTACATTTCCCCGGTTTCCCTGTCGGAAGGCACACCTCTCAATGCCTGGGAATTTTTGTCGAGCATGATATGTTTGATATAATTAAAATCGGCAGTCCGGTCATCATCACCCAGGATGGGTAATTTTTTCCCTTCCTCAGCCAGCCTGTTCCGTAGCCGCGATCCTGCGTTTCCGCCTGCTCCCTGTGACCATACAGCCATGTTTGCTTCTACCTTCCTGTCGATAAAGTTGCTGATATCGACCACCCTGTTGAAAACCTGAGGTCCCCTTGCATAATAATATCTCTCTGTTACCGAATGAGCCTGGACAACATCAAGCTGTTCCGGGTAATTTGCCCTGGCACCTGACATCCAGCGGGCAGCTTCCACGGCTCTTGCCGTTACATAATGATCGGGGTTCTCTTCATAATGGTCCCATGGATCAAAACTAACTATTGTATTGACTTTCAGTAATCTGAAAAGAAAAATAAGCCGTCCTTTTATTTCCTGAATGTTGTTTTCGTCCATCCTGTGATTGCGGTATCCCAGGTCGTAGACTTGCTTCAGGCCCATAACCCTGGCAAATGCCCTGTTTGATTCATCATTGTTTAAAATAATCTCACCAGGGCTGTTTCCCCTGCCGGCAGCCTCATCGTTGGTGGTCCTTATCAGATAGCCGGTATATCCTTCATGGAGGAGTTTTGCAACGGTGCCTGCAGCCCAGTAGGGTACATCATCGCAATGGGCCTGTATTACTGCCAGGACCTTGCCCTCATGGGGCCGGCCTTCAGCAGGCCTTTCAATGAATATTTCTTCCTTATCGGCGGGGCCCTGCTCATTTTCAGGCTTCCCGGGTGCATTAAATGAAGACATAGCTGCCGCCGGGGTTATAAGACCACCCATGATCATACTTTTTTCAATAAAATTTCTACGTTTCATCATCATATTGATTTTAAAAGGATTTGAAAATCATCACTTAAATATTTTAAATAATATCAAAACCATTGATTAAACAATTATTGAATATTCCCTTTGTCCTCTCTGATGGTACAACTGGTGATTAATAATTAAACCAGGCCAAAGTATGGTTTATTACCCGGCTCTTTAAATGCCCTGATAATAAGATTGCCCGCGATGGATTATTACAGGAAAATATTTGTGAAATCAGCGGCGGCCACCTGTTTCCTGTTTTTAATGGTCCTCTTGCCCCCCGAGTAGCTTGTTACCGCACATTGCCCATAAATTTTGCAGTTACCCGTTTCATCGGGAGTGTATCCTTTGCAAACCCGTAATACATCCGGAGATATTTCGTCTATAATCACGATTTTTCCGTCTCCGTACTTCAATCTCCCCAATTCGAATTTACCATCAATTACATGAAGACCTTTTTGTGTAAATTCCAGGGAAACGATTTCGGCGATGTTCTTGACAAGCTCAACGCTCTGAGTGATCTCCTCCTTACTCATTGCACCGGTTTCTTCAAGTGCTTCCAGGGTAATAAGTATATCACTGTCCCCCTTTGTCCATGCTTCAACCACCTTGTGAACATTTTTGCAGGGCTTTACAAAGGGATATCTTCTCCAGAAACTCCCGGTAGCGTTATTTCTCCAGGTGAATTCAAGGTTTAATAACGGGGCTGATCCGGGGAATTCCTGCGATTCCACCGGCATGTCCAGTGGCAAGGCAGGCTCGACAATCATTTCATTTTCACTGACCGTGTCTATATAATGTGAAGGAATGCCTTTTTCCTTCAGCAGTTTGAAAAAATGAGTGGCAAACCTGCAACCTATAGCTCCCTTTCCGGGTATATTTCCCACCACGGTATCATACCCGGGATCAAAAACAGCTTTTCCGTTTTCTATATATCCTGTCGCTTCATCCTTAAAAACCAGCCGGTATTTACCTGCATAGGGTCCTTCGGTTATGTTAAATACATCTTTTGACTTTCCGCGGTAAACAAGGTTATTTTCTGCCATTGCTTTTTTCAGTTTGAAATTGTTAATAATATAAACTTAATGTTAAAGTAAGGTCTCTGATCCTGATCCGACACGGTAAATATACAATTCCGGTATCCATTTTGCAAGTCATTCCTGGTGAGTTTTCTTAATTTCCCGGCTCTTGTTTCTCCGAATGGATCAGTGCCTTCAGGAAGTATACATGCATGAGTTTCTTTTCAAACAAAATCCAATGAATCTTGTTATTACAGTATCATAACAGCGGGAATTGTTTATGTCATGTCAGCGATCATTTGGGAGGTAATCTCTGCAGATTTGCCGGAAGCCCGTAATTAGTTGGCCTTTAGCATATTTGCGCTAGTATTGATGACTCAAAGACGAAATTGAAAACATTATTTCAGAAGGTTTTAGCAGCAAACCGGAAAGGAGGATTTGAATTTTTTGTCTAAAATCTGCTAAAAAATTGGAATGATGTTAAAAATTTCTTTACTTTATGTTATTGTTAAAATTTAATCTATTGAGTATTATGAAAGGTAAAGTTAAATGGTTTGATTCAAACAAAGGTTTTGGATTTATCGTGTCAGAAGAAGGCGAGGATGTTTTCGTCCACCATACTGACATTTTGCAGGAAGGCTTTAAGAACCTGGAAGACGGTCAGGAAGTAGACTTCGAAAAAGTACAAGGTGAAAAAGGTCCTCAGGCAACTGAGGTGAAAGTTATTGAATAACAGAAATGTAGAGAAAAACCTCTCATGTCCGGAATTCTTAAATAGGAAATTCATCATTGTTAAAATCCTCTGAATTAATCAGAAGGGTTTAATTTAAACTAATAATCACAAAAGCTCCTTGATTACAGGGGCTTTTGTGTTATAACTCATTTTAAATTTCCGGATATTTTTAGTAATTTAAACACCGCAGATAAATTTCATGGTAAAAACTGATTGATTATTAATCATGGAATCGAAAATTGTTCATTATGAGAAGGGGCTTGCGGAATATTATAATCTTGATTACGACAGGGCAATCACCTCTTTTAATCAGCAAATCCTTGAATATCCTGATTTTCCTGAAGTTTTTCTTTTCCGGGGGCATTCAAAATTCATACTGGGGGATAAACAGGGAGCTTGCCTGGATTGGAAAAAGGCACAGAATCTGGGGAACCCGGAAGCGGGCAAATTTCTCATAAAGTTTTGCGGTTAGATAAAAACACCTCTACCTGGATGCCATATCCGGGAATAAAATCAGGTCATGATACCAACAGTGTTTGCTGTAAATTAGTCCGGCAGGGATAATAATACGGCAGTTCTTTATCTTTGTGTGTTTTTAATTTGCGGCAGGGTTTCAAGTTGGTTTGGTTACTTTTGTGTACTTTTTTATCTTTACCCGCCTGGCTGGTCGACCAGCAAAAGGGGAAGGCCCCTTTAATACTCATTGCTTTCATGCCTGGCACTTCCTGACCTTTAGTCAGGCATAATACAAAGTCCTGCTTCGCAGAATCCCCCGGTGCAAAAATTAATATATAATCATAATAATGAAATCAGAAAAAGACATATTATTATTTAAATATGGCGGTAATGCCATGACGGATCATGGATTGAAGATGCAGGTTCTCAGAAACATCTGCTCGCTGAAGAATAAAAATTTTAATGTAGTAATAGTACACGGAGGGGGGCCTTTCATAAAACTATCCCTTCAGGAGGCAGGCATAGAATCTGAATTCGTTGACGGACAAAGAAAAACAACACCCGAAGCCATGGAATATGTGGAAATGGCGCTAAAAGGGAGGGTCAACGGCAGCCTGGTCTCAATCATCAATGCCATGGGTCATAAAGCCATCGGATTGTCAGGGAAGGACGGCAATATGGTTGTTGCTGAAAAACGCCTTCACCGGCGGGAGAAAAACGGTGAAAATGAAATAATTGATCTCGGACAGGTTGGCGATGTGGCGAGGGTTGATCCTTCATTAATTCATTTATTGCTCAATAATGATTTCATTCCGGTACTTACCTGTATTGCCTCTGACAGTAACGGCATTGATTATAATATTAATGGCGATATGTTTGCCGGCCATATTGCAGGCAGGATTGCTGCACAAGAGTATGTTGTTTTAACCGATGTGGACGGATTAATGCTTGATAAAGATGATCCTTCCTCCATAATCAGGGAAATCAGGCTGTCAGAATTAATCCAATTAAAGGAAAGAGGCATTATTCAGGGAGGCATGATCCCGAAAATTGAATCCTGTGAAATAGCCCTGAACAATGGCGCTGCATGTGCACGTATAATTAACGGGACAATGCCCGGGCAGATTACGGGTCTTTTTGATTCCCGAAAAGCAGGAACCATAATCAGAAAATAGACTAAACAATAAAAAGCATGACATCTAAACTTAATAAACAATTTCAGGATCTGGACAAAAAATATTATTTGCAAACATTCAAACGGTATCCCCTGACCCTTGCCCGCGCTGCAGGTTCCCTTGTCTGGGATGTGGAAGGAAACGAGTATATTGATATGATGGGTGGCGTTGCTGTCAACAGCGTTGGTCATTGCCATCCTGAAGTAGTGAAGGCTATTCGGGAACAGGCAGAAAAGCTGATTCATATTTCAAATTTTTATCTCAGTGAGCCGCAGGTCGGGCTTTCTGCAAAACTTGTCTCCATATCGGGCCTCGACCGTGTGTTTTTTACAAACAGTGGCGCCGAATCTGTGGAAGGGGCCATTAAAATAGCAAGGAAATATTCTCACAGCATTGGTAAAGGAGGCAGTATCATTTCATTTGAGAACTCTTTTCATGGACGGACACTTGCTACCATAGCTGCGGGCAAAAAAGAGATGCAAAAAGGGTTTGAGCCAATTCCCCAGGGCTTTGTGCAGGTGCCTTTTAATGATATGGAAGCTGTCATAAATGCTGCCGGACGTGAAACAGCAGCAATTATTATTGAACCCATTCAGGGTGAAGGTGGCGTGAATATTGCTGATCACAAGTTTCTTAAAGATTTAAGGGCTTTTTGTGATGACCTGGATATTACATTGATTTTTGATGAAATTCAGTGCGGTATGGGCCGGACAGGCAAAATGTTTGCCTGTGAACATTTCGGGGTCCAGCCTGATATAATGGCACTGGCAAAAGCTTTGGGGGGAGGTTTTCCTGTTGGTGCAGTTCTCTCGAATGATAAGGTAAGCTCTGCTATTGCCTTTGGAGACCACGGCACTACATTTGGAGGCAACCCGCTGGCCTGTGCAGCCGCACTGGCTTCGATCAACGTGATCGAATCTCAGAACCTCCTGCAGCAGGCAGAAGAAAAAGGCTCCTGGATAAAATCGCATATCCTCGCCTTCAATAATCCTGATATTAAAGAAGTACGTGGCAAAGGGCTGATGATGGGAGTGGAGTTCAACTTTGAAACCAGGGAACTTGTGGGTAAAATGCTGGAAAACGGGGTGCTGGCAAACGCAACCGCCGGCAATGTTTTGCGACTGCTTCCTGCTTTAAATATAAGCTACGCAGAACTGGAAAAAGTGATGCAGGTACTGGATGGATCATTACGAGCCATAAAATAGTTTTAAACAAGAATCATATTAATAGAAATATTTACTCATGAAGAAGAAAATAGCAATTATAGGGGCAACCGGCTATACCGGTTCGGAACTGATTCGTTTATTGTCCAGACACCCGGATGTTGAGATTTCCATATGTACTTCGGAAAGCAGAACCGGGGAAATGCTTTCGGATGTCCATCCGTTCCTCCAGGGTATCGCTGATCAGAAACTGATGTCAATAAATCAGGTTAATGACTATGAGCCTGACCTGGTTTTTCTGGCGCTACCACACGGCGTTTCTATGGATTTTGTGAAACGGTTTGCGGACAGTTCGTTCAAAATCATTGACCTTTCAGGTGACTTCCGGTTAAGCTCAGCCGAGGTTTATGAAAACTGGTACAACATGAAGCACATATACCCCGAGGGGATAGGGAAAGCGGTTTTCGGATGCCCGGAATTGTTTGGCAGTAAAATTAAGGATGCAAGCCTGATTGCCAATCCCGGTTGTTTTCCAATGAGTGCCATTTTGGGACTGGCGCCGTTACTTTCAAAAAACACCGTACATGCTGATCTGCTTATTGTTGACTCAAAAACAGGAGTGACCGGTGCAGGGATTACAGCCAAGGCGGTTAATCTCTACTCGAATGTAAATGATAATTTTAAAGCCTATGGACTGAAACTGCATCGCCATACCATTGAAATGCAGGAAATACTGGACCGTGTTTCCGGGAAAAAGACGCTCATACAGTTTACCCCTCATCTGCTTCCGGTTGACCGTGGCATCCTTTCCACGATTTATGCCCGTCCATTCCGGGCAATTGATGATAACAGCCTCAAAGGGATCTACGAGGAGTTCTATTCAGATGCTCCTTTTGTAAGGATCCGTAAGCAGGCTCCTGCCATAAAAGATGTCAGGGGAACCAATTATTGCGATATTTATGCCACCTACGATGAACGTACCGGTATGATCATCGTAATCAGTGTTATAGACAACCTGATCAAAGGTGCCTCAGGGGTTGCCGTTCAGAATATGAATCTGATGTTCGGTTTCGGGGAGACTACAGGGCTTGACTATGTTCCATTAAATCCATAGATGGCCGAAATTTATTTTACCTGACTAAGAAACTAATAAGAACCAACATACAAATACATGATCAAGAATATTACAAATGTAAAAGGCATAACATGCTGGGGTGCACATTGCGGGGTTAAGTCCATGCGCCGGGATCTGGCAATAATATTTTCCAGGGTTCCGGCAAGTGCTGCCGCAGTATTTACCCAAAACCAGGTAGTAGCAGAACCTGTAAAATTAACAAAAAGGCATATTGACAACGGCAAAGCACAGGCAATAGTTGTTAATGCAGGTAATGCCAATGCAGCTACAGGAGAACAGGGTATGGAGGGAGCCAGGGCTATGGCCCAAACACTGGCTGAAGAACTGGATATTGATACGGAACTGGTTTTGGTTGCATCTACCGGGGTGATAGGAGAGCCGTTTCCAACCAGGGATATTGTTAATGGCATACGTAAAAATGTAAAAAAGCTCTCCAACAAATCAACTGCCGGCACCTTTGTGGCAAATGCCATTTTAACTACCGATACGTTTGCCAAAGAGGGCTTTCTCGAGTTCCAGGTAGACGGACGGGAAATAAATATGGGAGCAGTCGCCAAGGGCTCAGGAATGATACATCCTAATATGGCCACCATGCTGGCTTTTATAGTTACTGATATCGCCATTGACCCGGGCCTGCTTAAAAAGACCGTGAAGGAGGCCGTTGATAAATCATTCAATATGATAACTGTCGACGGCGACACATCCACAAACGATATGGTAATCGTTCTGGCAAATGGCCTGGCACAAAATGACATTCTTGAAACTGAAAAAGACGTTGACTATCAGGTTTTTAAAGAGAATATTGAGAAAATGATGCTGCATCTGGCACAGCAAATTGTTTCTGATGGTGAGGGGGCCTCAAAGTATATAGAATATGAAATTATCAATGCCCCGAGTGAAAAATATGCCAGGAAGATGATCAGGAAAATTTCAGATTCAACCCTGGTCAAAACAGCAATGTTCGGCAGGGATCCCAATTGGGGCAGGATCATCAGTGCTGCAGGTAATGCAGGTGTGCCATATAGTTATGAAAAAACCGATCTTTACCTGGGCTCGGAGGCCAGGTGTGTTCAGGTGCTTAATAAAGGCGTTCCTGTAAAATATGACCGCAGCCACATGAAGAAGTTATTACGGGAATCCCACCTTAAGGTTCAGCTTGACCTTAATAATGGCAAAGCCAAAGCAAAGGGATGGGGGACTGACTTGACGACTGATTATGTTTTATTTAATTCGGTTTATACTACATGAGCAGGTTCGCCGACCGCGTTTATGCATCGGGCAGGCATGGCAGGTAAGGGCAACCCGGCTGATGGGGAAAATCTTCCACGACTGGGGCTGGTTTGTTCAGTGTAGCAGCAATAGCACGAGAGGAACGGGGCGGATAGCAGTTGCTGATTCCGGGTTCAGGCACTGTCTGCAGCTGCACAGAATACCCCGGGGTAATTTCGGGCCAGCAGCCCTGCTGCAAGGGTTACTGTATTAATGTCCTGATGGGCCAGCCAGGTTTTTGACTTTTGACTCGATGGCCTGGTCCAGAATTTTTCTATACCTTCTACCAGGTGTAAAAATTTTTCCAGTTCACTGTAATCAATATCAAGGCCGGCATATTTCTCCTTCATTCCATACAGCACACGGAACCCTAGTGCCAGTCCGCACTCCCTGAATGCCAGCCTGCTATCTGCAGGTTCAAGTTCATTATACACTTGCCGGGCATAAGCATGCAGGCCTGCTATGCTGTCGGCGAAAAGGTATTCAGGGCGAATGCTCGCCGGCAGGGGTTTCATGTTAAAACTCAGTTCAGCAGCTCTTGCAGTGTCAAGAAGCAGGGTCCCGATTCCAAGGGGATCTGTTGTAAACCAGTTCATATCCTGGCAGACAAACTGCATTTCACTCTCCAGAAATTCAAGGGAGGGCTTGCTTTCGGGAAAGACATCAATAGCGCTGATCGTACAAATAAGTCCTTCAAGGGCATCATGGGCCCCCATGCTCCCCACCATGGGTTTGGTAAGGTTTGTATTCATTTTCCAGAACATCCTGATTCCACTTTTATCCCTGTTGATGAATTTCTCTCCAACTTTTATCAGTTCAGCGGCCCATCTTGCATATTTTCTGCTTCCTGTTTCCCTGTAGGCCTGCAACAATGCATAAAACCATCGAGTCAGGTAATGAAAATACTGGCCATCTCGCTCCCATTCCAGGCTATGATCAATAGGCTCGCCGTTAAGGCGCTCGGATAACTTTTTTCCGATACGCAATCCTCCGGCCGTTGGATGATTTTTGCCTTCCTCTGCCGGCAATCCGCTGATCCAGCCTTTCCGGGGGTCATCAGCCCTGTGTTTACCCAGATTTGAATGCACAAGATCTATCAGGCATAATGCATATGCCTGATAATCCCCTCCATTTTGCTCGTGTGACAGGGCAAAGCAAGCCTGAACTGCAAAGGCGTCTGTCCAGAGATATCGCTGGTTAGAATTCCTGTCCGGATCAGTTATTCCTGTACGCCTTAGAAAGTCATCCATCAGATTCTGAGCGACTTCAAGGTTTTTATCTAACTGTTTGTCCATAAAAGCCCTAATTGAAAAATTATAAATTCACAATGCAATTCTACAAGATTAAAGCAGGATAAAATTCCCCAGTAATGGGTAAATAATTACACTATCATGACTTACTTGTACTGCCTGCCCGAAGCAGGTGTCAGTCGGTTTATCCGGTTAATTACATTCACAATTGATTTTGTGAAAATATCGTATTCAGGATTCTTTCTGTTTGGGATTTCCTTTTTTCCATCTTTTTGGTTCCTCAATTTCACCTGTCATGGGGACAAAACGGACCGGAATAAGGCCGTGTTCCTCATAATCATTGCCACTTTTCTTTTCAATAAGCATAAGTTTTTGAAATGTGTCAGATATTGGTGTCAGAATTTTTCCGCCTGCTTTCAACTGATTTTTTAATGGCTCCGGTAAATAGGGGGTGGTAGCTGTGAGCATGATTTTATCAAAAGGTGATTTTTCAGGCCATCCCCTAAAGCCATCGCCGGTGCGAACCGTCACGTTGGGGATGCCGGCCTTACTGATATTTTCCCTGGCCAGTTCGGCCAGCCCCTCAATGATTTCAATTGTATACACATGCGAAACCATCCGCGAAAGTATCGCAGCGTTATAGCCACACCCGGCGCCGATTTCCAGTACTTTGTCATCAGGGTGTAAATCCAGTGCCTGAGCCATATACGCAACTATGTAGGGCTGGCTGATGGTTTGCCCACTGCCTATGGGAAGGGGTGTGTCATCGTATGCCATATCCCTTACCTCATCAGGGACGAAAATCCTGCGGTCTACCGCACGCATGGCATCGAGTATTTTTTCGTCATAAATGTCCCGCCCTGTCAGTTGGTGCTCGATCATCATTTCTTTATCGTCCATGGTGCTTTACAAATAAACATTCATACTTTGATCAGCAAAAATCATTCCGAGGTAATTGTGTTGCAGTTGCCTGGGGTGGATAATCTGTCTGTGTGTAATATTTCGGATAAAAAAAATTGACCTGAAGGTCAATTTCCCATGCAATGTATTTTGCCTTGAAGGATTTTCGCTTAATGGAAAATTGACTTCGTCGATTTTGCATGCTATTAAAAGTGCATCTTGCATTTTTAATAAGATGCAAAATTCATGTACATTTGTTAACAATGCCTGTAAACAATGCCTGCACGCAGAGGAGGCATCCGGAACGGAGACGGGATATAGTAGCGAAAAGGCTGAAATTCGATCCTGCCGAAGAAATTAATGGCCAGGGAACCGTCAAATATTTAATTAATAAATCAGAGATGGGCAACAAAGTGTGGAGATTTTTTACCGATGTCACAGCAAAGTATTATGGCTTCTGGAAAATAATTATTGAACAATTCCGGCCATCAAAAACGGCCCTCAGAGGTGCTGCATATGGAATATTCCTTGTTTTTGCAATAATGCTGCTTATTTTCTGGTTTCAGTTTTTACCATACATCAGCTTTTGGGTTATTTTAACCCTTATACTTTTGTTTGCTGTTTTAGCCTTCATTGCAGGATTCGCCGGAGTGATGGGAATACAGCTGATAGCACGGATCCATGGCCCGTTGCTGGTTGCATTTATTGCAGCATTTACTGTTGCCAGTTTTCAATTTAGCCTGTCGGTGGAAACAGGCATTCCCGTTGTTGTTTATCTTTTGTTATTCAGTTCTCTCTTTGGTGGTTCCGCATGGCTGCTCATCAGGAAAGACTGGCGGAAATTCAGCACTGGCCGGAAAACAAAAGTGGCATGTTTTGGCATCACAGGTCTTGCCGGGCTTTTGGTTATAGCCCTATGGTTTTCCCTGCCCGGAAGGGATCTTGATATGCCTGAAATTGCAGCCCTTTCGGGCGAATATCTCCCCGAACATATTGAACTCGATGATCCCGGTAGTGAAGGGGCTTACCGGGTTCTTAGATTAACTTACGGAAGCGGTGAGGACAGGCATAGAAAGGAATATGCAGAAGATGTTTTTATCATATCGGAATCGGTTGACGGTTCATTCTTTGTGGATGGATGGGAGGGGTTTGCAGGCAATATGCGAAGCAGGTATTTTGGCTTCGGGCCGGACTCCCTGCCCCGCAATGCGCTGGTGTGGTATCCGGACGGTAACGGTCCTTTTCCCCTTGTGCTGATCGTTCATGGGAACCATCTGGCACAGGATTTCTCCGACCCCGGGTATGATTACCTGGGTGAGTTGCTCGCCAGCCGCGGATTTATTTTTGCCTCGGTAGACCAGAATTTCCTGAACGGCACTTATACCAACTTCTTAAAAGGCCTGCAAACAGAAAACGATGCCCGCGGATGGCTGCTTCTGGAACACTTGAAATTATGGGATGAATGGAATTCTGATAGCGCGAGCATTTTTTTTGAAAAGGCAGACATGCATAATATATCACTTATTGGTCACTCAAGGGGAGGGGAGGCTGTGGCCCATGCAGCACTGTTCAATACGCTGCCATTTTACCCCGATAATGCAAATGTTCCGTTTGATTATAATTTTGCCCTTAAATCCATTGTTGCCATTGCACCGAGCGACGGGCAATACCAACCTTCGGGGATCCGGACACCGTTAAAGGACGTCAGCTACTTTGTGCTGCATGGGTCCCATGACGCCGATGTGCAGTCATTTCTTGGTATGAGGCAATATGCACGCGTTAACTTCAGCGATAATTACCAGGGGTTTAAAGCCGGGCTATATATTTATAATGCAAATCACGGACAATTCAATACACGGTGGGGCAGAAGGGATTATGGTTTTCCGATGATAAACCTGATAAATACAAAACAGCTGATGTCCGGGGAGGATCAGCAAAAAATTGCCGGAACCTTCATTTCCGCATTCCTGGAGGCTACCCTGAAAGGCAAGATGGCCTACAGGGATCTGTTCTCTGATTACCGCAGGGGAAGGAAGTGGCTGCCTGAAACGGTCTATCTTAACAGGTTTGACAGGCCAGGAATGCAATATATCTGTCGTTTTTCAGAAGACCTTGATGTAACAACCACCACTTTGCCCGGCGGATTTATTGAAACTGAAAACCTGGCCGTATGGCGTGAGCAGATGGTCCAGCTGAAATGGGGCGACAAGGATACCCGCGCAGCTTTTATTGGCTGGAACAATGAAAATGAAGACTCACTTTATGCCTGCTGGTCCGTTAATTTCCCTGAAGGGAGTATATCGCTTGACATAAGCAGTGCACTGTTTTTTTCACTTGCCGATGCCAACGAAAGCACTGATCAGCAGCCTGTCCAGGATGACGATGCAAACCGGCTTTCCGATATAACCCAATCCTGCGGCCCTTCAAATGTTGATTCAGTTGCGGGCGACAAGGCCGATGACGGTAACACAGATCATGGTACAGCCAAAGAACGGGAGCCGATAGATTTCAGCATTGAGCTGACTGACTCAGGGGGAGAAGTCATCAGGTTTAAACTCAGCGACCATGCTTACCTGCAGCCGCAGATAGAAGTCAGGATGACCAGGTTGAAGTTTATGAAAACAACACCCGGTTCGGAGCCTTTATATCATTTCTTCTTTTTTCCGCTTGACCGGTTTGCAGGCATAAACAAAAACTTCCAGCCGGAGAACACCGTGAAAATTACATTCCTGTTTGACCAGGCAAGGGAAGGAGTGGTTATTGTTGATGATATCGGCTTTATGTGACCAGTGATATCAACATTTCGATCATTTCATAAGGCTTCCCTAATGCCTCTTGCCTGGAACAACCACAAACCCTGCCTATTGAGGAGGGGTTTGTGGCTAAGCTGGCAGGCAGGCATAAGTTTCGATACATCAATCCGCTGCAAAGCCAGGCCCTGAAGGTTGAATTTCACAATGATTGATTCACCTGGTTAGTTTTTTACCATTCTTATAACTACCTGTTCACCAAATACCGGTTTGAATATTAACAGGTATATTCCATCATCCAGATCATCGGTTGGTATGGTGTTAGAGCCATGGCCCTTCAGATTAAACTCTTTGACCTTCTGGCCAATGAGATTGGTAATTGTGATCACCCCGGGCTGGTCTGCATTGCTTACGGTAATGCTGCTGCTGAACGGATTCGGGTATATATCAATACCCGCGGGAACTAATAATACTGAACTGGTGGCAATGCTGAAGATAACGGTAATATTCTTGTTGCCATCCATTACTATAGTTTCAACCTGCTCATCTGATGCCAGATCGCCTGTCCATTCTACGAATTTATAATCCTGGTGCGGAACCGCCTCAAGGGTGATTTCCGTATCTTGTTCAAAACTAATGGCTTCAGTATATGCAGTTCCGTTAACTTCAACTGTTCCGTTGCCCTCCTGGCTGATAGTGAGCGTGAAAGTAGCAGGATCGTCCGGCGGATCATATTCGGAATAATAAAGCGTTGTCTTTTCCCATTGGCGCCAGCTATCACCGTCATGAACAGACTGGACCATTTCGATGAGTATGTTCGGGAAATCATATAATATACTAAAATATAAAGGAGTATTTACTTCATCCTTAGTATAAGACCCATCTACAACATATTCATACATCAGTGCGGGTTCCCAGTCAGGGTATGAATCGGTATAGTAAGTGACTTGCTGGGTCCTGTTCCCGCTGTCATCGTAATGGTATTCGTTTTTTAAATACGGATCCCATTCTTCTATGTCAGGGTCATACAAGGAACTTTCCTCCTGCGTAATCCTTCCATTTGCATCGAAGGTATTGATGATTTTCCATTCTGGCATCCATTCTTCCCAATCAGTGTCCCATTCTGAGGTAATGATCTCCGTATTATTCCCGCTGCTGTCATACAGGAACCCGAACTTGTTATCGGGGACCCATTCCATCAGATCATAATCCCAATCATAGGTAATAACTTCAACCAGATTCCTGTTATCATCCCAGGTTATTTCATTTTTCCAGTCAGGCAGCCATTCACTTTCTTCAGTCGAGTATGTGTATGAAATTTCCCCCACCATGTTGCCGGTGGCATCGTAAGTGAATTCATCCTTCCATCGGGGATCCCATGCTTCTTCGTACTGGTCCCAGTCATAGGTTGTTATTGCCGACATATTGTTATTGTTGTCGTATGAATACTCTTCCTTTTCATAAGGAAGCCAGTCTTCCATATAGGGATCCCATGCTGAAATTAATATCTCACTCAGATTTCCGTTTTGATCATAGGAAAATTCTTCCATCATATCTGGTTCCCAACCGTCATCTTCCCGGTCGTATATGATTTCTTTGGTCTGTTTGCCGCCGGGGTCATAAAAGAATACGTACTTGCTGCTGTAATCCAGCTGACCGGTTGCCATATCAAGCCTTTCCACATATATACTATCAAGGGCCATTATTGCCTGCGACTTTAATTTCAAGCCCGATGTTTGATGTTGACCCGGTAAGTTAAGATAGGGCCTGACATTCCTTTTATTAATATCAGAAAAGCCATGCCGGTCATTGGAAAAATCAGCTTTTCTCGCAGATATCATTCGTGTTTTCAGGTCGGGTGGCTGACCTGTTACCGAAAATGCCATGAACACAGACAGAATCAAGGGTAGAGTTCTTTTCATATGCTTACAGTTTTAGGGTTTAATGAGAAAGCATTGTACTGAGCAGGTGCATAAATGTAGCATCCTGATAAATTAATTACTAACTACGTAACTTGAAATGAACAGTTCATGAAAAACCTTTACTGACAGAATATGCATTTTGTCGGCAGATTGACTCCTTTTCAGGCAAACAGGCCCGATGTTTTACCATTTCGCCCGATCATCCTTTCAATAGATAAAATACCCAGCATTAGCTGGCGGCCATGATGATAA
This sequence comes from Bacteroidales bacterium, assembly GCA_007135095.1. GTDB lineage: Bacteria > Bacteroidota > Bacteroidia > Bacteroidales > PUMT01 > PXAP01. The sequence continues at coordinate 28,196 of SLJO01000055.1, read as the reverse complement.
TGCTCCAACAGGCCTGTGCTGGGATTGGCCATTTGCCTGTCACCACTGGAATACCAGAATTTATTAGAGGGATTAAAGAACATTTTGTGAATATATGCATCCGTTCTGGCAAAATTCCGGTGTGCCCATTCATCTCCTGTATGTTCAATCAGAAAGAGAGTCCCGTTAAGTACCTCCTGCTGACACCAGAGTGACTTCCTTGTATCCCAGGTAAAATCGTCCACATGCCGGAGGGTATGAAAATATCCTCCATAGAGGGCATCCCTGGCAACATCCACATGCTTTTTAAACATGGCCTGTGCCTTGTGGAACAAGTCAGCATCCTCACGCCGGGCAGCCTCGAACATTATGAAAGCGAAAGTTTCAAGGCCATGTCCGATTATTGATAATTGCGCTATTTCATTGTCCGGGATACTCAGGTCATGGTTGATAAATTCAATGGAGAGGCCATGGGCGGGATTGACATGGTAATTCATTATTGCATCTACCGACCGGGCAGCGAGTCTTTCCAGATCATCGTCGGGCCCGTTTCTGAGCATTTGAGTGCAGATACTCAGAAAGATCATCCAGTGGCCAAGCACCCTGGTGCCCTGAATTTGAGGAGGGTCAGGCAGATAAATGATATTATAGATATAATCGGAACGATCATAACGGGAAACGCAGTCAAACAAAATCTTTTTAGCCAGCTCCCGGTAACTCATTTCACCTGTGGCTTTTGCATATTCGGCCAGGCCTTCGGCGACGAAGAGGCTGCCATAAATATCGCCTGGTCCTGAGAGGGGCACCCCTTCCCGGCTGAAGGTACGAGGCCAGAAACTATCATCTCCGGGCTGAAGCTTCAGCAAAAGGTCTTTGGATTTTTTTGCAATTTCAAGGAAGCGGTCATTCTTCTCAATATTATTATACAGGAAAGAATAAAGCCACAACCCCCTGCCTACAAACCATGCCGTTTTATTCGTGTTTGCAGGTTCACCCGACCTGACATCAAGTGAGCACATTACTCCCCCATGCTCATGGTCAATTGCATAATTGTCCATATTGGGGATAAAATTGTCAAAGAGCTCTGTTCTGTAATTATTCAGCAGCTGTTCAAGATTCATCCCGGCGATATTGCCAATCTTTATGTCATTCTCCCTGGTATCCTCCGGGGATCTTTTTTCGCCCGTGCAACCATGCAAACTGCCTGCCGCAAGAATACCGAGGCCGGCAACCGAATTTTGTTTTAAAAAATTCCTTCTTGAATATCGTTTTTCCATTATTTGATAAACAATTAAATCAAGTTATTAAACAGCTTGTTTTCATCTTTCACCTGGCAGCAACTCGTCAATCGTATACTTAATGCCATTTTTAATAACAATATCAACATTCCAGGCATCACTGATATCATAAAGGGGGTCACCATCCACAATGACCAGGTCTGCAAGCTTCCCTGGTTCAACTGAACCTAAATCATTATCAAGGCCCTGGGCTCTCGCGGCATTTATTGTGGCGGTTTGCAGGGCCCGATACGGAGTAAGCCCAGCCTGTACATAAAGCCAGAGTTCAGCATGCAAACTGGTGCCGTAGGGTACGAAGGGAGAATCCGTGCCTGCAGTCACATTTACCCCTGACTCTACCAGGTACTTAACCGTTTTTTCATATTCCCCTACCTGGAAGTAATTTGAGCTTGCACCACGATCGGCCCATCTTTCGATGTAGTCTTCTGAATAAAACGCATTATACTGTTTGTTTTCAGCCAGTTTGGGATTTTCATTTGCCATCTTTAAAAATCCGCCCATGACAATGGTGGGGGTAATGTTAATGCCTGATGCCACGGTGATCTGCTTTACGTCATCATAGATTTTATAAAGGGCCGACTGTCTTTGTGAATAACCCCATCCAAGGCGTGTGGTACCGGCCAGGTGCTCAACAGCATCGACATTAAAGGCGGCAGCCGGGTAAAGCTCATGTGATGAAACAGGGATTCCCATTTCATGTGCAGCAACCGTTATTTCCCTTTGAATGGAATCATTCATCCGCACATATGTTTTTATCAGGCTGTAATCAAGTTTCTCAGCGCGTTCCAATTCCATATTCATATGGGCCCTTGTGGTGATACTGCTTGATAAGCCATAGAATACACGGCTGCCATCAAGCAAGGCACCTGAATGAAACAGTCTGGGACCGGGGCGGCGACCCCACGACCAGGATTCTTTTCTCTCCCTGGCATCATACGGATCAGATCCCACATCCCTTACTGATGTGATGCCATAGGACAGCCATATTTTGCCCAGTTTCTCGCCATCACTCACCTGGCAGTGAGTATGACTTTCAAATAACCCGGGCATGACCACTTTGTCAGAAGCATCCAGAATAATCGCATCCCCATGGTCCTGCCGCGGCACAATATCACTGATGCGGTGACCATCTATCAGGATATCTACATTGTACAGGTAAGTGCTGTCAATCCCATTAAATAACCTGCCTGCACGAATGATATACTGCCCTTCCGGAAACCTGGGTTTCCACTGCAGCTCTACAGGAATATCAATGGAGTTTCCTGTAGAAACATCCACTTTTTTCAAACCATCCAGGGCCAGGTATACAAGGCTTTCCGAATTGCCCGACCAGCTTATTTTATCGGCAAGTTCAGTCGTGATTTGCCTGGGAGTGCCGGTAATATCTCCTTGTCCGTTTACCGGTACGACCCATAATACACCGTCCTGGTTATAGGCCATACTACTGCCGTCAGGCGACCATGCAGGGCCGTTCTGTATCCGCATACCGGGATTGCGCGTGGAATCAGGGGATACATAACGAATGGTTTCATCCTGCAGTGATACCAGGCAAAATTTGTTGAGCCCTTCCCTGTAGCGGGTGGAGTACCGTTCAGAAGCGATAAATGCTATGGTGTTGCCATCATTCGACCAGCTGGGTTTCCCCGGAAAAAACAAGGAATTGGAAATAATCCTGACTTCACCACTATTTGTACTGGCAATAGCCAGGCTGACCCTTCCCCAGCCGGCGAGGTCCCCCTGGGTGTAAAATGCTATTTTTTTGCCATCCGGTGACCATGCAGGGGAGAATGAATTATCAGAAATTTCAAGGGGAAGCAGCCTGGCATCTCCTGTGGCCATATCATGAATCCATATCTGCATTCTTCCGCCCCGGTCCGATACGTAAGCAAGGGATTTTCCGTCAGGCGACCAGTCAGGGTCAATATCAACATGAGGGCCGTCGGTAATCCGGGAAATTCCACCTCCCACCCTCTGCACATAGATATCGCCCAATGCTGTGAAAGCCACATCGTTGCCGTCGGGCGACACTACAGGCCCGATAATGCCAAGTGGTGTCTGATTCTGCCGGTTGTCAAAATCATACTGTTTTCTTGCATAAGAGGGCCGCTTCAGGATTATCTCAGCCTCAAAGGGGATAAAGGCAAGCTTTTCTTCTCCTGATTTTCTTTTCTGAATCTTTCCGTTTGCCGTGTAAAGGTATGTATGGTCATTCAGCCATGAGCTCCGGAATGGAAAAATATCTTCCCCGGAGCCGGAAACCAGGGTTTGCGATTTATCTGCAAGGTTAAGCAAAAACAGCTGGCTGATTTCTCCGCTATAGGAAACATAAAGAATCATATTCCCCCCGGGACACCACGAGGGGGCTGCCAGCCTGGCCCCGGGTGATGATGGGGCAATTAAGGTTTCAATGCCATCATGCAGTAAATATATTCCCCTGTCTTCACGGTCTGACACAAAGGCAATACTTTCGCCATCGGGCGATATTGAAGGGTTATAATCATTAGACCCATTGGTGGTAAGGGCCTCAATACTGTTGTCAGTCAAATCAACCCGCCAGAGATCATAGCTTCCGCCACGGTCTGAAGAAAATATTATGAATCTGCCATCAGGAGACCATACAGGTTCCCGGTCATCATAGATTCCTTGTGTGATCTGCCGCAGTTCAGTGCCATTTTTATTTATCGTCCAGATATGCCAGTTTCCTTTCCGGTATGAATGAAAGGCAATACGGGTTCCATCAGGCGACCAGGCCGGTTCATGGCAGTCCCATAAAGCATCGGTAATAGCGATAGCCTTTCCTCCTTTTGCCGGTAAAATCCAGATAGTGCCCAGAAGGCCGAGGGCCAGCGTTTTTTTGTCTGGAGACAGGGCGGCTGACATATTGGTTCCTTCGGTAATGCGGAGCCTGATTACAGAACTGTCATCACCTCCTGAACACGAGAAGATGAAGGTAATTAATAAGATAGTAAAAGGGGCTGAGTAATTCTTTATTTGTGTAAATGGTAGTTTCACAGAATGCGGTGTAAGAAATAATTAAGGTCTCAATTTCTGTAAATTTGAGAATAAAAGCAAATTTTAATTGATAAACATGCATTCATTCTGCGGGGTAAACGCTGATTAATGCCCGCCATGATGCCCCGGGCATTACACAAGAGTGCTTTATGAGCCAGGGTGAAGGGAGAAAGCGAGAAATAACGATTGATCTTCCCTGTGGGGGCAGTCCGGCAAAAGTGCGATAATAGGTATTGAATAAGGAATAATTTTTGTTATCAGTAACTTAAGTTAATTTACTTCAAGCCAAACCGAACATTATGGAACGTGTATTTTTTGTAGGTGATATACACGGGTGCAGCAAAACATTCAGGAAACTGGTTACTGATGAAATTGGTATCAGAAAAACAGACCGTATTTACTGTGTGGGTGATTACATAGACAGGGGCGCCGACAGCAAGGGAGTAATTGATTTCATCCTTGAACTGCGCGAAAACCACTACATGATCCATACTCTCAGAGGCAACCATGAACAGATGCTGCTCGATTCAGTGAAAGGAGGTAATGCATTTTCCCTGTGGATCATGAACGGTGGTGGTGTTACCCTGAAAAGCTTTAATGCACTGTCAGTAAATGAACTGGAACCCGTTTATACTGACTTTTTCAGGCAAACCGGGTATTATATTCAGGGCAAAGGCTTTATTGTGGTTCATGCAGGTCTTAATTTCAATGTTCCTGATCCGCTTGAAGATAAGGAGTCAATGTTGTGGATCAGAGACTTTCAGGTTGATAATTCATATCTTGACGGCAAACTGCTGATTCACGGACACACACCCATGAATAATAATGCTGTCAGGTCACAGGATTTTATAAGTCCGTTCAATATTGACGGAGGTTGCGTTTACAAAAACAATGAGGAACTTGGAAATTTATTTGCACTGAATCTCTACGAGCGGAAATTACTGGAAGTGCCGAATATAGATTAAAACTTTTTATACCTGCGCAAATCAAGCAACTTTCCGGTCCGGGTCCTCAACCCCTGTTAAAGCACCAGTAACCACTATTTTCATTTTAACTTCCAAAAAACAGCAATTCTGCATTTTAGCACAGGAATATGCCGGCAGTTAAGATGAAATTAGAAATAGCATGAAAATAATTTTAAAAACATTTGGGTGATAAATAAAAAAAATGCAATATTGAAATTGAATTAATAATATTTGTTATAAACATAGATTATTTAGGAAATAACATCCCTGTCAGTTAAAATAGTCATAAAATTCAGGCAAAAAATAATGCTCAAAGAAGTAGTTGAATCTTTTTTTCCGGATACAGGTAAATATGAAATAAGGCCCTTCGGGAGTGGTCATATTAATGATACCTATAAACTTGATTTGTCCGAAAGGAACAGTTATATTCTGCAAAGAATAAATATAAAAGTTTTCACCGATCCATGGATAATTGCTGAAACACACCTGAAGATTCAGCAGGCCATTAAAGGCAGCAATGAAGGCCTTTCCATACCGTTGCTGATACCCACCGCTGCCGGCAAATTGCTGTATATTGATAAACAAGGGAACCCCTGGAGAATGACAACCTTCATCAGTGACTCTGTTACTATTGAGGTCGTTACTGAAAACTGGCAGGCCTTTGAGGCCGGTAACGGGTTCGGGTGGTTCGTGAAATCATGTAATTCACTGGAGGTATCGGACTTCAGGGAACCCATCAAAGATTTTCACAGGCTGTCATTCAGGCTAAAGCAACTTAACGAAGCAATAGCCCTAAACCGGGCTGGCAATCTTGAATCCGTAAGGAATCTGGTAGAATTCTATAAGGCAAGGGAATCAAAGCTCAGTAAAATTGAAGAACTGGTGGATGCCGGAAAAATTCCGCTGCGCATTGTCCACAATGATACCAAAATCAATAATTTACTATTTAATAATAATAAGGCATCAACTATAATCGATCTCGATACGGTAGGTCCGGGCATAATATATTATGATTACGGAGATGCCCTGCGCACAACCTCCAACACATCGGCCGAAGATGAAAAGGATCTTGAAAAAGTCGAATTTAATATTGAGAGATTTGCAGCTTTTACCCGTGGATATCTTGGACAGATCAATCCGATTCTTACACCCTCCGAGAAAGAATATTTGTACCTGGGGCCGGTACTGATGACCTATATTATGGGCATAAGATTCCTTGCAGATTACCTTAACGGGGGGATCTATTATAAAACCTCCTATAAGGAACAAAATGTCAACCGCTCAAAAACCCAGAAGAAGCTTATAGAAAGCATGGAAAGCCAGGAGACCGAAATGAAGGAGATATTAAACAGGGAATTTCGAAACCTGGATACCGGCTGACCGCTTATCCTTGAAATTCATAAAGAGTTCCGGAAAAGCATATGCTTCAGGGATAAAAAAAATTGCCGCACTAATTAAAAGTCAGCGCGGCAATAATTTATGTTTCGTACGGGCGCAGCAGCCGAAGCATGGGAAGACAAGAATTATTGCTTCAGCAACACGCGCCGGAACAGATTACTTAATACCGGGGCCTTTGAGGAAACTGGATTGCCAGGTAAAATTGTGCGTACTGATTTTTGCTGTCACCCAATAGCATCTGGCTTGCATTACTGTCTGCGATTTCCCTTAACCCCAGATTATACCTTGCTCCAACCTTGAAGCCGCCAAAGTTCAAGGCTATGCCTCCAACCAGGCCGGCGTCAAATGTTTCAAAATGGTCTCTGTCAAGGTCGGTTTCACCTTCAATGGTGCCCTCAAAACCAACATCACTGTTTAACAGTATACCTGCATAGGGGCCGGCATAAATCTCCAGCATTTCCAGAGGCCGTAATACAAGGAGTACCGGAATATCGATATAATCGATATTAAAGCTGACTGTCTGATTGATAGCACCCAGGTAATCAGCTTCACTTCCCTTGGTTGTGTATAAAATTTCAGGCTGAATTCCTATCGCTTCAGTGAACATGAACTGGCTGAAAAGACCGGCATGAAATCCGACTCTTCTGTCCTCAGTATCCAGATCATTTTCATCTATGTACAAATTACTCAAGGTAAGTCCACCCTTAATTCCAAAATACCCCTCCTTTGATTGTACTATTCCCGGCATTGTCACCAGACTCACTGCCATTAAAATACTAAACAGTTCTCGTTTCATATTTAAGAGTTATTAGTTAAACATCACTTTACTTTAACATGAAAATCACCCACAAAATCACGGATAATCATACCCTTTTAAGATTTTCACATTCATTACTTTGATACCTTTGGTTTAAATAGTTAGCAATCAATTACTGTTTCAAGGATTTGAAAATTTTATGCCAAAACTTCCGGAATTTTATATCATGATGCTGCAAATGCCAATAATAAAGCATACTTAAATTACGATCAGTTCAGTGCGCAATAATGTTGTATTCCAGTATTGGAGATATTTTCCACATAAATTCTATTTTTGGGGAATTCCTTCACTTTTATTCCTCGATTTCCCATGATTTTTTTTCCGGGGTACTTTTATCCTATTGATTGAACAGCGGCGCCCTCTTTGGAAAATTATGTATATTTGACCAGGCGAGATTATGTCAACAGATTGAACTATGATTACATTTCTGTTAAATGGATTATTATGATACCAAAGAAAATTCATTATTGCTGGTTGAGCGGTGAGAAAAAGCCAATGTTTATCAAAAAATGTATTGAATCATGGCAGAAGATAATGCCTGATTATGAATTAAAACTCTGGGATACAACTAACTTTGATATAAGCTCAAATATATTTGTATATGAAGCATATAGAGAAGGAAAATGGGCTTTTGCCTGTGATTACGTAAGACTCTGGGCATTGTATAATGAAGGTGGCATTTATCTTGATTCTGATGTTTCAGTGCTGAAAAGTTTTGATGAATTTTTAAGGTACGATTTCTTTTCAGCTGTTGAATATCATAATCACATCATTAAAAGGGAGAACTCTGAACAATATTTGAATTCTGACAGGTCAAGGAAAAAAGGAGCGGCAAATGTACCGGGGATTGGAATGCAGGCAGCTGTTCTTGGCAGTGCCAGGGGACATCAATTTGTAAAAGCGTGTATGGACTTTTATGAAAGCCAACGATTTTTGCTGGAAGACGGTACTTTGAACGATAAAATTATTGCTCCTGATATTTATGCCAGGAAGGCAGAAAAATTTGGATTTAAATACAAAAATGAAAAACAGGATTTAGAAAAGAATATGGTTATATTTCCGGCAGATGTGTTTGCCGGATCAATTAAACATTCATCAGATAGTACCTATGCAATCCATTATGGCTACGGGAGCTGGCGTCAAAAGCCAACAGTGTCTGAAAAAGTTATTAAGAAAATAAATCACTACATAAAACTGGTAACTAAGGAGGGGTGATCGTCATCGATCCCGGTTATTATTGGATTCTTTTGGCTGAGAGTTTTTCTATCCATCTTTGTTGAATAACAATAAAATGGCTGATAAATGCGTGACCATTCGCAAAAGGCTGTTGATTCGCCTATATTCAGTGAACAGTTTAGTTTATTAATCCGGAAGGGCATTAATTCTCTCTTTGATTAGCAGTAACCTTATGTGGTTTGGATTCGTACACTTTCTTATTAAATTTCAGGATGCTCATCTGCCGGCAGGCTTAATAAATCACCAGGGCAGGTAAATTATGGCGTGACACTTATTCCTTAATTATTGACCCCGAATGAAAGAATTATCAGATTATCGCGTAAAAGGAAATATAGGATTCCCTGCAACAAAATTAATTTTTCTAACCATATTGATTTTCAGCAGCTGCATGAGATCGGTTTATGTGCCGGTATTACAGCCGGCACCTGTACATCTCGGGTCTCATATCAGGACAATTGCTGTAGTTGACCGCGCCACCCCCGAAAATGATACAGTAACGGTGGTCGACGTCCTGACCGGCAGCATATCCAATATTAACCGTGAGGCTTCGCAAAGGGCAGTCGACGGACTAGTGCGGAGTCTCGCCAATTCACCCGGGTTTAATGTTATCCGGACTGCAGAAAGGCTTACCACCCCGGCTCCCAGGGGTAACTGGCCTCCACCGCTCGGCTGGGCTGAAGTTGAGGCCCTGGCTGCCCGGTATGACAGCGATGCAATTCTGGTTCTGGAATCCTTTGACTCCGATTTCATTGTCACTGATGGTGCAACCAAGCTTCCTCCCAGATCTGAGGGCGGTGGAGGAGAAATTTTAAGGAGAAGATTTTATGTGGAAGGTATGGCCGGCGTAAAACTCGGATTCAGGATTTATGATCTGCAGCAAAAATCAATTGCTGATGAGTATATGTTCAACCATAATTCCAGGGTTGAAGTTGAAGGTAACGCGCTTCAAATGGTGGTCGGGGGACTGATTGATCACCGGCAGGCCGTTAATGATGCAAGTTTCCGTTCAGGAAGAGTATATGCCGACCGTATCAGTCCACAGTGGCTCCGTCTGAACCGTGACTTTTTCACTAAGGGACGAAGAAACCGTGATTTTAAAGTCGGTGTGCGAAGGGCTACTGTGAATGACTGGGAAGGGGCCAGGGAAGCATGGCATGAATCAGCAAAGGCGCGAAGAAGGAAAACAGCAGGCCGCTCAGCCTATAACCTTGCATTGATGTATGAGATAGCAGGAGAACTAGAACTGGCCAGGGAATGGGCCCAGCATTCATACACCGATTATGGCATTAAAAAGGCCAGGCAGTATGTTTATAAACTCGACAGGCGTATCAGAAACCAACGGATAGCAGAACAGCAAATTAATTAAATCCCTCTCCGGATTCATTGGAGAAACGGCCGGCTCAAATAAAAATTCCAACCAATAGTTTGATCCAATGCATGGAGTGGTTTATCGGAATCGATAAATGAAGGATTAATTATCTCTGTGGTTCTGGTTTTTAAATTCTTCTCTCAGGAGCTTCAGTTCCCTGGCTATTTTTTCAATTTGTTTTGTTCCTGCCACTTCACCCTTATTGCTCGTGGCATCCTGATCTATGAAAAATGAAGCAAGGGTAGCTGTGAAGTACCCGAGCACACCAAGGCTGTATATTGACAACAACAATCCAATTACCTTGCCTTCAGGAGACTGAGGCCAGTAATCACTTGCGATAGTTGTTAAAAGCATTGCAGTCCAATACAGGGCATCTGCATAGTTCTGGAAGGCTCCCGGTTCCTCGAAAGCATACATGGCGGCACCACCGACAAAACAAACCAGAAGCGTAAGCAGAAAGATATATCCAAAAGCCCTTCTTTCAAGAGTCCTTCCCAAAACCCGCATCCCCCGGTTCACCGAACCAACTACCCTTATAATACGTACGCTCCTTACAAAACCAAGTGACCGGAGTAGTCTCAGGCTTGAAAATATTCTGAAAAGCCGGAATGCCGGGATGAAAAGCGAAACAATTGTAAGGGTGTTTTTCTTAAGAAATTGCCACCTGTCAGGAGTCAGAATCAGCTTGATTGCAAAATCAAAAATAAAGATTATCCAGATAACAGTAACAAGATCCCGCAAAAACGGAGTAAGTCCCCAGATAAGATCCGCCACCAGGAGAACGAGCCAGCCGAAACCAAGAATAATCAGGGGTATCTCGGTAAACTGATTTATTTTAACAATCAGGCGATATCGTTTAATTTTTTTCCTGTTCTTCACATCCTCCTCTCTTATCTTATCAGGTTCTCGCGGTATGCAGGGTGAAATCCCTGCAAAGCCTTGCAGGTCAATGGCGATTTTTTTATAGTGCGCTATGCATGTAAACCCCGGTTCGTTATCAAACAGGTCAAATGTAAAGGGCTGTATGATTGTTTATTCCTGTAATTAAATATATAAATATTAAAGACAATATTCAAATTATCGGGGTGTATTTTTCTCATATTCTTAACATAATTCCGAGGTCCGGCGGTGGTTTTGGCCCAGGAGGACCAGCACTGAAGTTCGGGTCTTAAATGATATTGCAGATATTCAATACAAACCGTTGCCATGGGGAAGGCACGAACCAGTATTTTGACAAGTCTCAGGAAGCCGCAAGGCAGATTCCGGAATGGGGATTACTTTTTTATTCTAATCAAACGTAATGGATACGGGAATTTTATCCAGGCCATAGTAAGAATGCTCTATCCTGTCATCAAAGACCTTCACTATTCTAAAACCTGATGGAGCATCAGCCAGCGGCCTGCCGACCGAACTGGTGGTAACTAATTGAATACCTTTGTATTCCGCATATGCATTATTATGTAAATGCCCGAAGAAAACAGCGGTTACTTTATTTTCTGCAAAAAGGTCAAGGTATTTCGTGCGGTATTCAGGACTCATATTGAAGTATGTTTCAGGCTCATCAAATTCCTTCAGGATAAATGGATGGTGAGCAAAAAGTATGGTATGCCGGAAGCTCTCGCTTTCACCAAGCTTGCTTTTAAGCCATTCATAACCCAGCTGTTCAAGATCCGGTATTTTATCATTGATCAGGGTGGAGTTGTAGCCTATAAATCTGGAACCTTTGTGGATAAAAGTAAACCTGTCATAACCATAAAGGAATTTATATTTATCGAGGCTCTCTTTATCGGGTACCTGGCCAACATCATGGTTTCCCGGAACATATAAAACCGGAATCTTCGGGTCGATCAGGTTGACAATCCTCTTGATCTCAGTGATTTGTAATATATCGCCCTGTTTATGAACCATATCACCGCAGACAACAACAAAATCCGGCTTTAACCGGTTGATTTCCATTACAGCTTTCTCAAACAGCATCGTCTCCTTCTCAAACCCGTCTTTATTGTTTGTGAAAAAACCAAATTGCGGATCGGCTATCTGAATAAAAAAATAGGGCTCGTATGACTGTTTTATCCTGCCGGATAAAATTTCCGTCATTAAACAAATGAATAAAAATACAATAGTTAGTTTTTTGGAATACATAGTTTACGGGTTTACCAGATTAAATTGTAAATATATACAAATGAGTTTGAGGGTAGTTCACCAGGATACAGAAATGGTGAAAATTTACACACATTATGTATAATAAGAAGTTGGCACTCAATCTATAATGTATAGATTAGCAGTTGCATACTCAATTTGGCATGGTTTTGTCACAGTGCTGAATAGTCAAGTCCAATGTCAAATTTAAAGAATACTATTATGTTTAAAGATAGAAATTATTTGATGAGAACTTTCGGTGTGCTAATGATATCAGCCATGTTTATTTCATCGGAAGCTTTGGCACAGCAACTGCCACCCCAGCAATCTTCACAGGAACAGGATTATACCGATGAGCAGCTTGAATCATTTGTAGAAGCTGCAATGGAGGTAATGCCAATTCAGGAGGAGAGCCAGTTAAAAATGATAGAAGAAATTGAGGAAAAGGATCTGACTGTTGAGAGGTTTAACATGATACTGGAGGCACAGCAAATGGGCCAGGACCCTGATATTCCCGAGGAAGAAATGGAAGCATTTGAATCTGCTCTTAAAGGTATTCAGGACATCCAGCTGGAATATCATGACAAAATTGTCACTGCAATTCAGGGTGCAGGGATGACTCCTGCCATGTATGAAGAAATAATGGCAAATTATCAGCAGAATCCCGAACTTCAGATGAGGGTTGACGGGATTATGGAAGAAATGAATTGAAGTTGCTTTTACTCTCTAGTATAGCAGGTTCAGTTTTTACCGGTGTTGCTCTTTCACCACGTGGCCGGCTGTTTCTTCTGCCTCAAAGGAGGTTTCCATATCCGTCAGGTCCTGGAATTTTCCATGGTTATACTGACCTTCGAACTGGTAAAACTGGTCAAGCGTCAGCGATAGATGGAAATCATATCTCGAGGGTATCTTTTCCTTGAATTCAGTGTTGTATTTTATCAGGGAACCAAGATCCCGCGGATAATTATTTATGGTTACTCCTATAAAATCACGCTTTTTGCGTGCTTTCCCCATTATCTCATTCCACCGACCAGTGCCGGCAAGACCAATTGCATCAACCCCGTGAGAAAACAGCATCAGGAAAATTTCATCATAAGGATCTGCTTTTGAGAGATATTCCTCAAGCCAATCGGCGGAGGGGCCCATATTGAATTTCATCCAGAAAGGCACTGAACCTGTTTTAAGTATCCAGTATGGCTCATGCATAAAAAAGCTTTCGCCAACAAGCCTGTTTGCCAGTACGCCCTTTTGCCTGTACCACCAGCGGTAAAGTTCTGCTACAAACGGAGAGGGATGCTCAGGCTCATAGTATGATATGTTCTTTATTTTAAACCCGTTCCTGCCTGCTATCCTTTCAATATCATTCATCAGGAAACGGTCAAAACCCCATTCTGCCTCAGGCAGCTCGCTGTCAGTTTCAGGGGCATCCCATTTCCGCACGTGTGAATTATAATGTTCCAGGAATTTTTCCACCCGTTCTCCTCCCTGATGGAAGTCTTCTTCAGTTGCCCCTCCCAAAGCACCAAACTGGAAAATGAAGCGGTCACTAATGGCAGTTACCGGCCATTTTCGGGTGCAATCAGAAATTATGATTGTACCGCCCTCCTGGAGGTTATTTATAATGAACCTTTCATATTCCAGGACCATGCGCTGCATCTTGACCCTGAAATAGGAAATCTTTTCAAGTGTCAGCCTGTCCTGGCTCGGATCAAACATATGGTGAAGCTTGAAATAGGGATTGTTTTTCAGAAAATCTTCACCTGGCTTCAGGCCCCAGTCCATGGTACGTTTTGGCTCATCGATGGGCAAATATTCCGGGCGATAGACTGGTATCATGTAAGTCTGCGGCAATAAGGGAATTCCCATAAGTGCTGCCAGATGAACCATTGCCCCGCTTACGGATCCTAACATTATCGCTGGATACTTCCTTGCAGGATACATATTGACAACTGCTTTCATAAAATCCTCTGCATTTACACTTATCATATGATCTGCCGGAATCCCTTCAACACCTGTATTCATAATATGCGTGGTTTCACGTAACTCGCTGTTGAGCATGTTTACAAAGTTAGCCAGGGGTTCCACAGGCGGGGCAGCACCCAGTCCTTTAAATTCCTGACCCTTGAGGGCATTGCTTAAGGCCTTAACAAAACCTGCACCTGAGTCAAATCCTGCAGAAAATTTGGGAGGTAATACTCCCATAGATTTATATATTGGCGCTTTCATATGTTTATAGTTTTAAGTATTCGGGCATGATTTCAAAGCATCCGTCAGGTAATTGATAATAATCAACTAACTGTCATGGAAATGTGTTCCTTTACATCTTTGTTTTCAATGAAATTGTCAGTAATACTGGCCAGTTCTCCTGGCATGGAGTAATTAATTGTATGTGCTGCTCCGGGAATTATTTTCAGGCTTCCCTGTGGCAATAATTCAGTTGCCTGTTCGGCCCAATCCTGGGAAATGAGCATATCCTTATCCCCCCTTACTACCAGGGCAGGCACATCAACCTTTGGCAGGAACTTCTCTGTTTCATAAATCAAGGCATATTCAAAGGTCTTTCTCACCCTTTTGATCCCGCACTTGCTGTAGTCTTTTATCATGATCAGCATCTGTGAATTAGGCTCGCCGGGGGTGTTTCTTACAAAACTTCCCAGTTGTTCTCCTGCGGACCTGTAATATGGGTCAATCGCCGGACCCTGCAAAACAATACCTTTCACCATATCCTTATAATGGATGGTGAAATCAGTAATTACCTGACATCCTGTTGAATTTCCCAGGTAATAAGCCTTGCCGGTATTTACAGCCTTTGCCCAGTCATAGAGGGCATCTGCCAGTTCCTGAATATTCAGTGTGTGCGGGGGCTTACTGCTGTAACCAAACCCCGGAAGATCCGGTACGTAGACAAGGTATTTTCTCCCCAGTTCCATTGCAAGCAGATGCATATAGGTGCCTGAAATACCAAGGCCATGAACAAGAACAATTTTCTCCTGCGCAATATCCACCGGCTGGGAATGATATATCCTGGTGAAATAGTTTGCCTTGTCAGTTTTGAAAAATGTTTCTCTTTTCTGGTACATAGCTTTCAGTTATTTACTTCTGTTATTCAATAATACAGCTGCAGTGCCGGCTACCGCTCCGGCTACAACCAGGCCAAGTAAAAAGGTGTTTCTTGCCTGTGATTTGATAGCTTTTGATTCTTTCCCATTAAGCCATCCGCCATCTATAGAAGATATCCGGTTCGGCTCGTACAGGTTACCATCCTGCGGATCAGCCATTTCTTCCTTAAAATGTCTGGACCGTACCTGTTTGTTATACATTCTGGCAAATGTGTCAGGTGCCAGATGCTTCATCAGGGTGACCTGGGCAGCCATTCCACCAACAAGAACTTCCGGTTTAGGGTTTTTGGCCAGGCCGACTATTTCTTCTGCCACTGACTGGGCATCCACAACGGGCTCCATCGCTTTGATTTCACGTCCCATGTAGTTAGCCGCACTCTGGAATAATGGTGTATCGACAGTTGCCGGAATTACCAGGCAAACATGAATGTCTTTTTCCCGCGCCATTTCCTGCTGCAAACACAATGTCATGCCCCTTATGGCTGCTTTACTCGTGGTATATGCTATTGAATATGGTTGTCCGTTAACACCTGCTACGGAGGAAATGTTAATCAATGTTCCCTGTCCCTGGCTTCGGAAATATCTGAAGGCAGCCCTCGCTCCGTACATATACCCCAGAACATTTATATCCATGAGCCTCTTTATATTCTCCATAGGAGTTTCTTCAAACGGTCCCATCATGGCTACGGCAGCATTATTAACCCAAACGTCAATGCTCCCAAAACGCTCATTTGCCTGTCTGGCAAATTCATACACCTGTTCTTCATTGGTGATATCCATAGCATAGGTGAATGCTTCACCACCAATCCGTTCACAATCTCCGGCAACTTCCTCCAGGACCTCCCGCCGCCTTGCGGTGAGGGCAAGCCTGTGTCCTTTTCTTGCAAATTCCATTGCTGTTGCCCTGCCAATTCCACTTGAGGCTCCGGTAATAACTATTGATAAATTTTCTTTTTTCATCCCTGCTTATTTTTAGTTTTACGATCCTAATTATGTCGTGAAATAAAGAGCTGAGAGTTTTACTCCTGTGATGGGGGCATCCGAATAAGTTTTCTTGTTTAAGGTATTTTGTGCAAAAAGCTCCTGAAGAGGTTAATTCAAATTCCTTCATGCTAATTTCATACCATAATGAAGCCTGTGATATTCCCGCGATAAATTAGCTGGGGTAAATGTCCGGCAGGATAGCCCGAAGATTTATTTATAAGGAACAGGGTTTAGTTGATGAGTTATCATCACCGGCGATTTGCAGGAGTATGACGGGTGAGTTTTACCCATATGGGTATTTTATCTACATAATTTGCAAAATCAGGGATTCAGTTAGGTTGTCCATAACTTTTTTTCAATAAATTCGTATCGTCTGGAATTACCGGGAAGCCGGTCTGCAGTTATTTATTATTATGCTGGTTATAAATTGTATAAGATATGGCGGATGGTATCAGGATTCTCTGTGGCAAGCATGCCGGGCCTGATTATTTATACCGTTCAAATATTAAATAAACGAACCGTCCATGACAATATTTTCAATATTTTCACAAAATACAATGAATGTCACATCTGATAATTATTGATCAATGAAAAATGTATTGCATGTGAGATCGACGAAGTCAAAATATTATCATGGTAAGATCCATAAGACCAATAATTTAATATAAATATTTACTTATGAAAAGATGAATAAGTTATCAATAATCCTGCTATCAACCCTCACGGTTGCAATTATTCTTACCTCCTGCGAAAAAGAAGAAGATAATTTTGACGAATCATTGCTTATTGGCAAATGGCAATCCGGTACCTTACATTATAGATATTTTGCCGATGGTAAAGGATATACCTGGGATCTGGGTGATGATGTGCAGGAAAATGAGGCCCAGCATTTTACCTGGACTCTCAATAAATCAGTATTGACGCAGATACATATTATGGAGACAGGGGGGGCAGGTGTTCCCAAGGTTTATACCATCACCGAACTAACACCCACCCGGTTAAGGTACAGGGATAGTTTTTTTAAAAGTTTCAGTTTTACCAAAGTGAATTAACAGAACAAGAGATTAATTCACTGTTGGGCTTGACCATGAAATGCAGGGTTTCATCACGACATTTAATTTAAAAAGACACATGAAGCGATACCTTAAAGGGCTTTTCATTACTCTGGCATCTTTTATTCTATTGCTGCTTATTTCCCTCGGCATTTTGATGTGGTTTGTATTTACCCCTGAAAAATTGACCCCGATTGTACAGAACCATGCAGAAAAACATATACCCTATCAGACGGAAATCGGAGAGGTGGAACTCACCCTGTTCAGCACTTTTCCGTTATTCGGAATAAGGATCGGTAACTTTGCCGTTATCAGTCCGTTATCCGGTGCCCCGTGTGACACCTTACTGAAGGCGGATGAACTGCTGGGTGTTATTAATGCAGGAGCATACCTGAGGAGCAGGGAAGTAATTATCGATAAATTTATTCTTTCCAATGGCTCATTGAATATATTTGCCGATAGCCTGGGTAATTCAAATTACAGCCTGCTGATGACAGAGACCACCACCGAACAGGAAGAATCCCCGGGTTCGGGGTTTGACTTTGTTGACGTTGAGAACATTGAATTGAAAAACTTCAGCCTTTCCTATAACAGTATCACTGAGAAACTAAATACATCCATCACCGACCTCACAGCTAAAGTAACCGGCAAGATCAGGAAAGACAATTTCAGGGGCCGGTTTGACATCAGCCATGCCATCGTGTCCCTGGAACAGGATGGCGATAAAATCAACACAACTATTACCGGCCTTACAGCCAAATTGGAAGGCAATATAAGGGAAGGGAGTTCCAGTGGGCACATTAACCTTAATAACGCCGAGATTTCCTTCGAGCACAATGGAGAAAAATACCTCGACCGTGCCCGGTTAAAATTCGCTATTCCGTTTGATATCCTGCCTTCCCGCCAGTGGGTTCAATTCAACGGCGCTTTTGCCTCCGTTAATGATTTAGGAGTTACGGTTAGCGGTTCCTTTAAAAATGATACCATCGGCAGTAATGTTTTCGCCGATATAAGTTACAGGTTAAATTCATGGGAATTACAAGATGCCATATCACTGATCCCCCCGTCATTCCTTGCGGAATTTGGTGTGATAGGGGCATCCGGATCAATAACCTCTGATGGAATCATAAAAGGAGCTGTGAATGACTCACTGTTGCCATTTATGGATATTAATCTGACCCTGGCCGGAGGAACTCTCGAATATGAAGGATTACCTTTTCCGCTGAAAGATATGGCAGGGGATATTCATTTCTTCTCAGATTCAGTTTACGGCCGGGCATCGTATCTTCATATCAGCAGTTTTGAAGCCAAAACTCCCAATTCGTCATTCAAAACCCGTGGAAAGGTGGACCACCTTTTCTCAGATATGCATTATAATCTTATAACCGATGCCAATGTGCTGCTTGATGACTTCAGATCATTTATTCCCGGCGATGTAAACCTGAGCCCCGGAGGCAGAATCACCGGACAGCTAAAAACAGACTTTGCCTTATCGCAGGCAACAGTCATGGAACTGGATAGAATGAAAATTTCCGGTTCAGTATTTCTTTCTGATTTCAGTATGATACACGACAGTGTTTCTATGTCAACCGACTATGCTAAAATTGACTTCTCCCTTCCGAATCCCCATGCTTCTGGAATAAATACGAATTTTGCCTATGCCAAAATTGCCTCAGATAATTTTTCGGCTGCCAAAACAGATAATTTTAGCACTTCATTGAAAAACACGCACATCTACCTTGAAATGTCCGATTTGCGGGACACAACCATTATCCCTGATTTGTTCTGTACCTTCAGCATGGATTCTCTCCGTGCATGCATGGATACCATAAGCATTGCCATCGACAAACCCTATGGCAATTTTTCTGTAGCACCCGTACCTGGTGCACCCCGGCAATCGGCTATCCTGTTTGCCTATACCAGTTACTCGCTTGCTGCACATATGGGGCAGAATTCGGTTTCCATCGATGAACTGACCCTCAAGACAGATGTCCTCAATGACAATAACCAGGATGATGTCTTCCGTCAATGGGTTGTAAAGGGCTCTGCAGAAATGAATAACGGGTCTGTATACATGCCTGCACTATCGCAGCTTGTCGAAATCCCTTCCATTAAAATGGATTTTGACCCGGAAACCTTAAATATACATGAAGGCAACATTATTATAGACCAGTCCGATTTTGCGTTGACAGGAGTTTTGAGCAACGTCTCATCCTGGTTACTAAACGATTCAATCCTGACGGGCAATTTCAGTTTTTCATCCGGCACCACCGACCTTGCCCAGCTAATGATGCTCACCAGTGGAATCGGCATGGAAGCGGAGACAGCCAGTGAAGACGCTTCACCGTCCGGCATTGAAAATTCTGCTTCAGGGCCATATATGGTTCCCCGGGGAGTTGATATACTGCTTAAAGCCGATGTCGGGCAGGCTGTAATGGGTGCTGACACAATTACCAATATTCTTGGCGACATAAGGGTAAGTGACGGAATCCTGCTTCTGGACGGTTTGACATTCACTACACCTGCTGCTGATATGCAATTGACGGCAATGTATCGTACTCCGCGCAAGAATCATCTTTATCTGGGACTGGATTACCATATGCTGGACGTGGAAATCAGCCGTTTACTTGAAATGCTTCCCGATATCGATACACTGATGCCCATGTTGCGTTCATTTGGCGGATCCGGCGAATTTCACATTGCCGTTGAGACCTACCTGGATTCTCTTTACAATGTTAAAAAATCGACCCTCCGCGGCGTCTCATCCATAAGGGGTGAAGATCTGGTGCTGATGGATGGTGAAACGTTCAGTGAAATAGCCAAAACCCTGCGATTCAGTAAAAAAGCAGAGAACAGGGTTGATTCTCTTTCAGCTGAGTTTACTATCTTCCGGGAAGAAATAGATATTTATCCATTCCTGATGGTGATGGACAGGTACAAGGTTGTTGTCGGTGGCCGGCACAACTTTGATATGAGTTTTGATTACCATATTTCCGTTATAGAATCACCACTGCCCGTGCGACTGGGGATAAACATTGGCGGAACCATTGAGCAGCTGCAGTATCGGCTCACCAGGCCCCAGTATGCGGAGTTCTACCGCCCTGCCTCCCGAAGGGCAGTTGAAAGCCGGCAGCTGGAATTCAGAGAGATGATTCGTGAGGCATTATTACAGAACCTCAGGGAATAGATAACAGATCCGGTTTGTGCAAAATTTCTTTAATTTATTTTTATAAAGTCCGGAACCATATGTACTTTTGCGCAAATATGAAAATAACGGTATATCCACTTATTGCCTCTGCCCTGATCAGTTCATGTGCACAGCAGGAGAGTAAAAAAGACTTGTCAGCCGTCAGGCCGAATGTCATACTTATTTACACCGATGATGTAGGCTACGGCGATATAGGTATTTATGGGGGGAAAGTTCCCACTCCCAGAATTGATCAGCTGGCCCGTGAGGGTATTATGTTCACAAATGCATATGCCACTGCTGCCACCAGCACCCCCTCCAGGTTTTCTTTGCTTACGGGAGAATATGCTTGGCGCCATTCAGGAACAGGGGTGGTTGATGGAGATGCCTCTGCGCTAATACTTCCCGGGAAGGATACCTGGCCTTCACTGATGCAGCGCGCCGGATACAACACTTCTGTCATCGGGAAATGGCACCTGGGTCTGGGAGGAGAAGAGGGGCCTGACTGGAACGGAAAAATAGCACCGGGCCCGCTGGAAACAGGGTTCGATTATGCCTGGCTGATTCCCGCCACCAATGACCGGGTGCCGACTGTTTATGTTGAGAACCATCATGTTGTAAATCTTGATCCTGATGATCCCATCGAAATTAGTTTTCATGATCCCAGCATCAGCGATCGACCTACAGGCAGGGATAACCCGGAACTACTGAAGATGATGTGGTCGCACGGCCATAATCATTCAATAACCAATGGTATCAGCCGTATCGGATATATGAAGGGCGGCGAGACTGCTCTTTGGCGTGATGAAGATATTGCTGATGTCCTGGTTGAAAAGGCAGTGGATTTTATCGATGCAAACAGGGATGGGCCTTTCTTTATATATTTTTCCACGGTCGATATACATGTTCCGCGAATTGTGCATGAGCGTTTCCAGGAGGTTACACCTTTCGGCCCACGTGGCGATATGATTGTGCAGCTTGACTGGTCGGTCGGAGCATTGGTTGCTGCTTTGGAAGAACGCGGACTGACGGAATCAACAATGATCATTTTTACTTCTGATAACGGTCCGGTGCTGGATGACGGATATGTGGATTTTGCCGTCGAGAAACTCGGAGATCATGAACCATGGGGTGAGTTCAGGGGAGGTAAATACAGTGCGTTTGAAGCCGGAACACGGGTTCCTATGATTGTCAAATGGCCGGGCATGGTTGAAAAGGGAGCCTTATCAAACGCATTGTTCAGCCAGGTGGACATGCTTGCTTCGTTTGCCGCATTTACCAGTCAGGAATTCAACCGGGATCACGCAAGGGACAGCCGGAATCACTGGGACGTACTGGTTGGCAACGATGTGCATGGACGTGACGGACTGGTTCAGCAGGCGATTCAGCAGGCATTGACTTTTGTCAGAGCCGATGGGTTTAAATTTATTCCCGCCCATAACGGCAGCCCAAGGGTTCCCTGGGGCACTGATATTGAAACCGGCTTTTCATCAATTGATCAGTTGTATGATCTGAATACTGACCCGGGTGAAACCAGGAATATAGCAGCCGAAAATCCCGAAATTGTTCTGGATATGAGAGGTTTGCTAAATGATGTTATCAGGCAGTAAATCCTTGCCTGCGATTATGCTGCCTTTTAAGAAACCTTAGCCACTGCCGGAAAAATATGCATAAAATGTCCGCTTCAGGTAATTCTAAATCACTGCAGCAGTTCCGGGAACCGGTGGTTCAGCTTTGATGGCTAACGGACCCATGCTGTATTCTTCCGGTCCCAGCTTTATGCCTGAATCCATCATTTCCTCCCAGGTTACTTCTCTTCCTGTAATTGCCGACTCCCTTCCCATTATCCCCACCAGTGTTGCCGCAGCAAGATTTTCGGCCTGATTCAAAGGTGTGTTCCTGCGGATAGCAGTTACGAAGTTGATCATTTCCTCGTCATAAGAGGAAATTGCCACCCTGTTGGTTGGCCGGCCTTCTTTATCCAGCGGATACTCATATTCCCAGATGAGGTTATCATTATAGTCGAATATTTTGTTCTGGCAGTTTGTATATCCCCTGGTTCCGAAGATAAGAAAGCCATGCTTGTTATCGCATCCGTCAATACAACGTGTCTTGCACTGGAAGGTCTTCCCGTCATCAAATGCATAGTCAATGCTGTAAAAATCATACACGTCGCCGGTAGGACGGCGGTGCCTTCCCCCGAAGCCGAGTGCTTTAACAGGAAACTTTCCAAAGTACATGCTTATCATGTCAATCTGGTGAACAGCTATATCTACATTGTCGCCACCGGAAAGCCAGTACCAGTTCATCCAGTCCCTCAGCATCGCTTCCATATCACTCCACCCTGGCTGCCTGTTTACATGCCAGATTTTTCCACGTACATCGTATGCATTTGCTGATACAAGGTCACCTATGGCACCGTTTTTTACCATGCTATGGGTTGTAAGATAATCGCGCTGATGCCTGAAGTTTGTTCCGGCAACTACTGTAAGGCCGGCCGATTCAGCCATTCTGCCGGCTGCCATGACAGTTCTGACACCAACTGGATCAACACCGGCCGGTTTTTCAATAAAGACATGCTTCCTGGCCTGAACGGCGGCTTCGAAATGAAGCGGGCGGAAATGCTGCGGGGTTACATGCAGAATGACATCCACGTCGGATTCAATAACACGCTGATATGCATCAAAACCCGTGAAGCAGTTACTGTCGGGGATATCAACATCATTTGTGTCCTTTAATGTTTTCCGGCAGTTGTCTATACGGTGCTGAAAAAGATCTCCCAGTGCAGTTATCTGCAGGTTCGGGCCTGAATTAAGAAAGTTTATTGCAGCACCGGTCCCTCTTCCCCCGCAACCAATCAATCCTGCTTTCAGCAGGGGACCATCAGGTGCAATATCGTAGAAAACAGGAGCTTCATGTTCAGACCTTCGTGAACTGCATGAGGATAAGGCATAACCTGCTCCCAAAACACTCATGAAACCTAGTGCAGCAGCGTCGTTGATAAATTCGCGCCTGCTTTTTGACGGTGGTTTTTTTTCCATGATTATTAGCGTTTAATTTAAATGATATACAAATATATTATAATTTCGCATTTTCCGAAGAGCCCTGTATCTGATCCATGACCCATGGTTTTCGGTTGTCACCGGCATGGGCGGGATTTTGTTCCGGAAGCATTAAACTTCATGATTACGAACCGAACGGAATTTAAATGCATTTAAATTTTTTGTACTTTTTTATTTCCAAACTTACAACCATGAATTATTTCAGAGTAATTATTGCTTTTCAGTTATTTCTTTTTTCAATTATGAATATGAGCGGCCAGGCTGAACCCGAACAATCCAACCTGAGGTTTTACCTTTCTGAGGATGGATCATCGTATGCCGGAATAGTTATGGTTAATCAAATCTGGTCGCGGTATATATGGCATAATCCGGATGCAGACCTTAGCGGGCAGTCTGCTGAGGTGGATTTCGGCATTCGCCGGAGCAGACTGATACTATACACATATTTGATGGACAGGGTGTTTATATATTCCCAAATCGGACACGATGGGCTGAATTACCGCACCAGAGGGAATCCCCAAATCGCTATGTATAATGCCCAAACGGAATATATTTTTCTTAAGGACAAATTGCACGTGGGGTTTGGTTTAAATACATGGAACGGCCTGTCCCGTTACAACAACAGCAGGCTGCTGGAATTCCTTGTCATTGACAGTCCTGGCTTTGCCTATCCGGTTGGCGGGACATTTGACCGGTTTGGAAGGCAGTTGGGGATATACGCTAAAGGGACTGTTAATAAGTTACATTACCGGATGTCTGTGGTCAAACCTTTCGAAACAGGCGTTGAATTATCAGAGGCAGGTGTTTCAGCAGAGCCGGTTATAAATAACAATCTGGCGTTAAAGGGTTATTTTACCTGGCAGTTTTTTGATAAGGAAAACCATTTGTTCCCCTATATGACTATGAATAATCTCGGGAAGGCACGATTTTTCAATCTTGGGGCCGGCTTTTACTTTCATCCCGATGCTATGGGAGAAACCGGTTCTGCACAGGCAACCACCTCAGCCATTTTTCTTTTTGCACTGGATGCGTTTCTGGATATTCCTGCAGGCATCAACGGCGGAGCCGTCACATCCAGTCTGGGGTATTATAACTATGACTTTGGGCCTGATTACATAAGAAGTTCAGGGCCAATAAATGTCGGGCGACCGGGAATTCAGCAGGCATTGCCGCAGGGTCACGGGAATTCTGAGTGGGATACCGGAACAGGAACAATTGTGCATGGGGAGTTGGGATACCTGATACCTGGCAGTATCCTGAATTCAAGGTTTCAGCCCTATGGCGCATTGACACATAAGAATTTTGAAGCGCTCGATGAAGCCTCGCTTCAGTATGGTGCGGGATTAAACATTCTTATGTATAACCATAACATAAAATGGACCATGCAGTATATGAACCGGCCAATATATGATGCTGTTGACAACAGGCAGGTTGTTGTTGATCAGAGAGGGCAGTTTATTCTTCAGACTCAAATCGTTTTCTAAACTATTTCATGAGAAAACGACCGTTCCCAAAGCAAGATTCCAGGCGACAGCATCTATAGTTCCTTAATCTGGGTTACCAGTTTCTGAAGGGAATCCTTGGCATTACCGAATAGCATCCGGGTATTTTCGGCAAAGAACAGTGAATTTTCGATAGCTGCATAGCCCTTTCCCATTCCCCGTTTCATTACAATCACATTTTTGGCTTCGTGGGCCCTTATGATAGGCATGCCATATATCGGGCTTGAAGGATCGTCCAGCGCTGCGGGGTTGACAACATCATTTGCGCCGATCACCAGCACTACATCAATGTTGGCCATATCGGGATTTATTTCATCCATTTCCACCAGGTGATCGTATGGCACCTCGGCTTCTGCCAGCAGGACGTTCATATGGCCGGGCATCCGCCCGGCTACAGGGTGGATTGCAAATTTAACATCCACCCCCTTTTCTTCCAGCAGTTCTGCCATCTCGTTGCAAATATGCTGGGCGTGGGCAACAGCAAGTCCGTATCCCGGAACTATAACTACTTTTCTTGAATAGCTCAGCAGGACAGCTGCATCAGTCATGGGGATCTTCTTTACAGCCCCTTCCTCCCTTTCCATTCCGGCACCTCCGCCGCCGAAGGCTCCAAGGATCACGTTCAACAGTGAACGGTTCATGGCTTTGCACATCAGCACAGTGAGTATTGTTCCGGCAGATCCGACAAAGATACCTCCGAGTATCATAGCCTGATTGTTGTATATGAACCCCGCCATTGCCGCAGCAATACCGGTAAATGAATTAAGCAGTGATATGACCACAGGCATGTCTGCTCCACCGATGGGCATTACAAAGGTAATTCCGTATATCAGCGAAAGCATCAGCAATGCGTAAACCAGCATCCGGTTTACTTCAAAGGAGGCTCCGCCGGCCGGGATATATATGATTATGGCGATGATTGCTGCCAGAATGATCAGGTTTACATATTTCATGAAACCTGCAAATATATCACCTACTTTTCCATCCAGCTTCCCATAGGCAATCATGCTGCCGCTGAAGGAAATGCTGCCGAAAAACAGACCCAGCAGGGTAACAATTGCTGACCCGTTGCCGGGATTGGAGAATTCTATCAGTGCGACAAGTGCAGAAGCCGCACCTCCTGTTGCATTAAAAAATGAGACCAGCTGGGGGACTGCTGTCATCCTGATGGTCCTTGCGATAAAAGCACCAGCAGCCGATGCGGCTGCAATTGTAATAACGATGATGATTATATTGGTGGGGTGGATTGCTGATCCCGATGCATCCCTGTGCAGCACCAGAGTGGTAACCATAGCCAGCAGCATGCCGGCTGCAGCCCAGATATTGCCCTTGCGGGCGGTCTCCGGATGGCTGAGTTGTTTAAGGCCGATAACAAAAAATATTGCAGCTACCAGGTAGCTGAGCTCCAGAATTGCATCACCGGTTGTTACCCCAAGATTTTCTAATGTTGTATACATGGTATTATCTATTTTTTCTTCTTTTTCTTGAACATTTCAAGCATTCTGTCAGTTACCACAAATCCCCCTGCTACATTAAGTGTCCCGAACATTATGGCTAAAACCCCCAAAACCAGGTTCAGATTAATGGCCGTTGTGTCGGCATGACCCACAAGGATAATACCCCCGATGATGATCACACCGCTGATGGCATTGGCACCTGACATTAAGGGAGTATGCAATACGGAGGGTACGTTTGATATTACTTCAAACCCAAGAAAAATTGTGAGTACAATAATAAATATTGCCTCCTTATGCGCGAAGAAAAAAATTAAAATCTGTTCCATAATTATTATATTGATGGTTATGTTTGTTTACTTTTTGGCAGCCCCCGGTTCGCCCCCGTTCAGCAGCTCCCTGATCTTTTGGTGTACAACAATCCTGTTGTGGGTCAGACAGGTGCCCTTTACAATTTCATCCTCGAAGTTGATGTTCATATTACCCTCCCTGTCAAATATCCTTTTTATAAAATTGATAATGTTCCTGCCAAGCATCATGCTTGAATCAAGGGGCATTTCTGAAGGGTAATCGGATTTGCCAATAATGGTTACGTCATTGTGAATGATGGTTTTTCCGTCCTGGGTCAGTTCACAATTTCCGCCGGAAGCGGCAGCCAGGTCGATTATCACCGATCCCGGCCTCATCTGCTCAACTGTTTTAGTCAGAAGAAGCACCGGGGCTTTCTTTCCGGGAATTTGTGCAGTACAAATCACGACACTGGATTTAGTCGCATGATCATGAATGGCCTGTGCCTGCCTTTTTTCGAATTCCTGATCCTGTTCAATGGCATAACCTCCTGCTTTACTGTCTTCCCTGGCACCTTGCACCTCCACAAAGCCGGCCCCCAGGCTGTTTACCTCTTCCTTAACGGCAGAACGTACATCGAAGACCTGTACTATTGCACCAAGCCTTTTGGCGGTTGCAATGGCCTGCAGTCCGGCTACTCCAGCCCCTAATATCAGTACCTTCGCGGGTTTGATCGTACCTGCAGCCGTCATGAACATGGGCATAAAATGGGGCAGGTGAACAGCCGCATCAAGTACAGCCTTGTATCCTGATACTGTTGCCTGAGAAGATAACACATCCATGGTCTGCCCCATGGTGATGCGCGGGATCAGCTCCATGCTGAAAGAAGTAATGTTTTTGGCTGCCAGCGATTTTACAAGGGCAAGGTTGAAAAACGGATTCAATAGCGCCACAAGCACCGTACCCTCCTTAAGTGATGCAAGATCAGATGCTGAAGGAGGATGGATCTTTATAATAAGCTCTGCATTTTTAAGTATGTCTTCCCGGGTGGTCATTTTTGCGCCTGTTGCCTCATAATCCGCATCCGAGTAAAAGGCGCTCTTTCCCGCCCCCTTCTCCATAAGGACAGAAAGTTTCATTTTCGCCAGGGCTTGCGCGCAGCCAGGTATTATCGCTACCCGTTTTTCATTGCCTGTTTCTTTTAATACTCCGATTTTCATTCGTATAAATTATAGTTAGCAATTTGTTTAACAATAAGTTACTGATTCATGATCCGGATATTTTGCTTTTCAATCCATGGATCACCCATGATTTATTGACCTGCGGTCGATCTCA
>SLJO01000232.1 GCA_007135095.1 Bacteroidales bacterium | reverse complement strand
GCTGGATTATTATGAAGCGGTAAGAGTTGTGAATTAAGGAACCGCCGTATACGAGAACCGTACGTACGGTGGTGTGGGAGGTCGAAACGGGAATTAATCCCGTTTCTCCTACCCGATTGTGGGGTATAAGCAAGGGCGGACAGGGTCATTGTATTAAAATAACATATCATGGATAACAGGAAAGCGGAGAAAAAAATGAAAATAGCAATTATAGGTACTGGGCTGATAGGCTGTTCAATGGCAGGCGGATTGAGGGCTATCGCTGCAGAAATAACAGGTGTTGACAACAATTCGGGACATTTGCAGGAAGCACTCTCACGCGGCCTGATCGACAGGACTATGCCGATGGAAAAAGCCGTAAAACATTCTGAACTGATCATAGTTACTGTTCCTGTTGACACATCCATTAAGCTTCTCGGTAAAATCCTGGATAATGCCGGCCCTCAATCTGTCGTAATTGATGCAGGCTCTGTAAAAGCGGCTGTTTGCCGGAGCATCGAGGAGCACCCGAAAAGGATGCAGTTTGTTGCAGCACATCCCATGGCCGGTCTTGCTGTTTCAGGACCCGATGCCGCTGATGCCCGTCTTTTTCAAAACAGGAAGGTGATAATCTGTGAACATGAAAAATCATCCGTCTCAGCCCTTGAAACTGCCTCAATGATTTTCAGAACCCTTGGCATGCATATTGTATTTATGTCTGCTGAAACTCACGATAGCAGTGTTGCCAGGGTATCGCACCTGCCCCAGATAATGGCATATTGCCTGTCGGTACTTGCGGCCGGCAAGACTGATGAAAATGAATCGCTGATCAGCATAGCTTCTACCGGATTTGAGTCTTCAACCCGGCTGGCCTCCAGTCCTGCAAATATGTGGATTCCCATATTTCAGCATAATAATGAAAAATTGTCGGCCAGTCTGGATGATATGATAGGGTTACTTTCTGATATAAGAAACAGGATAAAAAACGGGCATTGGGAATCGATGACCGAACTGATTGAAACAGCAAACAAAATGAGAGAGGCTTTTTTAGTTGAATCCAGGGAACAGTGATTTTTATAGAAACTCAATCATCCTGTTGACCAGGGTTTGGCACATAAAGAACGAGCCATGGAACTTTATCACAAACGGAGATGACCGTGCCATTGGTGAGTCAATTATGGCAATTGAAAAATTAATCATAAATATATGAAAAAAGGAAAAGGTAGAATGAATGGAATGGCCGCCGGGAAAACCACCGGACTTAAGCAACAAAGACCGGTAATAATTGCCGGCCCGTGCAGCGCCGAATCACCCGAGCAGCTTATGGAAACAGCTGGTGCCCTTAAAGAAGGCGGAAAGGTTGATTATTTCAGGGCAGGATTATGGAAGCCGCGAACATTGCCCGGTTCGTTCGAAGGGGTTGGTTCCGAAGGGTTGAAATGGCTGAAAATGGTGAAGGAAGAAACCGGGATGAAGGTGGCAACGGAGGTGGGAAGTGAAAAGCATGTTTTCGAGGCACTGAAATATGATATTGACTTGTTGTGGATAGGTGCCAGGACCGTAAGCAATCCTTTTGTTGTTCAGGAAATTGCAGAATCACTGCGGGGGGTTGATATCCCTGTGCTTGTCAAAAACCCGCTTAACCCCGATCTGGAGCTTTGGTACGGAGCCATTAACAGGTTCATGAAGGCAGGGATAAGGGAAGTGGGGGCTATACACCGCGGTTTCTCCACATGGGGAAAATCAATATACAGGAACTCGCCTATATGGGAAATCCCCCGTGCACTGAAGGAACGGATGCCCGGGCTCCTGATTATTTGCGATCCCAGCCATATTGCAGGTAAGCGCAGCCTGGTGCCCCTTATTGCCGGAAGGTCGATAGATGAGGGTCTGGACGGGTTGATGATCGAGGTGCATCCTGCACCGGAACACGCGTTGAGTGATGCAGCCCAGCAGCTTCGCCCGCAGGCTTTTTCGGGTCTTATGAATGACCTTGATATCAAATCTCCTTCTGAAATAAAAGACGAGAAATCAATGATCGATGAGCTCAGCTCGGAAATAGACATGATTGATGACCTTCTTGTCCGTACTATAGCCAGCAGGATGGAGCTGACCCGGCAGATAGAAAAGATAGGGGATTCAAGATACAGGATGACGCAAAAGCCGATACTAAAGCAAAAAACCTTTGCCAGGTTATACGGACTGGCAATGGAGGATGGACTGAGGCCCGACTTCATAAACAGACTCTTTGATGAGATAGAGAAAGAATCCCTGCATATTGAAACTTCTTCTCACCGGGTAATTGTTAAATAAAAATTTCAGTTTAACTTTAAGCGGTAAAATATCCATAATGAAATCAGGCCCACATGGTCATATTCCAAAAAATGGATATCAGTTTTTTTATATAACAACAGCTTAAAGATATTCTGAAAAGCAATGTGGCTGCCGCAGCAAACCGGCATTAACAACCATTCAGTCGGCTTTTGATGGTGAATGTATGTTGTGATCAGGATAAAGCTGATAAGATTATTTTAATGGAAAAAATACAAGTCAAATTGAAAAACCGGCAGTCTGCTGTAATTGTAGGCGAATGCCTCAATAACCTTGACAAATATCTGAATGGAAGGAAGAATTTCATTATTACCGATAAAAATGTAAATGAAATTTATGGTGAACGTTTTCCGGATAGTCCTGTTTATATTGTTGAACCTGGAGAAAAAAGCAAAGACCTGGGGGTCGTTGCCGATATTTGCCGCTGGCTCCTCGACCTGGGGGCAGACAGACATGCCTTTATCACCGGCATAGGAGGTGGTGTGGTATGCGACCTGACCGGATTTGTTGCTGCGGTATATTTGCGGGGAGTGAATTTCGGTTTTGTTGCCACCAGCCTGCTGGCACAGGTTGATGCCGCCATAGGAGGAAAGAATGGGGTGAACCTTGACGGATACAAGAATATAATAGGAACATTCACCCAGCCGGAATTTGTCATTTGTGATGTGGATATGCTTATCAGCCTGCCTGAAAAGGAATATGTGAACGGCATGGCCGAGGTAATTAAACATGCACTGATTAATGATTATGGACAGTTTGCCCATCTGGAAGAGTTCAGTATTCCCATTCTTGCAAAGGAACGCAATGAGATGGAATTTATCGTCGGCCATTCGGCAAGGATCAAGGCGGGAATTGTCGGAAATGATGAGCTGGAGCAGGGCGAGAGAAGGAAGCTTAACCTGGGACACACATGGGGCCATGCAGTGGAAAAGGTCACCTCCTTGCCACACGGGGAGTCGGTGTCTCTGGGACTGGCTTTTTCGGCCCGGCTATCTGTAAAAAAAGGCATATTGAAAGAGGAGGAGAAAGAAAGGATTTTGAAATTACTAGCCGATTTTGATTTACCCGTAATAAATGAGGCCGATCCGTCAACTGTTTTTGACGCTCTTGTCAAGGACAAAAAAAGGGAGGGCGGAAGCATCCACTTTGTCCTGATGAATGGAATCGGCAATGTAGTTATTGAGCCTATAGATATCGAGGAATTAAAAAATTTCGCCCTGAATGGAAACTGAAACCAGGATATGTGTAAGCATTGGAAAAATTCCCTTTGATTCTATTGCGGGTATTCTAAGCCAGGTTGAAATGGCTGAGATCCGGCTTGACCTTGCCGGCTTGAGCGAGAAAGAGATCAAGGCGGTATTTCCCTCCCATGATAATCTGATTGCAACATGTCGTGAGGGAGAATACAATGACATGGAACGGGCCCGGCTTCTGGAAACTGCCATTGAATATGGTGCTGCATGGATTGATATAGAAGCTGATTCCCACCCGGCCTGGAGAGACAGGATGATTAAACTTGTTAAGTCATCCGGTTCCGGCCTGATCCTTTCGCGCCATTTTTTTACTCATACTCCGTCAATGACTGAATTGAAAAAAGCAGTTGACAGGATGTTCGATTTAGGTGCCGGGGTGGCAAAGGTTGCGGCCCAGGTCAACCATCCTTCTGAAGCCGCCATTCTTCTGGGACTGTATTCAGATCCCAGGAAAATTGTTGCCATAGGCATGGGCCCGCTTGGCGTAATCACGCGTTTGGCGGCTCCCTTCCTTGGGGCACCATTTACATTTGCCTCACTCGGTGATGATCAGCCGACTGCCGACGGCCAGATTGAATATCAGGAGATGACCGGCCTTATTAGAAATATATCATCATATGGATGAAAGTCCTGTGCAGTGCTATGCGGTTTTTGGAAATCCTGTGCTGCACAGCCGTAGCCCGCAACTCTATAATATCCTTTTTGAAAGTGACGGGATCAATGCATACTATACACGTATACATGCCCCGACAGGGCAGGCGGTATGTGAAATAATCAGGATGCTCGGTTTGTCGGGCGCAAATATCACCACCCCATTCAAGGAGGCGCTCATCCCTTATCTGGACAGGCTCTCACCCGAGGCGGAAAAGATATCAGCGGTCAATACGATTACCAGCCGCAATGGCCAGCTCACTGGACACAACACAGATTCACATGGAATAACGGGCTCCCTGAGGGAAGCCCGAATAAATCCATCAGGCATGAAATGCATGGTAATGGGAGCCGGAGGAGCAGGAAAGGCTGCTGCAACGGGCCTTATGAATGCCGGCGCAGATGTACTGATAACAAACCGCACACCAGGAAAAGCCCGTGAGTTTGCCGGAAAGGCGGGATGCCGGTTTGCCATGATGGGTGAAGCCGTAAAAACCCTCAAATCCTATGATTTGCTGGTGATTGCACTTCCACCCGGCATATTTCCATTTGCGCCGGAAAATATCCGCGCCGGGCTTATTATGGCAGATGCCAATTACCGGTCTCCTTCGGAAAACGCCGGCATTGATAAGTTCGGGTGCCGGGTCATTAAAGGTGACAGGTGGCTGTTACATCAGGCCGTGGAAGCATACCGCATATTCACGGGTAAGAAAGCCGACACCTCCCTGATGGAGAACGGACTGAAGAGAAACCTTGATCCTGATAAAGTTATAATAAAAGAAATCCGGTCCGGGCAGAATAATCTGATAACGGATTGCAAAAAGGCAGATATGCTTATTGACTGCAGAAGCCTTGATGTTGAACAAATAAGGAAGATTATTGATGATGAAAAAAGTAAGGCCTTCACAAGTCAGGGGTAATATACAAGCTCCGCCATCTAAAAGCTTTGCCCAGCGTGCAGTGGCGGTGGCTGCACTGGCAGAAGGCACATCGGAAATTCTTTTTCCCGGAACCTCTGACGATGTCAGGGCAGCAATTAATGTAGCAAGGCAGCTGGGTGCCACAGTTAAT
Organism: Bacteroidales bacterium; assembly: GCA_007135095.1. Lineage (GTDB taxonomy): Bacteria > Bacteroidota > Bacteroidia > Bacteroidales > PUMT01 > PXAP01. The sequence continues at coordinate 16,490 of SLJO01000232.1, read as the reverse complement.
CTTTCGGGCTTTTCCCTTATAATAAAGGGAGGAATAATGCCTCCGGAAAGTGTACTGGATTGTGGTGAAGCCGGTCTGAGCATCAGAATGTTCTCTTCCCTGGCAGCAGTCCTTGACACTCCTGTCACACTTACGGGCAGGGGCTCCCTTCTTAAAAGGCCGATGAATGTGGTTGAAGATTCCCTCAGGGCAATGGGGGTGGAATGTTCCACTGAGAACGGGTACCTTCCACTGACTGTCCGCGGGCCCATCAGGGGGGGGACAGCCCAGGTGGATGGTTCATTCAGCTCGCAGGTACTGACCGGAATGCTTATTGCAGCGCCTTTTGCTGAAGATGACCTGAAAATAGTTGTCAGTAATCTGAAAAGCCGGCCATATATAGATATTACCATCGCTGTTATGAACAGCTTCGGGGTAAAGGTGGAAAATCATGATTATAAGGAATTTTATATAAAATCAGGACAAAGGTACCAGGCTGCCAGGTATAGTGTTGAAGGCGACTGGAGTGCTGCCGCTTTTTTACTGGTAGCGGGTGCTGTTGCCGGTAAGGTGCGGGTGGAAAATATCAGCGCCGGTTCTCCCCAGGCTGATAAGGCAATACTGGATGCCCTGAGGTATTCCGGAGCTTTTGTTACCGTTGATGAAAATGCCGTTACTGCTGAAAAAGGGGCTCTGAAATCATTTGATTTTGATGCTACAGATTGTCCCGATCTGTTTCCTCCGCTTGTAAGCCTTGCTGCCTACTGCAGAGGGACCTCCCGTATTAAGGGTGTCGGCCGGCTGGTTCATAAGGAGAGCAACCGTGCTGCCACACTCAGGCAAGAGTTCGGTAAGCTGGGCATTGGCATAGTGCTGGATGATGATACAATGCAGGTGACCGGTGGAGGGTGTAAGGGGGGGAATGTATTTTCCCATGATGATCACAGGATTGCAATGGCATGTGCCATCGCTGCCCTGGGCGCTGCCGGTAATGTGGCAATTGATGGGGCAGGGGCAGTTGCAAAATCTTATCCTGGTTTTTTTGAAGATCTGGCAAAAGTAACGGCAGGGCAGCATGAAAAATAAACTTCGTGCTCCTCAAAATCACACAGGTAAACATTATTAAAACAGGAGTGTGGAGCCGTAGAATGAAAAATGTTATAACTGAATCCATCAGACCAATTAACATATACAATTATGAACAGCACAGGAAGGATATTCAGGATCGGTTTATTCGGGGAATCCCACGGATCAGGAATCGGGGTCACAATAGATGGCTGCCCCCCCGGGATACCCCTTACCCCGGAGGATTTTAATGAAGACCTGGGACGCCGAAAGGCCGGCAAAAAAGGAACAACTCCCAGGATTGAGGATGATTTGCCTGAGATAATTTCAGGGCAGTTTAACGGGCATACCACCGGGGCACCATTAACTATTATGTTCCGGAACAGGAATGTACGTTCTGAAGATTATACCAACCTCCAGGAAACGCCAAGGCCGGGCCATGCAGATTTTGTTGCCTGGAAGAGGTTTAAGGGCTTTAATGATTACCGGGGCGGAGGGCATTTTTCGGGACGGCTGACCCTGTGCCTGGTGGCTGCCGGAGTGGTTGCTAAAAAGCTGATATCACCGGTTACAATAAAAGCTGCCCTTATCAGCGCAGGAGGGCAAAAAGATATTGAGAAGGCTGTCAGCGCTGCACTTGACGAGGGAGATTCGATAGGCGGCGTGGTGGAATGCCGGGCAGCAGGAATCCCCCTCGGGTGGGGTGAGCCGTTTTTTGATTCGGTTGAGTCGGTTATCGCTCATCTGGCATTTTCCATTCCTGCAATTAAGGGCGTGGAGTTCGGGTCTGGTTTTTCAGCATCCGCAATGAAGGGGAGCGCTCATAACGATCCTATATTAGACGATACCGGAAGGACGGCAACAAATAATGCAGGGGGCATTTCGGGCGGACTGACAAATGGGAATGAACTTGTGTACCGCATTGCCGTTAAGCCGACCTCAAGCATTTCTGTCAGCCAGTCAACCTTCAGCACAAAGAGCGGCAGGGTCGAGGAACTGAAGGTGAAGGGAAGGCATGATGCCTGTATAGCCCTCAGGGTTCCCGTCGTTATGGAAGCCATTACATCAATTGCACTGGCAGATCTGAAAATGCTGGCAGAAAGCAGATCATGAAAATTATTGTTTGTTAATAACGTAAATGGATTATTTTTGTAGCAAATAAATCTGGCCGGATCGGTCCTTCTGCGGACTTTGAATTATCAGATCAAAAGGCGCATGGAAAGAACGTATGAATATCAATAAATTGATTTTGTAATATCATCAACATAACCTATATTGACCTTTTTTAAATAACTAAACCTTATATCATTAAACCCATGAGAAATGTAATGATCCTTGTAATTATTGCGGCATTATTCACCGCATGCAAAGGAGGTCAGGAACTGACACCCGCTGGGTATACTTCTCCGCCCCTGAGTACACGTAATGCTGAACCGCCCAGGGAAGAGCCAAAACAGCCTGAAACAAAGCCGGAGCCTGTGGCAGCGATTCCTGTTATTGAAGAGAGGTTTGAGTTCGAACGGGAAGAGGATAAAATTGACCACCAGGTAAACCGCTTTTTCGTTATTCTCGGCAGTTTCAGGGTAAATGAAAATGCCAACAAGCAAAAATCCAAACTGGAACATGAAGGTTTTTCCCCGGTGATACTGTTGTCGGAAACGGGGTTGCACCGGATCAGTGTTGGTTCCTTTTCACAGGAGCAGGAAGCACGGCAAAGGGTACTGCAGGTACGAAGGACTTTTCCTGAATATAGTGATGCATGGCTGCTGATACGGAGAGATCTGTAACCCGCCAAAAAAACCGCAGCAACCGTCCGGCGAGAATTCAATCCCCGGATCAAATTATTAATCAGCCAATAGTAGCCGGAAAGGGAAGCATTTTGCCGGTTACTGTTTTTTAATGGCCATTACCGGTAGTCCGCTGTTTTTCCAGGTAATTGGGATGAACGGGTTACATGCAAGGAAAAAACCAAATACATGGAAATAAGAATTATTTGTTTCACCCGTCCAATCTGTCTGCCGGATGTTTGATTTTCAGAAATTACGTCACCGGCTAACCAGGCTTTTCCTGTCGCTAGGCCCCGGACTTTTTATCATTGGATATATTGTAGGTACCGGCAGCGTTACTACCATGGCCTCTGCCGGCGCCAGGTACGGAATGTCCATGACGTGGGCACTGGCATTATCATGTCTTTTCACATATGTGATGATTGTAAGCGTCAGCCGTTGCACCATAGTAACAGGCGAGACTATCATACATTGCATACGCCGTCAGTTCGGAAGCACAATCGCAATTTTTGTGATAATCGGATTGTTTATGACTATCCTCACTTCAGTAATGGGTATCACTGCAATTGCCAGTGACGTCCTCAGGGAATGGGGAATGCAGCTTACAGGCGGCAGATTAATCGTTCATCCGGTAGTTTCTACGGCAATGTTTATTTCTGTTCTTTATTACCTTTTCTGGTTCGGCAAAAACACTTTTTTCCTTAAGGCCATGAGTATAGTGGTAACTATCATGGGATTAAGTTTCATTTCATCAATGTTCCTGATAGTGCCCGATATGTCTGATATTGGTGCGGGACTTGTTCCTCACTTGCCCTCCGAGGCAGACGCAAGCCTGGTGCTGGCCGGTCTGGTCGGCACCACAATGGCAGGTGTGTGTGTTGTAAGCCGCAGCTACCTGGTAGCAGAGCAGGGGTGGAAGATCACCGACCTTAAGACTGAAAACAGGGATGCGATTTTTTCACTGACCCTTACTTTTATTGTCAGCGGCTCCATAATAGCAGCAGCAGCAGGTACACTTTATCCCCTTGGTATTCCTGTGCGCAATGCAATTGATATGGTTATCACCCTTCAGCCATTAGCCGGTCAGTTTGCTTCATCAATCTTTATTTTCGGTATCCTGGCAGCTGCTTTGTCTTCATTGTTCGCCGGCTATGTGCTTGGGCCATGGCTGGTATGTGATTACCTGAATGTCCCGCGAAAGATGAACCGCCCGCTTGTAAGGATCGCGGTAATGCTTGTGGCAATTATCGGTTTTACAAATCCTGTATTCGGTGGCAGTCCGGTGGTTATCATGATCGCGTCCCAGGCAATAAGCCCGGTAATCATGCCGCTTCTTGTAGTGCTTGTTTTCGTTATGCTGAACAGCAAGAAAACCATTGGTAAATACAAAAACCCTTTATGGCTTAATATAGGACTTGGTGTAACTTTTGTGTTTACCCTATTTCTCTCCTACGCCGGTGTGGTTGGACTGTTTGATTTTTTAAAAAACAGCCTTGGCGGGTAATTGATTTGCATATGCTTCACTTTATTGATATTTTCACGAAAAATAATTTATGAAATTTAATTTTTTGGAATGAAGATCGCAATCATTGCCCATGACGGGAAAAAAGCCGAAATGGTTTCATTTATGATGAAACATCTTGACCTTCTGAAAGAGGAAAAGATCAAACTGGTAGCAACCGGCACAACAGGGTCGCATGCCGAAGAAGCAGGACTGAAGATATCAAAGGTACTCTCGGGTCCCAGGGGTGGTGATGCTCAGATTGCGGCAATGGTGGCTAATGGAGAGATAGGAATGGTCTTTTTTTTCCGCGATCCCCTGGGGATGCATCCCCACGAGCCTGACATTGCCATGCTGATGCGCATTTGCGATGTTCACAATATCCCTCTTGCAACCAATCCTGCAACGGCACATCTGCTGATAAAAGGAGCCCTGTAATGTGCGGCGCTCTATGACCGCTGCCTTGGCCGATTTCAACACTTGTGCCGGCAATTGAAAGTGGCAGCAGCAAGTGCCACCGGGTTCCCCGGAGCAAGTTCCCTGTGTGATTTACCACGTGAAATAAAGTGCGGCGAGTTTCCTTTGTGATTCACCCCGTGGAATCCCTGAATCCTTCCAGGAAGCTGCAGAGGTTATAAATACTGTTGAACTGCATCTTGTCGCCCCGGCGGATTACTTCCCAAACCCTTTTCCCCCTGTCGTTTTCAACGGTGATCATTATTTCATGTATGCCCTGGGCAGTCACCCTGTATCCGATCCTCTCCAGGGCATTCCTTGTCCATTTACATTCCGCCTGCCCACCGGTCAGGCCAATGGTCATGCCGGGTTTGCGCCGGATACGGAATTCACCCATGGCCTCGTTGAACTTGAGGTTTGTATTTTCGAACATTTTACTGAACGATCCTCCAAGGATAAGGTCTTCAGGTGATCCCTGGATGATTTGGCCTTCCAGCATAAGCCAGATTTTGGCTGCCTCCTGTATCGCAATGTGCAGGTCATGGGTAGAGAAAATTATGGTTTTACCGCTTTTGCGGGCAAGCTTCTGCAACAGGTGTACAACCTCGTATTTATTGGGAAGATCCAGGAATGCCGTTGGCTCATCAAGCACTATTATGCTTGTATCCTGGGCCAGGGTACGTGCTATCATCGCCCTCTGCCTTTCTCCGTCGCTGAGCTGATGTATGAATTTGCCCTGCAGGTGCTCTATGGATACCATGTTTATGGCATCATTGACTTTGTCAATATCATCCTTGCCCAGCCTCCCCATCCAGCCGGTATACGGATACCTTCCCAGTGAAACAAGGTCATGCACCCGGAGGTTATTAATATGCACAGTTTCGGTCGATACATACCCGAGTTTCCTGGCAAGCCTTGTCCTGGAGTAATTGCGCAAGTTTACGTTAAACAGGAATATTTTACCCGAAAGGGGAGACTGCAGTTTTACCAGGCTGCGCAACAGGGTGCTTTTGCCAATCCCGTTGGGTCCGAAAAGCGCGACCAGTTCGGCTTTTCCGGCACTCACACTGATCTTGTCAAAAATGATACTGCTTTCTTTCTTTTTTCCCTTAAAACCTATGGAAAGATCTTCTGTTTGCAATACCTGGTTTGAATCCTCCATGAGAATATATTATGATTATGGACTTAACAAATTTATTTTACAACAATTATCTGTTTGTATTAAGCATCTCACTATAAATATCTTATGATCATGTTCTGTTGCAAAAATTTCTCCGCTCCGGAATTCATGTTTCAGAAGATTCCGGTTAATTTCTGGTTGCGTATAACTATCCAAATTACAACGGGTATGCCAAGAAGGGCCGTTACGGAGTTTATCGGGAGACTGCTGTCGAGTCCGGGCAGCTGTGCAATAATATCGCTTCCCAGCATGACTATCCCCCCGGTTAGTATTGTCGCTGGCATCAGGACAGCATGATCGGCATTGCGGAAGAGCATCCGGGCCAGGTGGGGTACTGCAATACCAACAAAAGCAATGGGTCCGCAAAAAGCAGTTATTGTTCCTGCCAGCAGACTGGTGCTGAAGAATACCATGACCCGGGCCAGGGTTACGTTCATGCCCAGGCTCCGGGCATAATTTTCACCCAGCAGCATTGCATTAAGGAGCTTGATCGAGGCAAGAGATAAAGCAAGACCCGCCATAACGGCAGGTATCATTATTTTAAGCTGTGAGCTTGTTACTCCCCCCATGCTTCCCATTGTCCATATCATAAATGACTTGAGTATGGTTTCAGTGCTGAAATACTGCATTACACTTACAAGTGCGCTGGTGGCACTCCCGAACATTATTCCCAGTATCAGGATTGTCATAATATCCCTTACACGGAAACTGACAAGAAGTATAAGCAAAAGAACGAGTCCCGATCCTGTCCATGCAGCAATTACCATTGCCCAGCTGCCGGGCAGGGAGAGGGCTGAAGCACCTGCGAAGGAAAATCCCATCACCACTACCGCAACCCCCAGACTGGCGCCCGCGCTGATTCCAAGAACATACGGGCCGGCCAGCGGATTACGAAAGACGGTCTGCATCAGCAGCCCGCTAACCGATAATCCCATTCCGGCAAACAAGGCGGTTAGCACTCTGGGCAGTCTCAATTCCCTTATTATTATTCCCCATTCCGGTTTTGACGCTTCGCCGCCCGAGAGTATCCTGAGGATGTCAGCTACCGGAATTTTTACTGTTCCGGTAAACAGGCCGCCTGCAAAAACCGCAGCCAGGATTGCCGACAGGGCAATAAACAACAAAACTGTGATACTATATCGTGGTGAGGTGTTCTGCATATGTTAAAGTTTCCTGTAGTAAACAGGTATGTGGCCGGGTAAGAGGCCGGGATGGAGTATGTGTATCAGATCCTTTAATATTATGTGGGGGCTCACTATGCCCGATTCCCAGTAGTCATTTCCGCTATGGCTGTTTAGGCGTGCATTGTTATTGTACACATTGTTAAGCCTGAAGGGCCTGATGCTGCCGAGTCGTTTATCGGTATTCAGGATATCGGCTCCGGAAAGGGCTGCTCCTGCATTTATCCAGTAATCGGCAGTCGATCCCTGCTCTATCACTTTTTCTATATCAACCGGAAAATTTTCCCTCCCCTGATCATTATCCCATAAATACCTGCCACCTGCATCTGATATGAGGGAGGCAAAAAGAGAATTTCCTCCCGGAACGAACCAGCTGTTCCTCCAGGGCAGTCCGCTCATAACCACCGGTTTTTTTTCAGAGGCAGCTGCCATTGCCGTAAGTTCCAGGTATTTCCGTTCCATCTCACTGAATTTTTCAGCCGCCATGTCCTGCTTGTCAAAAAAGTGCGCAACGAATTTAACCCATTCAGCCTGAGCCAGCGGTGAACCTTCCAGGTATTCACCAATTATGACAACATTCATTCCAAGGACCCTGAGACGGTCCAGCCATGCTGCTGCTTCGGCACCTACCCCGTATGCCAGGATTATTTCGGGGTTAAGTTCCAGAATACGTTCATAGTCAAGGCTCATGTCATACCCGATGCCAGGTAATTCTCCGTTTTCAATGCGCTTCCTTATGCCGTCATTATAGATATATTCCCCTCCCGAAACCGCCACGATGGATTTTGTCTGGTCGATATAATCAAGCAGTGCCACATGGGTGGTGGAAAGGCAGATAACTGATGTAACAGGGGTTCGGATAACAGGAAACTTGCTGAGATGTCCGGGCAGGTCATTATTATTATCCCTGGCTGTGAGTACATACCTGAACATCATATCGCGGGCACCCTGAAACGGATTATATACACTCAACAGGGTGTAATCATCAAATACCTCAATATCAAAACCCGTTGCATGATGAGTACCGTCACTGCCTGCATGAAACGGCGCATTTACCTCATTGCTGCTGCAGGAGGAAAGGGATACTGCCCAAAGAAAAAACAGGATAAAACCCGGGCCGGCGAAAGCATATTTACGGGGTAAAGGGCCCGGTTTTGCCATAATGTCAGAAAAGATCCTCATTTGCGGGATTAATTGGTACTGCAGAAAGAGCAGTATATTATTTTATTATGGGTATTTTAAGATTGAACTGATCGTTGCCCGATGAAATATTCAATATGTAGGCGCCAGGGGGATACCTGCCCGTATCCAGGGTTATTAATGACTGTCCTGCAGGTATTTCTTTCCTGAAAAGCCGTTGCCCGCTGACCGACAGCAGCTCAATCACTAAGTCCTGTTGTAAAGAGCCCCCCGTGTCAATTGTCAGAAAATTCATTGCGGGAACAGGATAAACCCTGATTTCCTTTTGCGGCTCGCTGGCACCTGCCAGGGAGGTAACTATAATGGCCTGGACAGAAGTGTCGGAGCAGGCCCTGTTGCGAACCAGCTGCCTTGCAGTGAACTCCCCTTCAGAAGAGTAGGTATTAACCGGGTTGATCAGGGTGCTGATCCTGGAGTCGCTGAATTCCCAGTAATAACTGACTGCGTTTTGCGACATATCAATGAACTGTACGGAAAACATGTCCTCCTCATATGAAAAACCGGCAACCGGCAAATCCTCTGACTTGACGGCAAGGTCAAACTCCAGTTCTGCAAAGGCTGATCCTGCATGGTTTTCCACTGTCAGTGAGGCGATGCGTTCTCCGCTGCCGGAATATTTTACCATGTGGGGACCCCGGGAGACAGCATCAGGGGGATCGGCTCCCTCACCAAAATCCCAGTACCAGCTGTCTATATCTCCCGTTGAGAAATCGGAAAAAACAACCTTGTCGCCCAGGCATATCTCCTTTGTACTTATTGTAAAGTCGGCCGCCAGTTCATTATCCCGGTAAGGGTTTAGCCCGTCAAGTTTTTCCTCCGCTGTATCCAGAGGGTCCAGCCAGGGCTTCAGCTGAGTGGTAACGGATCCGAACAGATCCCAGGCAAGCGAGAATTTGCTGAAATAATCATCCACTGCAAAACCACAGCGGGCACGGCCTCCTGTCAATGTCCCCTTCAAAAAGCCGTCCTGACTAAAAAGGGGGCTTCCCGAAGACCCGTATTCTGTGGTGCCGATATCCCACTGCTTTACCAGCCAGTGACCATCCTGGGTAAATCCCGCGCCGAATGTGCCGGTTACAGGCTGGTCATAGTCAAGCGAAATTTTTTTCACACTACCGGAGGGGTGATGAACAGAAACGGTATTATCAGGGGTAACCCCTGTTCGGTCCCATCCCGCGTACCATGGCCGGTAGGCCAGGGGGGGCATATCCTCGAGCAGAACAAGGGTGAAGTCAAGATTTCTCTGTGCTGCCACCACCGCAGATCCCGACAGGCTGCTCATTACAGAGCCGTTACCACCGTTGCAGAAAGGACTCTCATATCCGAAAATAAAAACCGAATTTGCGGCATCAGCGCTGTCACCGATGCAATGGTTGGCCGTTAGCAGATAGGGCTTCCCGTCATTTGATGTATTATTTACAAGAACACCGGTGCAAAGGGAAGTACCATTGATTGTTAATCTGACCACGGCATTTTTTTGGGTCTGCCACGCGTCCCCCGGAGGGCAGTTAATGTCTATATTGCATTCGCGCGCGGCTCCGGACTTGGTCTGCTTTGGATTGAAGATATCGATAAAATCATGATTAAGCCTGCCGATCACCAGCTCTCCGTAATCAGCCACTCCGGCTTCCACCTGCATTTCAACAATTACCTTATCGCCCCTTACGGGGGAAAGGGCAAGGGAGGCTGAATTCCTGTTATTGCGGCTGTCAAAGGCTCCACGGATATCTGACTGGCCGGAATTATAGACAAAAACCGTTACGCCAGGCTCTATTCTGAACCTGCTGAAAATCAGGTTTATTGAAAAAGCTCCCCGTGATTGCAGGGCAACCCTCCATACCCTTGTGCCGTTTTGCAATTCTGTCCATGCTCCATCGCTTGACGGATCAACCATCAATTCAAAGGATCTGGCAAATACAAGCTTCTTAAAATCCCGCCCGTTCAAATCTTCCTGCTCCCGTATATAGGTTCTTACGTCAAAAACCGGCATTCTGATTACGGGTATCTCCCTAATGCTTTTTGCAGTCAGTGAAGCCGGCCTGCCACCATAGCTTAATTGCGCAAATGATGGGGGAGTGAAAAAAAGGAAAAGCAGCATCCCGGGCAGGGCAAACCATGCCTGCAGATATTGCCGGAAATATTTATTGCTTTCCTTCATAATCCAAATATACTTTAAATTTTTCAGCTGAAAATAAACCCCTCCCAGTATACCGTCCTGCTTCTTGCCTGATAATGAACAGCGTTGCTCATGGACGACTCACACCTGAAAATACAACGCCTCCCGGAGCAATACCTGTCTCCATGCTTGATATCAGCATATTGCCATCATATATATGCAACAGGCCCGGCAGGGAATAATCTTTTATTTCAACAGCAAGGATTTTGCCCGATCCGGGATGTACCCCGGCTGCAGAAAATATTCCATCCTTTATCAATGGGGCGGAAGGCTGAATATCTTCATCTGTCCCCATGGCATAAGTTCCCTCTGCTTCACCGAATAAAAGGCTGAGGCCATCAGGGCTCACTGCCAGCCATGACGGATTGAAGTGGTCTCCCTTTTGCCCGATAATAACCTCTTTATCCACTGCCATGGCTGCAGGATCTATCCTGACCAGTTTTGAATCGGTCTCATGGGCAATTTCTGTCCAGCTCTCATTATAAACCACTTGACCTCTGCAGAGCACCCAGATATTTTTTTCAGCGTCGGTCACCATGGCTATTGGAACATCACCAACAATAATGCTCTCCACAACACTGTCGGTTCTGATATCAATCACCGAAACGGAGTTGTCGAATCCCCATCCGCCGCTGTTGGCAACAAACAGATGGTTGCCTTCAATTATCATCTGTTCCGGTCCCATCCCCACTTCAATAGTGTCTGTTACGGTGCCCCCGGTGAGATCTATCTTATAAACCTCTCCCTTAATATTGCCATTTGTCAGGTATCCTTTGCCATTGCCTGCGTATACAAAGAATCGGGGATATGAGAATCCTGTAATTGAACTTACCGATTCAAAGTTCACAAGGTCAACAATCTCAATTTTTCCGGAATTGTTGGCAACAATAACCCCATGATCTCCTGCAAGCGCAAAGGATTGTATAACGTCACCGGCAGGACGGCCGTTTACTGTTTCAAACAGGTTATTGACTATTTTGCCGGAATCAGCATTGTACCAGCTAATTGAACCGTTATTGGCATTGAATGATCCTTCGCAATTAATAAACACACCGTCAGCATATCCTGCTACTGAAGGTTCTGTATCCTCTTTACCGCAGGAACTCAGGAGTATCAAAAAGGCTATCGATAAAAGGTAAATTTGACTGGCTTTGCTGGGCATGATTTTCATTTAATGTGTTTTGGTTATTTTTTATCTATTGCTGGTTGAACTCTACGGAAAAACTTACATGAAAGCTCCGGCCGGGCATGGGGTAGGCACGTACTACCTGATACCGGGAGTTAAGCAGGTTCATTACCCTGAGCTGCAGGTGTCCTCCAACCTCCCCGAGCCCTATCCTGTACCCGGCATGACTGTTGAGAACAAAAAAGGATGGCATCATATGGCGGCGATTGTTGTCCTCGCCGGTGAACCTGTTCCCGGTGAAATTTCCGGTAAAGCCTGTAAATGCCTTTTTATAGGAGATGCTGGCATTAGCAGAGCCTGTATGCCTGGGGATATAACTAAGCTGATTACCCTCGATCCCCGTGTTCCCGTCGTATGACCTTTTGATGACTGACCTGGAGTAATTATAGCTGCCTCCAAGGGTGAAACTGCAGCGGCCTATGATGCCGCCCGAAAGTACTGATGATTCGATACCGTTGACTGACACCTGTTTTTTGTTATCGGGTCTCCACCATGTGCCGTTTTCAGATGGTACCCACTGTATCATATTGTTAATGCCAGAGGAGTAAGCATTTACTTCTATCGTAAGCTCACCGGCATCACCCGCCCTGATGTCCTGAACAATGCCAATATCAGCGGTATATCCGGATTCAGGAAGAAGATAGGGGTTGCCTCCTGGCTGCCAGTATTTATCATTGAACGACGGCACACGGAACTGCCTGGAATAGCTCGCTTTCAAATCCATTCCTTCAACAGGAAGGTTTTTCCTTCCCCCGAGGGAAAAAAGCAAAGGCACCCTTGTACTGCTGTGGAACTCCTTCCTTAATGCGGCATTGGCAATGAGGCCCGGCAGGGATAACTTAACCGCTGTGACAGCGGCCGACTGGTTTTCGGCGACTTTTTGTCCGTATGAGGTTATGTCGGCGCTAAGGGTGGAAAAGGTCATTCCCCCGTCGAACGACAGGTTTTCAAGTATCCAGTAACGGTAGTTGATATCTCCCATCATCCGGCCGGTTATAATTTCCGATACAACAGAATAGTGATTGTCGGTGGCAAGATTTTTGTCGGTGTATCTCATGTATTCCCTGAACATTGCTGTATTCAATGCAAATGAGGAGCGGTGGCCGGTTTTGGTCCATTTTGCATAAACCCTAAGGGAACTGTCAAGCTGTGAGGCGTTTGCCGGCAGATATGAACCCATTACTGCAGGCAGCTCTTTTTCCTTTTCCTGGTACCAGAAACCGGTTTCCAGCTTGTTGCCACCCGGCAGCCGGATAAAAAGATTTTGCATCACCCCCTTGTTGTCCAGTGAGTTATTCTTTATTGTTTCAACCGGATCGCCGTTTTTAAATATATCGGTATAGCTGAAATTGTTTTCCGCCTGGTGGGAAAACAGGAAAACCTGGTACTGCAGCGACGGGTTTCCAATTTTCGCGGAAAAGGAGTAATGCTTATTATCATAGGTGCCCAGTTCAGACTGCAGGCTGGCCTGGAGCCTGTTATTCCAGTTGGCCGTATTATCAAGTAAAACTGTACCGCCAAAGTTTCCGCTTCCCGCCAGGCTTCCTGATGCACCGTGCACTACCGAGATATTCTGGACTGCAGCAGATGGAACTGATGAAAAATCCATGGTTCCCAGGGTAACCGAATTAAGAAGGAAGCCATTCCAGTTTACAGTCGTCTGGTATGAGTTGGTGCCTCTTAGAAAGACAGAGGATGATGCCCCTGTACTTCCGCTGGTATTAACATATGCCGGGGTGAACGTGGATATTAACTCACCCAGGTTTGAACCCGAAAAGACTGCCCTGACCAGGGAGTCGGGAGTGCTTGTCTTCTTGTCCTCACTAAAAAAGGAGTTCCTGCTTTTCTCAATAACCACTTCCGGAATTGAGTACAGAAACATGCTGTCGGGCTCATTAATGAAGACTGAGCCGAACAGGAGCGAAGGAAACAAAAGACAATAAGTGAACACGAAGATTTTCAAGCCGGTAAAATTATGTTTAAACCCGAACATTTGTAAAACGGATCCGGCAGGTCTTCTGACTTACTCCTTTTTAAACGCCTTCCCATTGCGATTACCTGGCAACAGTGGCAGGAATGTTTAAAAAACTATGGAGATCACAGCAGCGGGTACTGTCCAGGATTTACACCTGGTTCCCTTTTCATTTTGTTTGCATGAACTTGCAGACAAAAACCAATCCTTTTGCAAATATAGATATATTTTTTTTCAACCCCTCCATCTCTATTTAACTTTGCCAATACTTATCAACAAAAATCACTGTGTGCGGTAATTTTTTATAATTTTACCCATGGAACCTATCTATTTGATCAATATTAATGGACAAAGCAACTGCCAGGGACAGGATCCTGGAACTCCGTAAAGAGCTCGATGAGCATAACTATCGCTATTATGTTCTGGCGGAACCGGTGATAAGTGATTATGACTACGATGAAATGATGAAAGAGCTTATCAGCCTGGAGAGAGAATATCCCGGGTTTCTTGATGCCTCATCTCCTTCGCAGCGGGTTGGAAGTGATATCAGCAGGGAGTTCAGGCAGGTCAGGCACAGGTACCCGATGCTTTCGCTAGATAATACCTATTCCCGGGAAGAGCTGGTCGAGTTTGACAAAAGGATCAAAAAGACAGTCTCCGGCCCTTTTGATTATGTATGCGAACTTAAATATGACGGAGTGGCTGTCAGCCTGACCTATGTTGACGGACTGCTGCAGATGGCGGTAACCAGGGGTGATGGTGAGCAGGGGGATGATGTTACCTCAAATGTAAAAACCATAAGGAGTGTGCCTTTGAAATTACGGGGTGGGGATTATCCCAGGGAATTTGAAATACGGGGGGAGATATTGCTGCCACGCGAAGGTTTCACAAGGCTTAACAGGGAAAGGAAAGAGCGGGGAGAAAATCTTTTTGCGAACCCCCGCAACGCTGCAGCAGGAACACTAAAGATACAGAATTCATCGATTGTTGCCCGACGACCCCTTGATTGTATAATATACAGGGTCTTAGGCGACAGCCTGCCTTATAATGCCCATTACGAGAATTTGGCCAAAGCAGGTGAATGGGGATTTAAAATTTCGGAGCAGACCCGCAAATGCAAAGGGCTTGATGATATCTTTGATTTCATTGATCACTGGGACAAGTATCGTGCTGAATTACCATTTGAGACCGATGGGGTGGTAGTTAAACTAAATGATTTCCGGTTGCACAACCAGCTTGGCTATACGGCAAAAACACCCCGGTGGGCCATTGCATATAAATTTTCCGCAGAAAGAGCAGCCACCAGGATCACGTCTGTTGAATTCCAGGTAGGCCGGACAGGCGCCATAACCCCTGTTGCCAATCTTGAGCCTGTCCAGCTGGCTGGCACTACTGTCAGGCGCGCATCGCTTCACAATGAGGAGCAGATGAGAATACTGGATATTCATTCAGGCGATACCGTTTTTGTTGAGAAGGGCGGGGATATTATTCCCAAGATAATTGGCGTGGACAAGGGCCGGCGGGATACCCGAAGCCATGCCATAGAATTTATAGATAAATGCCCCGCATGTTCCACTCCCCTGGAAAAGGAGGCGGGAGAGGCTAAACATTACTGCCCCGCAATCAATACCTGTCCGCCGCAAATACTTGGCAGGATCGAGCATTTTGTCAGCCGCCGCGCCATGAACATAAATATGGCAGAGGCAACCGTAAGGCAGCTCTTTGAAAAGGGACTGATAAGGGATGTCGGCGACCTCTACAGCCTGGATACGGAAGCACTAATGGGACTGGATAGGTTTGCCCGGAGATCGGCCGAAAAACTTATTCAAAGTATTGAAAATTCAAAATCCCTGCCCTGGCACAGAATTCTTTATGCCCTGGGAATAAGATATGTCGGGGAAACAGTTGCCCGGAAACTGGCCTCTTCCTTCCCCTCCTTCGATGAGCTTATGGATGCCAGCGAGGATGACCTTCTTTCGGTCGATGAGGTAGGTGAGAGGATCGCTTCCAGCGTACTTGATTACCTGTCCAGGCCTGGCAGCATTATCATTATAAAAAAATTAAAGAATGCAGGGTTAAAAATGGAAGACCGACCGGGACTTCCCAAAAATCAGGACAAAAAACTGGAGGGTAAGAAATTTGTAATTTCCGGCACCTTCGGACACCATTCAAGGGATCAGCTGAAAACCCTTATAGAGCAGAATGGCGGCACCAATGTTTCAGCTGTCTCATCCAATGTTGATTTCCTTATCGGAGGAGAAAATGCCGGTCCGTCCAAATTAAAAAAAGCTCAGGAACTAAATATACAGGTTATTTCAGAGGATGAATTTTCAGATATGATAAAATAAGATTAGCTTCTGCTGAAAGCAGCAACAAGGCGCCCATCATAATGAAACCGCATATTCCTGGAAAAGGGCGATCAGTGATCCATGGCCGGCATTATGTCAGCCTGCTGCCCGGTGGCATAAAATGAAACTGATATTTTTTTATTAATATTGCATATTAATCTTCCACTAAGAAAGCTTTATTGTGGTTATTCTAAAAGAGATAAGAAAAAAAGCAGGCAGGTACGTACTTAATCACAGGATAAGTAAATTTTCCAGGCAGAAAGAGTTCATAGGTATTCAGGCAGCCCTGACAATAGGGATACTTTTTCATCATATCGATAACGATAGCCTCAGGTCTGTGCAGGACTTCATAAAAAAACTCACAAAAGAGGGAAAGCATGTCATTGCTGTTGGTTATATTGATACAAAGGAAATTCCTGATTTTTATCTTCTGAAAAGGGGTTTTGATTTTTTTTGCCT
>SLJO01000228.1 GCA_007135095.1 Bacteroidales bacterium | reverse complement strand
TTATGTTCTTTCAAGAACCTTAGCATATCAGTGAGATATGCAGCCGGCCCGTATAACGATTTGCAATGACGGCATTCGCAAAAATCCAGCGTACCAAACAGGACTTCCAGGTTAGGTATACTGCCGAGGGTTTCCTGGATTTCTGTTTTGGAATATGTATGAGATATAATAGCCCTGGGTGTATCCCTGTGAAGATCGTGCCGAAAATCAGTTAGCCTGGCAAGAATATTCATGTACTGGGATCTTGCGGCTTCATAGATATTAGTGGCCTTGCTTTCTTCAATACCCTTTGCTTTCATTCTATCGGCAAAACGTTGCTTGCCCACATAATAAATCTGTGTGCTACTATGCAATCCCTCTTCAACTAAAGCCAAACCGGCAGAGGAGTCATTGGATATTTTATGGACTCGTTGGACAGCTTTTAACTCTTCTTTGACATCATCGTCCAATGAAATGTTTTTATCTGTTATATATTTGTCAACATTCTCTTGATCAAATGCAAAATCCTTGTGATCCTCAATAAATTTTTGCACATCCGCTATTTTCGAAAATCCCGCGGTGGTATTTCGTTTGACTCTTTCGACAAGTGATACCGAGGTATATAACAAATCGGCCCTCTCTTTTATTGAAGCCGCAAAATTTGCAACCTTTTCATCAGTTGAATCTCCCGGCATATTATCCGGCACTTTTTTCCCGTTCTGGTTGATCAGATCAATTATTTCATTTTCATCAAGTTTAGCGATATCACTTATTGTTTTATATGGTTTGCCGGGTTCATCTCCTGTTTTGCCTTTCAGGAAAGTGATTGTGGGCATATGGTTTTTAGTTAAATTTCCAGCCTCCACGGTAGTGGCAAAATCAGCGACAGCATCCTGACCTATATTGCTTTCCTGATTTCCCATTTCTTCCCAGAAAGAATTGGTTAACCCTTCATTGGAATAAAATGCAGAGGCAATAATGGATTGATGTGAAGGGCTTACCTTTGAGTGATCCAGCAGTGACTTCAAACTACCATTACCCACCAGCAGGGGTTTAGTCAGCGTAAAATCTTCCCTGGATTTTTTGAATTCTTCCAGCACCTCATCCATGGTTAATTTTACCTGTTGAGATATAAGGTTTTGCTCAAGTGCGCTTATTAATGCTTCCTCCAGATCATCATCGTTAAGGAAAACAATACCGTTTGCAGTTTGTTCCACAAGCTGGTCAATGGTTTCCCAGTCACTGGTTCCCCGCAACAGATCGCCGGGCAAATCGGCAGGCAGATTTTGCCTGACAAAGGCATAAATAACTTCGGGCGTAATTACCGACAGCTTATTTATTGAACCGGTTACCAGTTGTGATAAGACATGGTGCATGATGTCATCTGTGGTAAGTCCTGATTGGAAGCTGAGATGAGTTATCTGTTTATCATCTTCCGTCTCCCTGAGAGCACCAAAACTATCATTGTCTAAAATGTTTTTCAGTATACGACCGGTAACCTCATAATCTGATTCCCCAAGGTATCTTCCATTATACTCAATTTCCCCTTCGGCATTCTTATTGGCTGTAAAATTGACCCAATGGATGGGATTAACATTGTAATGAGTCTGGACCGCTACCGGGTTTTCCTGGTCTTTGGCTTCAAAAAGTTTTATGACCAGATGGAAATTTTTTTTAATCTTGCCATTTACGGGGTCCAGGGGAGCATCATAAGCAATATCATAAAAACCATTCAAATGGTTTTTCTTTGATACGATAGGTTCACTGCTTTCCTTATCAAGCACTTTCTCATATATCTTAATGACCATTTCATTTACCCGCTGCCAGAGTACATTTCTTACAGAACCCCTTATTCTATATCTATGGTTTATGGTTGCCCGCGGGTTTACTCTTGTTACAACCTGGTTAAGCTTTGCACTGGTGGCTTTATCATAATGGCCGGTAATGGGCAGTCCCATTTCAGCCTGAAATGCCTTGACTGCCCTGATGGTAGTTTTTCCGAATGTCTGCGAATTATATTCCCTTGCCGCGATCTTATATCCCAGAAACGATAAGGTTTTTTGCATCTCCGGGACTTCTGGCGACGTCATGTTTAACCGCAATGTTTTATTAACTAATGATAAATGCTGGGTAGCTGGTGTTCTTAGAGGCCTTATGGAATTACCCCTGCTTGAGGCTACGCTGTTAATCTTATCTAATGTCGCTCTGTTTATTTCACCGGTTACCGGCAGATTGTATTTTTCCTGGAAGGCAGTGACCACCTTTTTGGTGGATGGACCAAGTTTTTTTTCCCTTAACTCTTTTTCATTAATTTCAAAGCCTAATCCCGCAATCTCGGATACTTTTTTCAGGATGTGTTGTAATTTACTTTTTTGGGTTTTTGATTTGTATTTTTCCTTGATCACCATTTCATGGATCACATCCATCACATCTTCCGATATTTTGCCGGTTTCAGGAAGCCCCGCCTTTCTCCTGATCTCAGCAATTGCCTTCATGGTGGTATCACCAACTATCCGGTTTTTTCTTTCTTCAGGATCTAATTTAATGTCCAGTTTTTCAAGCAGACCATGAAGATTCGCGGTATGAGACCTGTTTTTGGCAATGGACCGATGATTCAGTTCCATGTTTATGGCTTTTACTGTTTCAGGATCCAGTTTGCCATTGGCAGGAAGCCTGCTTTCTTTCTGGATCTTTTTGACGGCCGCTATTGTTGTCTTATCCAGCTTCCTTGATGATAGAGCACTTTTATCAATTGAAAAATCAAGTTTGCCCAGTGCCGATTGAAGTTCATGAACATGGGTTCTGCTATCAGCATTAAATTTTAAGGGAAGTATGTTAGATGGCATAGTTTTATAATTTTAAGTTCTCATTTAATTTAAAGTATTTCAGTGCTTTCTACCCTACCACCAGTTGAAATATCTCCCGGCGTGAAATATTCCAACGCCTGCAGCTGCAACAATTCCTGCTACAAGTACAACCGGGGCAGCGGCAATACCAGCAATAATACCTATAGCCCCAGCTGTGATCGCCAAACCTGCAGCTACACCTGCACCGCCAGCGATAGATCCCGCGGTATCTCCAGCCTGATATGACCTGTAGCCACTTATACCCGAGGTAACTGCTATTCCCAGCCCGCCAACTGCTAAACCGGCTGTCACTGCGCTAACCCCGGCCACTGTTGCACCTGGTGCACCAATAGCATAAATTTCCAATCCGCCGCCAATTACCCCCAAAGAATTCCCTAAAGCCATAGGGATATCACCACTCATGATATCATGATACAAAGCGTATGCAGATAATCCCGTTCCTCCAAATGTAAATCCTCTCCCAACAGAGCCTGCGTTTCCGGGAAGACCGCGTACATGTTCCGGTGGCAATGAATTGGGTACCGGGCGTCTTATCCTTGAATACCCTGCAGCTATTTCATCTGCAACATTTGCCGGAGCATCAGTGGGTGTTATTATAACTGCCTGTGGACTTTTTCTTGCCATTGAGTTACTTGCTCTAGCGGAGGCCCCGGCATCCCTGGTTGCCCTGCTGGCATGGCTTCGTAAAGTTCGCGGATTGGTACTGTCTGTCGATTTTATTTGTTTTACCCTTGTTGGTGTTTCCTGATCAAAACCGGGCACATTGTCCCGTTGCATTACCCGTGGGTTATTAGTGTATAGATTCTGGAGGACAAATCCTCTTTGACTTCGACCACCCAACCCTCCTTCAAATTCATAATTCCAAATGAATTTTTCGGCAGCAGGACCGGCATGTGTAAGAGAATCGGCTGTCGGTATGGGTTGTGCAGGTGCCTCAGGCTCCGGTTCAGGGTCAGGTTCCTCAATTACCTGTTCCTCTAGTCCCTCAGCCCCCGGTGTAGGTTCTGACGCTGGCTCCGAGGGCGATGTGTCTATAGCACCGGTTGGCAACGCCGCTTCAGAGCTACCATTATCCTCGTCATCCAAATCCCCCTCGAAGTAGAAATCAAATCTTAATTCTCCTGTCTCAGGATCTTCGGATTCACTCGAGTATTCGGGGAGAAGAAGTTCTGCTCGATGCGTTTGAGTCCCATTTGGGTCGGTTAGAGTTGATGGGTTGCCTTGCGAGAACCGGAAGAGGTTCATCCCATCTTCCATGCCGGTCGGATCGCTACTTGTCCACCTGCCCAGCCATGGCGCGTAATACCTCGCTCCGAAGTAGTACAGCCCAGTCTCGTCGTCGCGTTCCTTTCCGCTAAAGCGGTAACGCTTTAAACTCAAATCCACATTGCTCTTACAACTCCGGTATGCACTTGTACCATAGGGGTGGTATTCTTCATAAGAAATTACATTTCCTGCTTCATTCGTCTCCATGGTGGCCGAACCAAGATGATTCCCGTATTGATAGCGGATGTTGTTTTGATCCAATATGTTACCCGGATCTGTATTATTAAGGTCAATGGTTTTTGTATCTACCTGTGCTATTTTTCCGGAATTATCAGAAATGTGCAAGGTGTAACGCTCCATTTCAGGGTTGCCATTGCCTTGGCTCTCCCTGTATATCTCTACTGCCCCAAGATATATTCGTTCTATCTTTTTTCCCCCGGGCCTTTCAATGACTTTCCTGATCCGATTACCACCCAATCCATACACGTAATGTACTGTGCCTCCACCACCAAGATCCACTTCTTTCAGATGGTCCATAAAATTCCATTTCAAACTGTCAGGCGCCGATAAATGAGGCATCGAAGTCATATTGCCATGAATATCATGCACATATTTCTCACTTAACTGCCCATCCGGATCACCAGGACTGCTTGTTCCTTTCAGCCGGTTGGTGTTATTTGTTGCATCATGCTGATAATCATAATGATAATTTCGTTTCCAGTTACCATTTTGTGCAAAATGCTGCATTACTAATATATTGCCACAATCATCGTACTCGTACAGTTCCTTATAGTTTCTGATTGCTTCGGTATCATTCACATGGGGCAACTGGTTCACGATAGGAAGGTCTAGATGATTTCTCTTTTGATTGCCTGGACCTGCCAATTCCCGGCCATTGGCAAAGATGAGACGGTAAAGAGCATCATATTCAAATTTCCTTTCAGGTTTGACTACTGAATTCTGAAAATAATGAGTCTGTTGGGCGTTGTCTTTAGTATATACAATATTACCGGCGGGATCATAAACATAATGGAGGTTTTGCAGACTCTGTGCATCGGCTGTTCCATCTATTTTAGTAATCATATTTTCAAGCCGGAAAGTTTTGGTATCATATAAATATTTAGAAATAAGCCCATTCCCATATTTCGTAAATTGCCTTTGACCTTTTGCATCATAGTCCTGACTGTCCAGGAATGTTTCATAATTTTCAGTACCCATGATTTTAACCCGCAGGGATTCAAGCATGTTTGATTCATCATACTCGGGCTCAATAATTGAAGAGTCGGGAAGGACTACTGAAAATGGTCTGTTAAGGGCATCTAATTCCGTTGAGGAAGAAAACAATTCGTCTTCCAGTAACGGGACTGCGGCATTTTCAATATCAGAAATCGAGGTAAGACCTTCAAGAATGCTCCAATTGATTGAATGTTTATAATCCTTTGCCAATTTCCTTTCTGTCTCAACCACATTTCCTTTAAAATCAACTTTATTAAGATATATAGAACCAGTCTGATCATACATCTGGTAAAGCTTCCCCTTCATATTCTTATCTTCGGCATTGGCAAGACCGTCACCATAAACAAGATGTGCAAAAAGTATTTCATTAGTACCTTCTTTTGCAAATGTGCTTACTGGTCTGTGGAGCTCGTCGAACGTTGTCCGCATCTCCCTGATATTATTATCCCATAACTTTACCAGTCTGCCCAACACATCGATAAAAATCCATAATTCACCCTTCTCGGCAGTCTTACTGTAAACCGATTGCCCAAGTAAGTTTGAATATCCTTCAGCCACCCGCCTTCCCATTTGATCATATGTAATAGAAAATCTGCCTGCAGCATCGCTTTCTGAATGCGTGCCGGTAGTCTTGCCACCTCCATGATCTGAAACAATATAATTTCTCCTGCCGAGTGAATCAGTATATGTGATTGCCGGGGTGTTGGCATGTTTCGCGGCAAGCCATGCCGCCCGCTGCTCGGGATCGGTGGGCTCTGCAATCACTGACGGGTCCGGACTTCCGCGATCGGCATACCATTGACTTTCTTTTACCGTGTCATTTACATCAAAAGATTTTAAGTGCCACGCATCAAATTCCACTTTTACAAAAGTACCATTAGGGTTATTAGTCCTGATGTTTCTTCCGATCGGATCATAAAAATGAACAGGTGAAACCCCCGTCTCTACCAATTCATTTTCACTTTCATACTCATGTGTGGTGCTGAAATATGGTTCATACTGTTTTACCGGATTTCCTTTATTATTAAAAATCGTTCTTCCGTTCCCTATCCATCGCGGATCAGCCTCAATTTCCTTAACTACTTTATCTACAGGGTCCCATTTCATGGCTTTCCCCGGCCTGGTTTGTGATTTGGTCATGATTACCGCCCCGCCTCCATCAGAATAGGCATAACTTTCCTGCCAGCGGCTATCTGCAGCACCATGATTCTCTCTGGCCAGCAAATGCGCATAATTGGGTTTGCGGTTGTTTTGCCAGTTAAAAAGATCATACTCCATTTTGATGGTAGGATTTGTCAGGGTATCTCCTTCACCGGCACCTGCTTTCCCCATCACAGCTGATTTAACGACCATTCCGAGCTCATCCGTTTCCACCGCGGAACGGTTCAAATTGGCATCTGTCATCTGTACAGGCGACAATGTCCTGTAATCATTTAT
>SLJO01000235.1 GCA_007135095.1 Bacteroidales bacterium | reverse complement strand
GGGCAGCCTTCTTTTTTTAGATGGCCTTTGCGTCCTGCATTCAGGCAGACCCGCGGCAAACCATAATACGGCTTTTCACGGGCACTGGACCTTGATGAAGAAATCCCATAAAACTATTCCGGCGCTTACAGCAATGTTAAAAGAGTGTTTGGTCCCGAACTGGGGAATTTCGATGCAGATATCACTGACATCGATTATTTCCTGGCTTACTCCTCTGACCTCATTTCCGAATACCATTGCATAGCTGGTGTCCTTTGCGGGGGAAAAACTGAATAATGGTATACTCCCCTGCGTTTGCTCAAGGCAGACAATTTTGAAGCCGTCTGCCCTTAGTTCTGCAATTGCTGCCTGTGTTGATGAAAAATGTTTCCAGTTTACCGATTCGGTTGCACCAAGTGCTGTTTTGTGAATATCTTTATGGGGAGGTGTAGCTGTAAAGCCACAAAGATAAATCGACTCCAGCAGAAAGGCGTCTGCGGTTCTGAAAACAGATCCTATATTATTCAGGCTTCTTACATTATCGAGCACTATTACCAGTGGCAGTTTGCCTGCTTCCTTGTAAGCTGCAATTGATTTTCTCTGCAGCTCGTCATTGGCAAGTTTTCTTCTTGACATCGGGCAATGGTTGAATGAGGATAAATATAAAAAAAATGGATATTTTTATGAATTGCAAAGATAGACCTAATATCTTAATCCATACCATATGAACTTACATGAATATCAGGGGAAACACATCTTAAAGCAATACGGTGTGGCTGTTCCCGAGGGCATCGTGGTTGAATCGCCCGAATCGGCAATAGATGCTGCCAGGGAGATAAGCCGCAAGACCGGCACAGTCAGCTGGGCAGTAAAAGCGCAAATCCACGCCGGAGGCAGGGGAAAAGGCGGGGGAGTAAAGATAGCAACCTCCGTTGATGAGGTATGTAAGTATGCTGCAGACATTCTGGGCATGACCCTGGTGACTCATCAAACCGGACCGGAGGGGAAAAAGGTACAGAAAATCCTTATTGAGCAGGGAATCTTTTATCCAGGAGAAAGCCAGGTACAGGAATTTTATATGAGTGTCTTGCTGAACAGGCAAACAGGACGTAACATTATTATGTATTCAACCGAAGGGGGCATGGATATTGAAACTGTGGCTGAAAAGACCCCCCATCTTATTTTCAGGGAAGAAATTGATCCCTGTGTCGGCCTGCAGGCTTTCCAGGCAAGGAAGATCGCCTTTAATCTCGGACTGGAGGGTAAAGCATTCAAGGAGATGACCAGGTTTGTAATGTCCCTTTACCGTTCATATGAAAAATCAGACGCCTCACTTTTTGAAATAAACCCCGTTTTCAAGACCTCTGATGATTTTGTGCTGGCAGCTGATGCCAAGGTTGTCCTTGACAGCAACGCCCTTTTCC
Source organism: Bacteroidales bacterium (assembly GCA_007135095.1). Classification (GTDB taxonomy): domain Bacteria; phylum Bacteroidota; class Bacteroidia; order Bacteroidales; family PUMT01; genus PXAP01. The sequence continues at coordinate 20,827 of SLJO01000235.1, read as the reverse complement.
GCCATCCCGATTATGCTGAGATGCGGGATATATCGGAAGAAGATCCCGCCGAGGTGGAAGCCGGTAAATATGATCTGAATTTTGTTAAACTGGACGGCAATGTTGGCTGTATGGTTAATGGAGCCGGACTGGCGATGGCAACCATGGATATTATCAAGCTTTCAGGGGGTGATCCGGCCAATTTTCTTGATGTAGGGGGCACGGCAAATGCAACAACCGTTGAGGCCGGCTTTCGCATTATACTGAAAGATCCGAATGTAAAGGCAATCCTGATCAATATTTTTGGCGGTATTGTCAGGTGCGACAGGGTGGCAAAAGGAATAGTCGAGGCTTATAACAGCATCGGTGACATTGATGTGCCTGTTATAGTAAGATTGCAGGGCACCAATGCAATAGAGGCAAAGCAGCTTATTGACGATTCCGGGCTCAAAGTGTATTCAGCTACTACTCTTCAGGAGGCGGCCGATATGGTAAAAAGGGCGTTTGGTTAATGATGTGACTACCAGTTTACTGCCTTTCGTTTAAGGGGCATGGTCATGCACCTGGCTCCGCCGCCGCCCCTTGGTAATTCGGATCCGTCGAGGGTAATCATCATCTTTTTATGTTGATTCGGATCCACTCTGCCTGAAATTATATCCTGGTCATTAATTATCTCAAAACCGTTTTTGCTCATTTGGTCAAGCGTATGGCTGTTCCTTGCATAGCCTATTACTTTTCCCGGTGCCAGGGCGAAGAAGTTGGCACCGCTGTGCCACTGTTCCCTTTCCTGGGTCCATATATCAGATTCACCGCCGCAGAAAACCGGCTTAATATCCATTCCCAGTTTACTCAGGGTTTCCGGGATATTTTTTTCTTCCCTTATTGAACTTACTTTTCCGTTATCGATGGTTATGTGTACTGTCTGATATTTGCTTGTCCTGTAAATAACCGGTTCATAAACCATGCAGAAGTCTTTGTCAAGCAGGGTGAATATCATATCCAGGTGTATGAAGGATTCCGGACCAGCCGGTAATTCCTGTACTATTATATGTATTTTATTTTTTTTACGTGCCTTTAGAATCTCAAGTATGAGATCTATGCCCTGCACGCTGGTACGGGAACCGTTACCGATAATCAGTATGTCCTCCCGGGCAACCAGCACATCGCCGCCTTCTATTGTTGCAAGGGGGTTGGCGGTGAATGTACTGTGAGTTTTGGTGTTGAAGAACCCGCTGAAATCAAATATGGTTTCAAGGATTATTGATTCCCGTTCCCTTACCTTATTCGCCATCCTGCTGATAAGTACATAATCGAGCATTGGAATGGCTGCATCCCTGGTGAAGAAAAAGTTATGAAGGGGGGGCAAGGCATAGCGTTCTCTGCTTAGAAACCTTGTCAGTGTGTTTTTTTGCATAACAACTCCTTCAATAAGCAGGCCGGCAAGTTCTTCCCGCGATTGTTCCAGGAGATATTCCTTTATGTCGCCGATATCATCATTGCTGCATATCCTTTCCACGAGAGTTTCTTTAACCCTGCTGTTATTGAGAGTTTCAACCAGAAGATCCTTGACTCTGAAAACTTTTGTAAATCTGCCAAGAATCTCTTCCAGCCGTGAGTATTCTTTTTGTGCTACTGTTAAATTAAGGATGTCACTGTACAGGGCGCGTTCCGCATTGCCGGGCGTCATATTTTCCACTTCCGGCCCTGGAGTGTGAATAATAACAGCTTCCAGCTCACCAATTTCAGAACGTACGTCGATCTTTATTTTTTTATCCATGTGGTAATTTTTAGGTATGACTCTTTTTACAAGTAATCAGTGGTCTTATATATTTTTGAATCACAATAATTTGATTTTCAGTCGATTTGCAAACAATTAATATTTTTTGGTAATTCTTATCTGATGTATAATTCTTTGTATTTTGTGAGGATACTGAAATATTAACATGGACGATTCATGCTTCAGGCTTGCACCGGGGAGGCGATCCGGCGCCTTAAGGTTTATTGTGAACTGAAAAACTGCAAATATATCTTTTTAATATTAAAAGCCTGTCATTGTTTACCTTAAAAGAGATCGAAATCGGGCAACTTGTATTATCCGGGGTTTGATACAACCATTTTATCCCTTTATCGTTTATAGTGAAGATGGTAAGGTGCAATAAAAGTTATCTCTTTGCAGTTTAATTACAATTATGCCCTTTTCAGATCGTTTGTATCAATATGAACAGAATTATCCTACTCTTATCGGTTTGTGTTTTATCTCTGTCCTCCCTGTCTGCGCAGGAGCTGATTGATGATTCCACTGCGGTAACTGAGTTTTATATACTCAGGAAGATATTACAGGGCAGCGACACGCTTCTGCATACCACGATCGAGGAGGTATCTGTTTTTCCTGAACCGCAATTTGACCGAAGACGGGATATGAGGAGATATGAACGGCTGGTATATAACCTTAAGATTGTACATCCTTATGCCGTTCTCGCAGCCGGAATGCTCGATGAGATGAACGATGCTTTTGTTGAACTTAAAACAGAAAGGGAACGCAAGCAGTTTGTCAAGCAGGTAGAACGTGAACTGATGGATGAATTTGAGGATGAGCTTAAATCACTCACCATTACCCAGGGAAGGCTGCTTATAAAACTGATAGACAGGGAAACAGGAAACACATCGTATGAACTTCTCAGGGAGTTAAGGGGATCATTTTCCGCTTTTTTCTGGCAGGCTGTTGCCAGGCTCTTCGGGTCTAATCTTAAAACTACCTTTGACGCCGAGGGTGAGGACAAGCTGATCGACCAGATAATCGTTATGATAGAGAACGGGCAGATATAACCCGGTCTGGGCGAGGACCCTGAAACCCTGCAGCACCCTGGAAACTTCGGATCAGGACCCGGTTAACCGTCGGATTGATATGCCGGCCGGTTAAAACAGCCTGAACAATTCCTTTACAGCAGCATCTGCACCGGCGGCTATATCCAGTATGGTTGCATCCAGCATATAACAGGGTGAAGTGACCAGTTTATATTTTTTATCCACAACAACTTCACCATGGCTGGTATTTTTATGCACGCTTCCCATGGATTCCAGTGCCCGGGCAGTTTCTGCATCCTGTCCGATAGTCAGTTCAGGCTTTTCGAGAATCCTGGCCATCAGCACAGGGGCAATGCAAAGTGCCCCGACCGGTTTTTCCTGACTTACCATCTCTCTTATTATCTTTTCCACCTGAACATTAATCATGCATTCTGCTCCGTCAAACGCAAAGCTTGATAAATTCTTAGCCACCCCAAATCCTCCTGGGAATATTAATGCATCAAAATTTTCTGTTCTGAATTCGGTAAGTGCCTTTATCTTACCACGGGCCAGCCTTGCAGATTCGGTGAGGACATTTCTTTTTTCATCCGTTTGCTCACCGGTAATATGGTTTATTACATGATGCTGGGGTATGTCCGGTGCGAAAATCTCATACTCTCCGCCGTTATTCATGATGGCATAAAGGGTCATAGTTGCTTCATGTATCTCACTGCCGTCAAAAACCCCGCAGCCAGACAATACTACTGCAAATTTTTTCTTTTTTTCCATCCTTGTATTTTTTATAATTTTTACCACAATTTATTGAATTGTGGTAAGAAAACAAAATTATTTATACGCCGTCACGCCTGAAAATAACAGCAATAGTGAGGATAAGTATTTGAAAATCTACAAAAACAGACATGTTTTCAAGATAGATAATATCATACTTAAGTCGCTGGATCATTTGATCCACGTTTTCCGCATACCCGTACCTGATCTGTCCCCAGGAGGTAATGCCTGGCTTTATCCTGAGCAGGTGTTTGTAATGAGGAGCCTTTTTCATTATCTGGTTAATATAATACCGGCGCTCCGGTCGAGGTCCCACGAGTGACATTTCTCCTTTTAAAACATTTATGAAATTGGGTATCTCATCCAGCCTTGTTCTCCTGAGGAAGCGCCCCGGCCTGGTTATCCTGGCATCATTTTCTGATGACAATTCAGGCCCGTTTTTTTCGGCATTATGGATCATTGTCCGGTACTTGTAAATCATGAATGGCTTCCCGTTCTTGCCAATCCTTTCATGACTGTATATAACAGGTCCTTCAGAACTCAGCCTTATCCATATAATAATAGCAACAGACAGAGGCAAAAAAAGTATCAGTGCAAGAAGAGACAATGCAATGTCCAGTACATGTTTCACGTTTCTTTGCCAGGCAGGCATTAATCTGTGGGATATCTGGATCAGGGGAGTTTCAATTACAGAGTTTATCCTTACCCTGCCTGTCAGTATATCATTCAGTCCCGGGATAGCCTTTATCATAATGCCAGGATGATCAAGATCATTTATTATTTTATCGATTCTGCTGTGTTCGGTAGATTCAATGGCCAGAATTACCTCATCTACCTGGTAATTTGAAATAATTCCGGGCAGTGAGTCGGCGCCCCCAAGGTGTTTGAGAAAACCGGCCATCGGATAATGACTGTTCCCGTTTATATTAATAAATCCTATAAATCTGTTTCCCGTTGATTTTAGCTGGGTATTAATTTCCCTGTAGATATCCACGGCTTTTTTATCACTTCCGATTATAAGGGTGTTTACCCCGGCTCTGCCTTTCCTGATAGCTGATAAGTAGTATGAGGTAATTATTAATCTTGGAACATAAAATACTCCGAAATTAATGGAAAGCAGGATAAGAAATGCATTGAAAAAATTCCCTGCCTCACCCGGAATATTGACCCGGGAGATCAGGAACAGGAAAATTATTAATGTTCCTGTTAATGAAACCGAAACTGAAGCTCCCAGCTCCTTAAGCCGGGAACGCCGCAATATACCACGGTAAAATCCCCACATAAAATGCAGACTCAGCCAGAAGGCCGGGAGAATTAAAAGACCATTAAGGAATTGCGGATCGGCCGGTGGCAGTAGCAATATTCCGGATGATCCCCCGTCGGTTGATGAATCAGCAAAATAAAGATAAAACAGGGTCCAGCCCAAAAGTGATGAACAAAAATCTGCCGTGAGATATTTGATTATTTGCTTTTTATGATGCATCCTGCTAGTGTATTGGTTGACACCGGATGGTATGCACTCACCGAACTCGATGACTTTTCTGTGATCCTTTGGCTCAGGTCCAGCAGCCTTGATAATTCGAAAAGGTCTTTCGCTGTAGAATTTTTACTTATTATTGAATTGTAGAAAACATCAAGTTCATTGTGAATGGTTTGTCCTGCTGTATTATTATACTGCTTTGTATATGATTTCAATGTAATTCCTTTTGCGCGTGTTTCAAAACAAAGCAGCTTGTGCCGGAGCATATCTACTTTCAGGAGCATGTTACCCTGATAGATGTCAATGCAGAAATCTTCTTTTTCTGCTATTTCTGAAGACAGTATATTGGCAACCGAACCGTTGTCAAACTCAACCCTGGCATTTATCAGTCCGGTTGATGATGTGCTGAAATGATGCCGGAGCGATTGGGTTTTTTGAATATTAAAAGGGCATAAGAACAAAAGTACATCAAGCATTCTTGACAGGGCTCCCGCAGCAGGCCTGCAGCAATTGTCATCATGATTTCCCGGGACCATTAACTTAACATCAAATAAGCAAGGGTGATTTAACAGTGGGAGGCATGCCTTCAGGGCAGGATTGACCCTTTCTGTATGCATTATTTTAATTACAGTCTCTGCCTCCCGGTGCAATTTTAAAAGCCTGGTTAACGGAACTGAACATAATCCCTCGATATCCAAAAGCATAATATGCCTGGAATGTCTTAAAGCTTCTATAATAATATCGAGCATGCCGACCCCTGCCTGTTGTATGATGAGAACCTCATTGCACGCAAACAAGGTATCTGCCGACAGCCGCGGTAAGTTTTTCCCGGCAATACTTTTTCCGGACAAAGAATCCCTTTCCGGGTATACCCCGGTAAGATCAAAGCCGGGATGCATTGAAATAGCGTCAAATACTGCATCAGTCAGAATTCCAACGAAGCCGGTTTTTAGCATAGGGAGGAGTTTGCTACAAAAATAAGCTAATTTTCTACATTAAAAGTGGCCAGATGCTTTATACTTATCAACTTTGTGCTGTTAATTGCAGTTTGCCTTTTTATCTGGTTTTTGGGCAGAAGAACAAACATAATTTATCAGTTATGTTTAACTTTGCTGCAAAATGGTTAATCCCGTATAATGCTTCTAATAATAGTATCAGCTACTAGCACCGGCCGGCTGTTTATTTTAATGTAATTTCTCTGATGAAGGACACGTACCGTCACAAAGGCTTAAGGAAAATACTTGTTGAGGAAGTCCGTGGCAAAGGAATTCATGATACAAGGGTTCTGGAAGCCCTGATGAAAGTTCCGCGGCACCTGTTCATGGATACCGGTTTGGAAAGGTTTGCTTACAAAGATCAGGCTTTTCCGATAGGCAGTGGCCAGACAATTTCACAACCCTTTACGGTTGCATTTCAGACCCAGCTGCTTGATGTACGTCGTCATGACAAGGTGCTCGAAATCGGTACCGGGTCCGGTTACCAGACCGCCGTTCTGATGGAAATGGGAGCGACGGTTTACACAATTGAACGACAGAGGGATTTATACCTGAAAACACAATCCTTCCTTCCTTCAATAGGCTATAAGGCAAACTTTTTCTATGGCGACGGTTATGAAGGGCTTGAGGCCTACGCGCCCTTTGACAGAATTCTTGTAACAGCAGGTGCAACGGAGATGCCGGAAAAACTAAAATCTCAGCTCAAGACAGGAGGAATCCTGGTAGTACCTCTTGGAGACAGCGGTTCTCAGGTTATGACAAGGATTGTCAGGAAAAGTGATGATGAATTTGAAAAAACTGAACATGGACGCTTTGTTTTTGTTCCTCTTTTAAAAGGCAGAACAATGTAATAAAAAAGGATCATAATTGATATCATTGATGTAATCTGATTCTGCCCGCCTTAAATTGAATAAAAAATAGAAATTTGTAATTAACCATATGATAAAAGTTCAGAAATTTGTTTTTAATCCCTTTTCGGAAAATTCATTTTTACTATACGATGAAACCGGGGAATGCGTTTTGGCCGATATGGGAAGCTATACGGTGGACGAAAAAAAGAAGGTGCTGTATTTCATTGAGAACAACAGGCTCAAGCCTGTTATGATTGTTAATACCCACTGTCACGTTGATCATGTTCTGGGCAACTCATTTTTCAAAAATAAATTCAAAATCATTAATGCAGCCCATGCCGATGATGAATTCTTACTGGAAAATGCTGTTGAAACCGGAAAGATTTTTGGTCTTGAAGTCGAAGCACCTCCAAAATCAGATGTGTATCTTCAGGAAGGCAAAAGAATTTCATTTGGCAATTCCTTTCTTGAAATTATTCATGTTCCCGGCCACTCTCCTGGCAGCGTTGCCTTATACAGCAAGGATGACAATTTCATACTTACCGGAGATGTGTTGTTTAATGGAAGTATAGGGAGAACCGACCTGCCAGGCGGTGATTATGATACTTTAATAAGGTCAATCCGTGAAAAATTACTTGAATTGCCAGATGACGTCCTGGTTTATTGTGGTCATGGTGCGGAAACCACCATTGGGGAAGAAAAGGTGAATAATCCCTTTCTTCTTTCCTGACAGGGTTGCCTGGTCATGTCTATTGTTATCCGGCGCAGGGTTAGCATTGTTGCCGGATATCGGGAATGAAAAAAATGTGTAACAAAATTAATACATTCTGGCTGCCTTGTGTATAGATATTATACACAATTAGCGGTTCGCGACTTGCATATCAAACAGGCACGAAAATTTTTTGCCTGAAAAATGAAGATTAATAAAAAAATATTATAAGTATGGCACTTGACAGTTTTTTAAGCAGGCATAACGGCCCCCGGAACGGGGATATTGAAACTATGTTAAAAAGGATAGGTGTAAAGTCACTGGATGAACTGATAGACAAAACCGTGCCCCCTTCCATCAGGCTTGAAGCCCCAATGGACATGGAGGAGGGCATAAGCGAATATGAGTATTTGCAGAAGATATGGAATATTGTCTCAAAGAATAAAGTGTATAAATCATATATCGGACTTGGGTATTACGATACAATTTTCCCGTCGGTGATACAACGCAATATTCTTGAAAATCCAAGCTGGTACACGTCCTATACACCATATCAGGCTGAAATTTCCCAGGGCAGACTGGAAGCCCTGCTTAATTTTCAGACGGTGATCATGGACCTTACTGCAATGGAAATTGCCAATGCATCATTGCTTGATGAGGCAACAGCCGCTGCTGAAGGGATGATAATGATGTACAATTCACGACCGAGAGCCAGGGTTAAACAAGGTTCGGTAAAATTCTTCGCCGACGAGAATATATTCCCCCAAACATTGGCCGTACTAAGAACCCGGGCCGGATCGCTCGGCATTGACCTGGTGACGGGAAATTATAAAAAGGTAGAACTTGACGAAAGTTTTTTTGGCCTGATGCTTCAGTACCCGGCTGGTGATGGTGAGATCCATGATTACAGGGATATTGTTTCGGATGCCGGCCAAAAAGGGATTATTACAGGAGTAATCGCCGACATTCTGAGCCTTGCCATGCTTACTCCACCCGGGGAATGGGGAGCTGATGTAGTGGTTGGCTCAACACAACGCTTTGGAATACCTCTTGGATACGGCGGACCGCATGCAGGATATTTTGCAACCCGGGATAAGTTTAAGCGCCATATACCCGGAAGGATTATTGGTGTCACCCTTGATGTACAGGGCAAATATGCCCTCAGGATGGCTCTTCAGACACGTGAACAGCATATCAAGCGTGAACGGGCAACCTCCAACATCTGTACAGCCCAGGCCCTCCTGGCCACTATGGCCGGCATGTATGCGGTTTACCACGGAGCTGACGGGCTCAGGCGGATCGCCGGACATGTGCACCAGAGTGCTGTCACCCTGGCCCGTCACCTTGAGGAAATTGGTTATGCGCAGGAAAACAAAAACTTTTTCGACACATTGAGAATAAGGCTTCCTGAGGGGATCACTACCGGGGATATCAGGAAAATAGCCCTTGATAACAGGATCAATTTTTTGTATGCCGACGATGGTACTGTCAGGATAAGCCTTGATGAGACTACCCTGCTTGGGGATATTAACCTAATAACCGGGGTGTTCGGAAAGGCTGCCGGCAAGAAATCATCTGTTGCCGACCGGCTGTTCACTGAAATAAGCCTGGACAAGTCCTTCTTGCGGGACAGTGATTTCCTGACAATGGAGGTTTTCAACGCCTATCGTTCTGAGACCGAGTTGATGAGATATATTAAAAAGCTCGAAAGGAAGGATTTCAGCCTGACGCACTCAATGATATCCCTTGGTTCCTGCACTATGAAACTTAATGCCGCCACCGAGCTGCTGCCGCTCAGCTGGCCGGAGGTAGGAGGGATACACCCTTTTGTCCCCCTCGACCAGGCCGAAGGATACCATGAGCTAATGGATGAACTGGCTGCCGATCTCCGCGTGATAACAGGTTTTGATGCGATATCATTCCAGCCTAATTCCGGTGCCGCCGGAGAATATGCAGGGCTGGCTGTAATCCAGCGGTATCATCAAAGCAGGAATGAACATCACAGGAATGTATGCCTGATACCCTCCTCAGCCCATGGCACAAACCCTGCAAGTGCTGTAATGGCAGGGATGGAGGTTGTAATAGTGGACTGTGACAGGCATGGAAATGTTGACATGGAGGATCTGGCTAAAAAGGCCCGGCAGTACAGTGACAGGCTGGCTGCGTTTATGGTTACCTATCCTTCCACCCACGGTGTCTATGAGCCCGGCATAAAAGAAATGATCTCGGTAATCCATGAAATGGGGGGGCAGGTTTATATGGATGGTGCCAATATGAATGCCCAGGTGGGTCTTACCAATCCGGCATGTGTAGGAGCAGATGTCTGCCACCTGAACCTGCATAAAACGTTTGCCATTCCTCATGGTGGGGGTGGTCCTGGCATGGGACCGATAGGCGTTGCCAGCCACCTTGTTGAATTTCTGCCCAGGCACCCGGTAGTAGCAACCGGCGGGGAGAAAGGTGTCGAAGCAATTGCTTCAGCGCCCTGGGGAAGTGCAAGCATACTAACCATCTCTCATGCATACATAAAAATGCTTGGGGGTAGCGGCTTAACCCAGGCAACCAGGATCGCCATTCTGAATGCCAATTATCTGGCTGCAACTCTCGGAGATCATTATAAAGTACTGTACAAGGGGATAAATGGTTTTGTTGCACATGAAATGATACTTGACTGCCGTAATTTCAAAAATGATACGGGCATAGATATAACTGAACGGGATATTGCCAAAAGGCTTATGGATTATGGCTTTCATGCTCCCACGCTGTCCTTCCCGGTTTCCGGAACACTGATGGTTGAACCTACTGAAAGTGAATCGCTCCATGAACTGAACCGTTTCACTGAAGCAATGATCAGCATTCATGAAGAGATGATGGAAATTCATGATGGAAGGGCGGATAAGATCAATAACGTTCTGAAAAATGCCCCGCACACTTCGGAGGTTACGGTTTCAGATAACTGGGACCGCCCCTATGGCCGGGAAAAGGCAGCCTATCCTCTTAAATGGATAGCCGACAACAAATTCTGGCCCGCCGCAAGCCGTGTTGATGATGCCTATGGAGACCGGAACCTTACATGTTCATGTGCACCCATTGATTCATACAGAAGCGGACTTTTTGATTTTGAAAAAATTGGTTGATGATCCTTGAGCAACAAATTGGCACAACTGTTGTTGTATGATATGTGAAAAGTCAGTTCGTAAGCCTGCAGCCAGGGAAAGCATTAATGGAAACCGGAGTTTGACCTGATCGGGTTTATTAGCCAAAGATCTATAAGCATATCATATAAAATTGTTAGTTATGGATTCAAACGACAAGTCATTCAGGCAAAATTTTGAAACATTATTGGCATTGTTCAAAAAGCTGGCTGATAAAATGTCAGAGGGGGAGATTCAGGGAATGAATCCTGAATTTGCCAGCCAGTTTAAAATTATGCTCGGTCAATATGAAATGATGAAGCATATGATGCCTCATAATATTCCTGAGCAGTTCCGCGAACCGTTCCGGCAAATGATGGAGAACATGATACATCAGCTTAAAGAAGAAGTAGGTGACGATATAATACTTACTCCGGAAACTACCGAGGGAAAACAGGAAAAACTGGAAAAGGAGCGAACCATCGAAGATATTGAAGAAATGCTAAGCAGGCCGAACCTTAGACCTGCGGAAATGGATAAACTCCTGGATAAGCTCACAGAGCTTAAAAAAATAAAGGGATGATCATCATCCCTTTATTTTTTTAAGAGAATTCAGCTTTTTTGTATCAGGAATTAAATGGCATTACAGATATTGCATGATGATGGTTTCAGCCCTGACAGCAGCCTCCCGGAGGACATGTCCCGCTGACGGGCATATTACCCGTACAGTATGAAGGTTTTGATTTTGCCTGTCTGACAGGCCGGTATGTATCACTTTTACTACCGCAATCAGGACAATCAGCCACTCTTTTGCTACAGGGTCCGTACACAGGGCTGTTATACTCCAGCACTACACCCTCATTTTCGAAGAGCTTCCCGCATTTTTCGCATTTAAATCTTTCCATCCTTTATAATTTTACCTGTATATGTTTTCTTTGCAAATGTACATGAAATTTTTTCAGCTTAAATTACACACAGAAAAGATGAAAAAATTTTATGTTAAAGCGCAGCGATTCCTCCTGTAAGTCAGAATTTTGTATTTTTTGGACAAAATTCTGGCTTCTTTTCCTACAGGAGAAATGTACATGAAATTTCCATTATGAGAGAATCATTCAGGGCACAATACATTGCATGGGAAATCGACCTTCAGGTCAATTTTTTCAGGGGAAAATAACAAAATCTTTTACTATTATTGGTAATATTACAACAGCATTTCCATTTTTTGCTGTCCAGGTTATAGTATTTCTCAATATGTACAGAATGACCAATCCGTCAAATCTATCCTTTAGCAAGGTTCCTGGTAAGGTGATAAAATCCGGAATTGTCCCCGTGATTGCCTTATTACTGATTTTTATCATCAATTCGTTGTATGCCGGGCAGTTGTATGCCTGTGATCTTTGGAAGGCTGGTGTATCGAAAATGGTAATAACCCCGGAAGAACCTATATGGATGGCAGGGTATGCCTCACGTGACAGGCCTTCCGAAGGTGTCATGCATGACCTGTGGGCAAAGGCCCTGGTGCTGGAAGATTGTGCCGGTAAAAAGGTATTGCTCATTACAACTGATCTTCTGGGTTTTCCTGGAAAAATGTCTGACAATATAAGAGACAGGATAGCAGCTAAATATGGATTTGAAAGGGCAGAAATTATTTTAAGCAGTTCCCATACCCATACCGGCCCGGTCCTGATGGATGCTCTTTTTGATATTTACCCTCTTGATACTTCCCATATTGAGATTATCAGAAGATATTCTCATGAGCTTGAGAACAAAATTGTTGAGTTAACCGGAAAAGCCATTTACTCCTTGAACCCGGCTCATATGTATTCCGGTAACGGGATTGTAAGGTTCCAGGTTAACCGGCGAAATAACAATGCCGCAACCCTGTTTTTACAAACAGAACTAAAAGGCCCCAACGACCATTCTGTTCCTGTGATAAAAGTGACGGATACTTTACACAATCCTGTGGCATTGGTTTTTGGATATGCCTGCCACACCACGGTTCTGGATAATTACCTGTTTTCAGGTGATTATGCCGGATTTGCCCAAATAGAACTGGAAAATCTTTACCCCGGAGCCACTGCTATGTTTTTCCAGGGCGCAGGTGCAGATCAGAACCCCCTGCCACGCCGGACAGTACCCCTGGCAGAGCAGTACGGAAAAGAATTGGCCGCCGCTGTTGACAGGGTGTTGAAGGAAGAAATGAAAAATCTCAAGCCTCATATTGCAACAGCCTATTCTGAGATAGACCTGGCTTTTTCCTCACTTCCCGGCAAAGAAGCTCTGATGGAAATAAAAACTCAAACCACGGGCTATCAGCAGCGCTGGGCTGCAAGTCAACTTAAAAGGATGGAAAACAAAGAACCGGCGATCACCTCTTATCCGTATCCCGTCCAGGTCTGGAAACTCGGAGATCAGCCGATAATGATCATGGGTGGAGAACCTGTAATTGAGTACGCAATTCAACTTAAAAGGATCTTTGGGCATGAAATTTTCGTTATGGGATATGCAAATGATATAATGGGTTATATACCATCAGAAACCATACTTGAAGAAGGCGAATACGAGGGAGAGATATCACAGATGGTATACGGGCTGCCGGCGAAATGGAATAAGGGCATACAGGAAAGGATACTCGATGAATTCAGGAAATTATCAATTTACGCCGGCATGGAAGCAGATAAGTGAAATGCTGAAAAAACAGCCAACAAAAACATGACACAACATACACAACTTATCGGTGCATTATATAGCTCAGGGAAGAAGCTTATTGCAGAACCCTTTAATTCCGCCTTTGAATTTGCTCATGACACATATAACGGTCTTTCAGCAGCAAGTGACGGTAAGATATACTATGTGCTCTGTTCTGAATTAATGGATGTTGCCGGACAAATGTATTCATTCGACCCGGAAAATCAACAAATAGAACACCTGGGAGATCTGACTGAAATGTGTGGTGAAAAAGATATGAAAGTTGTTGCCCAGGGTAAAAGCCATGTAAATTTTTATGAGTCAGGTGGCAGGCTTTATTTTTCTACCCATCTTGGCTATTACAGCATAAAAGAGGGCACCGAAGTGCCGGGAGTGCCCCGGGGAGATTACAAGCCTTATCGCGGGGGCCATTTACTGGCATATGACCTGAAAACCAAAACCAGTGAATCACTCGGTATTGCACCTAATGGTGAAGGCATACTGACTACTGCCATGGATACGGATCGCGGACTTGTTTACGGATTAACGTGGCCTACCGGCCATCTTTTCCGTTTTAATACAAGCAGCATGGAAATGACTGACCTTGGCCCGTTTACCGGTACAGGTGAAAGCAGAAAGGGCGATGGCTACCGGGTCATTTGCCGCTCGATAGGTGTGGATCCTCGCGATGGCGCAGCTTACCTTACAAATGCTGAAGGGGAAATAAAGCGGCTAAGATTGGGATCGGATGTTGTGGAGACTGTTAAGGGCGATAACATGAGAAAAGATTATTTTGGAAAATTTGAGGTATCCACCGCAGGCAGTATGGCATACAACTGGCGTCAGGTATTCTGGTACCCTCCGGAAAACAGGTTTTACGGAGTTCATGGCAATTCAGGATATCTGTTCCGGTTTGACCCCTGCAATGAAAGCCTGGAAGTTCTCGAAAGGCTCACCTCGGTTCCTTCCAGGAGGAGCGGCATGTTCGACATGTTCAGTTTCGGTTATCTCGGGTTTACACTTGCTCCGGACGGCAGGACAATCTGTTATCTGACCGGCGGACCGGTATATATTGACGGGCAAAGGTTGCAGGGCAAGGATGCAATAGAGCGGGGGGCTGCCAGAGGTGTGGAAAACCTGCATCTTATTACCTATGATATACCAACCGCGGTTTTTTGTGATCATGGAGCTGTTTTTTATCCTGACGGACAAAGACCGCTTTATGTGAACTCTATTGCTTCGGATGAAGACGGCACAATATACACTCTTGCACGGATTACTGAAAACGATAGTACCCGAACAGACCTGGTTCGTATTCCTGCCATTAAAAAGCAGGAACCGCCACCACAATCCCGCAAAATTATAAAAACACAGGTTTCAGATTCTCCACCCCGGTCCCGATTTGAGACTTAGAAAATTAATGCCAGGACATATTCGGAAAGCGCCAATCAGGATTCGGAAAATGTGATTCAGGAATAATGTCCTGGCACGGGCCGGGCAAAGTATGGTCCTGCTGAGTTTCAGGATAATTGGCTAGTCTTCAGGTTAATTGCAAATACTTTGTTAACAATTCCTTGCCTTTCCTGATTTCTTCCCTCCCTGCCGATTCAATTCCGTACCAGCCACTGAAACCTCCATCTATTGTCAATTTTATCATTCTGGCCGTAAGATCCTCGGTAGGCTGGTTCCTGTATGACATTCCTCCGGCATAAGGGAGGGTTTTTTCAAGGAATTCATAATTATCAAACTCTGCACCCGGGCGCCTCCAGTCGGGAAGGACCCCAAAGTACAGATTGTTGACCTCCTTCATTAAAGCAACCATCCAGTCCGGATCATTGGAAACACCTCCATGATTTTCAATAAGAACACTTATTCCGGCAGGAATGGCATACTCAAGCATCATATGGTAGGTTTCAGCCGACCATTCAAGCGCTTCTTTCTTGTTTACGTTTCCGTCCCTGGGGCCAATACAGTTTGTGCGGATTGCATGACAACCCAGATACTGTGCGGCATCAATCCATTTTCTGTGATTGATTTCGAACTGCCGGCGTTCCTTTTTAGTGGGCACACAGGCATCACCTTCGGCATCGCACATTATAAGGACCATGGTTACACCATAATCATCAGCATTCCTTTTAAGGGTGTTGAGATAGTTCATGGTTGGTGCTTCCCAAAGGGTATTGACGAATTCGATTCCGTCAATGTCGAAAACTTCCCTTGCGATACGGGGGAAGTCCAGGTTTGTCCATTCCCCTGCCCTGATCTCATTAACAAGTGCCCACTGGGCAAGTGAGATATTGTTTCTGCGAACACGGGGGTGGGCCTGAGCGGATGAGAAATCCATCAGTGAGGGAACCACCATCCCGGCGGCTCCGATTGCAAGCGATTTACCAAGGAAATTGCGGCGTGAGATATTCTTCATAGGTTGTCCTCCTGAAATAATTAGTTAAGTTTATGATTTGCTAAAACAGTCCCGTTTCCCGGTGGTATTATGAGATTTCCCACCCCCTTCGGTACTCCTGACGTCGCAGGAACCTGTTGGCTTCGGGTATGTTTGTAATTTGCATATTAACCGGGTCATAGATGATTTTTCTGCCGGCTCTCAATGCCGGGGCGGCAAGCAATGTTGTTTCATTGCAAACCGCAGCATTCTGGAAACTGCCGGGTGATTGCCGGTTATTTAAAATAGCATCGATCCAAACATTCGTGGAAACCGTTACATCCTCAGGTGGATCTGCAGACCCGGTGTGCGCAATCATTTTCTCTTCGGGTATTATCCTTGGACTGTTACACCTGAATCCTGCCAGGATCTTTCCCCTGTCGCCGACGAACATCATGCCTTCACTCTCAAGATCCTTGTCATCGGCCTCCATTTCAGGTGGATTTGGGGGCTTTATACCTCCGTCATACCAGAAAAGGTCAACTTTTGGGGATGATCCCGAAGCAGGGAATTTCCATCTGAAGATATTGGTATAAGGAAAAGCCTCGGTTATCGGAACAGCAGAGAAAACGCCGTTTTCATCGGTTCTGCGAGTTGTTCCACCCAATGCTTCGATACAGGTGGGGGGAGCAGTAATGCCGAAAGTGGGAAAAATCTGCCATAGACTGTAAATCCCCATATCTGCCACTGATCCGGCACCAAACTCAAACCACCCGCGGTAGGTTGCATGGGTATAATTCGGATGATAAGGGCGGTCGGGTACCGGTCCCAGCCAGAGCGGCCAGTTAAAACCTGCGGGAACCGGGGGAGTTTCAACGGGTCTGGTTGTCCACTGTTCCCAGACAGGCCTGAATGACCAGTTATGAATCTCTTTCAGGGTGCCGATTGCCCCTTCATCTATCCACTTCTTCACCAAAGCGTAGGAACTTCGGTCGGACCATGCCAGCAGATGTGTTATTGCTCCAGTCTGCCGTGCCGTTTCTACAACTGCCCTTGCCTCATTAACCATATTGGCAACAGGCTTATGCATTAACACATGTTTGCCCTTTTTCATTGCTGCAATAGACTGGACTCCATGCTGATGATCAGGGGTGACGATTTTCACAGCTGCCATATCCTGTTCCTTTTCAAGCATTTCCCTGAAGTCTTCATAGGCGGTGCATGCTTTGTACTGGCCGGCAGACCGGCTTTTGGCATAATATTTATTGACAAATTCCTGCCCGACATCGCGGCCTCCTGGTATAACAATGTTACTACCCCAGCCGGGTTCATCCAGAACCTGACGGATCGAGTTTTTTATCCCGTTTAATGACCAGTCTCTGTAACCTGCAGGATATTTTACAGGATCACAAACAGCAACAATCTGTACCCTGGGATCGGTAATCAGCCGGGTAACCTCCCTGAGTTGTTGTGTGCCGCATCCGATCAGTCCCAGGGTGATTTTGTCACTGGGAGCAACATAATTCAATCCCCCGAGGACGTGCCGCGGCACTACGGAAAAGGCAACCGCCGAACCAGTCAGGCCGAGGAATTGCCTTCGGTTAAGTTTTGGATTTATCATTTCTGTTGGTTATTAGTGTTTGGAAATGTTGATGTGGATGGTCGCAGTGAGGTATTTTTGATAAATATAGAAAAGTGAAAGGTTAAAATCAAATATTTTTCCGATATTCTCTTTCATGAGGGCCGTTAAGCCTCATCTCACAGACAGGGCAGAAAAATTAATTATATTCAGTGCCAGGCATGAAACAATTCAGCAATAAAATTACGTGCCTTCGCTGTATTTGTTTTGGTGAAAAACTTTATTATATAAATTTTTTGTGAATTGTATGATATATTTGTTTTTACGCATTTCGCTATTGCAAATTGTCAGTAACCAAAGAAACTATGAGGAATTTAATTACTTTAACCATCTTTTGTTGTTTTTTCCCCCTGACTGAGCATCTTGCCGGTGCAACCGGAAATCCCGGAAGACATAACAAAGGTTGGAGAGCCGGGGTTGCCACCATGGTGATTACTCCTGAAGAGCCTGTGTGGATGGCAGGTTACGCCGCACGAAACCGTCCAGCCGAGGGAACCCTCCATGACCTCAAGGCCAAAGCCTTAGCTATTGAGGATGCTGATGGTGAAGTGGCCGTACTTGTTACAACCGATTTAATTGGCTTCCGGGGCAACTATATGTCAGGCCGGATTATTGACCGGCTAAGGCAAAGGTATGGCCTGGCTGCTAACCAGGTGATCCTTAGTAGTTCCCACACCCATACCGGTCCGGAATTAATGAGACCTCCTGAGGAGTATCTCCATGAGGGGGAAAAAACGGGACATTATGCCCCTGAGGAAAGAGAAAAGATAATAAAATACTCTCTCGGTCTGGAAGATAAAATTGTCGACCTGGTCGGGGTTGCTTTGAATTCAAGGGCGCCTGCCAGGTTATATTCAGGACACGGAGTTGCACGTTTTGCCGTGAACCGCCGTAACAACACCGAAGCAGACCTCAAGCCCGGAACACAATTAGCCGGACCTGTAGACCATTCCGTCCCGGTATTGAAAGTTGAGGGGGATTCGGGTGAAATCCTTGCAGTGGTTTTCGGATATGCATGCCATGCCACTGTTTTGAGTTTCTACAAATGGTCAGGTGATTATCCCGGGTTTGCACAGATTGCCCTGGAGAAAGCTTTTCCCGGAGCAACGGCAATGTTCTTTGCAGGCGCAGGAGCAGATCAGAATCCCCTTCCGCGCAGGTCTGTCGCATTGGCCAATAAGTATGGAACAACGCTTGCAGCAGCGGTGGAGGCAGTTATCAGCGAGCCTATGAATGAATTATCGCCGGGTTTAGTTACCGCTTTTTCGCGGGTCAATTTACAATTTGCCAATCCATCCCCAACGCAGGAGGAACTATTAAATATACTGGAAGAATCTTCAGGCTATCCGGAATACCTGAAAGTCAGCGGCAGGGTGCTGCTCCGCCAGCTTGAAGAAGGAAAACCGCTGATGGTATCATATGATTATCCTGTCCAGTTCTGGAGAATTGGTGAACAAAATATGGTAATACTAGGGGGTGAGGTGGTGGTGGATTATTCCATTGCACTCAGGCATATTCTCGGGGAGGATCTCTTTGTGATGGCTTATGCCAATGAGGGGATGGGGTACATTCCTTCATCCCGGATTCTCAATGAGGGAGGATATGAAGGCTCAAGATCTCCGGTCTTCACTTCTCCGTGGGCAGCGGATATTGAAATAAGGATAATCCAGGAGGTCATCAGGCTTGCCGGAGAAACAGGAATTAGGTTATCGGCGGCAGAATAAAAGCCGGCTTGATTTACTGGTCCTGGAGACAGATTAAAAAATTCAATTACTGGCTTTTTGTTATTAAGACAACCCATTGCCCATGTGAAGGGGCAGTTAGCGTCAGGCTGCCTCCACTGGAAATCGTAATTGCATTGTCCCATTGTGACCTGTCGATATCGAGCCATTGCATCAGAAATTCTCCGGATGTACCATTTAAATCCAGAGTGACAGCGCCACCATCAGTAAAGTAAACGGCATACTGTTGATCAGCTTCAGCCAGGCAGTATGCTTCGTTATCACTTCTGCTGCCCAAAAGGCTGTTATCAGGCTCACATCTGAATATATCCAGTTTATCGGTGAGCAGCCTTACGCTTTTTATTTGAGACCGGGCATCTTCATTTAAACCTAAGCCCCAATAATATGAGTTATACCCTGGTCGGTGAAATCTGGCAGAGGCTATGCCTGCAAATATGCCTCTCCAGAATCTTTCTTTTGCATCCTGAATTGACCCGTATTGGGCTGAACCGTATATTTTAACAAAATTAACCGGTTTGATACCGTTTTGGGTCCCTGCTATGTCATCCTTGACCATGAGGATGTTGTCATAGTGCGTCTGCCCTGTATTATGGTTATTCTGGGAATAATCATAATACTTGAACATTGGGTCCCTTCTTATAAACTGTTGTCGTTCATGATCAGGATCCGGTTGTCCCACCATATTTGTTACAAATACGCTTTTATTCGCCCCGGCAGCCTTTTGATTGATATAATCTATCCAGTAATTTCCGAAATCCAGTGGCTGGTAGGTTTCATTTTCTATTATGTAAATAATATTGTCATATTGAAAAGTATAGGACAATACCTTGTCCACATATTTTTGCAGTGTTTCAAGTACAATGGGCTCCGGCGATTTGCCGCTGTTGACCGGGCCGGGGACGCAATAATACAGTTCGTGATCATAACCCATATAATCTATGCTGCCCCCTGGCAGGCCAGAGGTTTCTTCCGTATAATTAATATTCCGGTCAGGGTTCCAGGGGTGATGCAGCCACCCGGTATTTTTGCTCCCTCTGGAACCGGGAGCATCTGCATCAGCTTCTGCAAGGAATAAATCAAAGCGGTCGAAAAGTTCGATTGACACTATTATTCCCCTCTCATGACATAAACGCAGAAATGTGTCAAGTCGGTTTTCCCATTCCGGGTCCCACTGGTTTAAATCATAAATATCTGTTTCATTATAATTATCTCCCGGGATACCATTAATTTTAAGATAAGGGAATCTGTTTCCATAATTACGGCAACTTAAACTTCCCCTGATATAATTGCCTCCGGCATCAACTAATGCGTCAAGGTGCTGCTCGAGTGTCCAGTCTGTCATTCCTGCTGACAGACCTTCTTTATTGTGCCCGTAATACCAGTTGGGAAACTGAAACATATTATCTTCGTATGAACCCCCTAGCAATAATACCGGTTCACCGTTGTATTCCCAGTACCAGCGATTTTCACTATAAACCCTGATTTCACCCCTCTCAGTTACTGCACATGCTGCCAGGAGCATAGCCAGCGTAGAATAAAAAGCCTGTTTCATACGAACAAACTATTGTTATCAAATTTATATTCAATTATTTACTAAGGCATGTAATTCATATTCGGTATTTCACTCGTATGGATCCCCCTGGTTTGTTCATGTCTT
>SLJO01000227.1 GCA_007135095.1 Bacteroidales bacterium | reverse complement strand
GATGTAACTAACCTTAAGCCGGTTAATGTTGAAGAGTACAGGCATATCCAGGTCTGGCTGGAATCTGTAAGACTGCTGAAAGAATATTTCAGGGATGACATCTATCTAAGGGGCAACTGTGACCAGGCGTCTTTTTCACTTGCCAGCATGATGCGCGGTTCTCAGAACTGGATGATCGACCTGATCACAGCCGACGAAGAGATGATTTTCAACCTGCTTGAATACTGTACTGACGTATCATGTCAGTTTATTCGTCTTATGGCGCAGACAGGCTGCCACATGGTTTCAAACGGTGACAGCCTGTCGGGGCCTTCCATGATTTCGCCCGATATGTATGAGAAGTTTGCCCTTCCTTTCGAAAAAAAGATAGTTGATGTAGCTCATTCTGCCGGCCTGCCTTACGCTCTGCATATATGCGGCAATACCGGTGCAATACTCGAAAATATGCTCCTGACAGGGGCAGATGCTTTTGAACTGGATTACCAGACCGACACAGGCAAAGTTTATGACCTTTACCATGACAGGGTTACTTTTATTGGAAATATAGATCCAAGTGGTGTGCTTGCATTGGGTACAACTGATCATGTAAGAAAAAAGACACTTGAGCTGCTTGAGGCCTATTCCGGGTCGAACCGGTTTATACTCAATGCCGGGTGTGCAATCCCTGCCGATACCCCGCCTGAAAACCTGATGGCTATGATAGACGTTGCCAGAGGATTCAGATAACAAATTCATAATGTCCAGGCCGGGATATGCATAATATGGCTATGCTCTTTTGTCCCTGCAGCACGAAGTAAGGCTATGCTCTTTTGTCCCTGCAGCACGAAGTAAGGCTATGCTCTTCTGTCCCTGCGGCACGAAGTAAGGCTTTGCTCTTCCGCCTCTGTTATAAGGAGTCAGGCTATGCTCTTTTTTCACTGATTACTGATAAATGTGCTTGAATGCTAATTACTGTGATGTAATGTGATGTAATTGTCAGGTTTATTAGTAATTTGCAACCTTAAGCTTATCAAAAATGAAAGATCAGGCATTTGTGCCCATATATCAAAGGCTTTATAATTCATACAGAGAGAAGATTATCAAGCAGGTTTACAATCCGGGTGACAGGATCGATTCGATAAACCGGATTATGGAAAGGCATAAGGTTTCCAGGGAGACTGCCAAACACGTTCTTTCCAAACTGAGCAGTGAGGGTTTTATTATTAAAAAGGCCGGAAAAGGTTCTTTTGTAACTTTCACCAGGGATATACAAAGAATCTGGGGAATTGTGATTCCCTTTTATTCGGCAAATATTGAGGACCTGATAGGCCATTTAAATGCCGAGGCCCGCAAGCGTGACAGGTCAATCAAATACTTCCTTCATTATAACGAACCGGAAGAAGAAATGAAGCTGGTGGGTCAAATGATAAGAGAAGGTTACGAGGCAATTATTGTTGTACCTAACTATGATGAAAGACTGACTGCTAATTTCTATAGGAGTCTCCAGCAGGGGAATTCAATTGTTGTTCTGGCCGATAACACCATGAGCGGCTCATTTTTTAATTATGTGATACAGAGTTATGATCTTGGAGTCAAAAGAGCATTTAACTACCTTATATCCCGGAATGAAAAGAATCTGCTGATAATTAAAAATGAAGCTTGGAACGGGCGCAACCTGGTAGCTGAACTCATGGAGCAGTCACTTCAAATATTCATAAGCAGTCAATCCCCCCACCGGGAGCTTTTTATTATTTCCGGTTTATCCGAATTTAGTGATGAGTTCCTAAAAATCAATAATATAGGAGGCATACTCTGTTTTACTGACACGGATAGCCTCAGGGTTTCAGGACGGCTGCTGAAGTGGGGAATATCGATGCCGAACGAGATTTCGGTTGTTTCCTATGGAAATACCGAACTAACACAGACGGCGAGCCCGCCTGTTACTGCGGTGGACTGCAATTACTCTGAGATGGCAAGGGTGGCCGCGTCTATGATTTTCAGCAAGCCCAAACCCGTTGGCACAAAACAGTTTGTAATACAACCGGAATTGATAATAAGACAAACTTAAATTAATCAAATGTTTCCACCCGGATAAGGAAGCTGATTTCATTATAAACAAGGCAAATAACATTAAACCGAAAACCGGAATTGATAATAAGACAAACATAAATTAATCAAATGTTTCACCCGGATAAGGAAACTGATTTCATTATAAACCAGGCAAATAAAATTAAACCGAAAAATTATGGAAGAATTACTAAAGCAAATTGCACATTGTGTTGAATTCGGCAAGATTAACAATTCTTCTCCCTATCCGCCCGATATGAAGGGACAGGACGGGGCCGATGAACTGACACTCAAGGCCATCGAATCAGGTGTGTCTATTGATGACATTTTAACAGGCGCGCTGATTGTCGGTATGAAAAATGTGGGTGTCAAATTCCGCGAGAATAAGGTTTTTGTTCCTCAGGTGCTTATGTCAGCAAAGGCCATGAGTGCGGCAATGGCACATCTCAAGCCTTATTTTGCAAGTGGAGCTGCAAAAAGGAAAGGGACATTTATTATCGGGACAGTAGAGGGCGACCTCCACGATATCGGTAAAAATCTGGTTGCCATGATGATTGAAGGAAATGGGTTTGAAGTGATCGATCTTGGTGTGGATGTAAACGGGGAAAGATTTCTTTCTGCCGCGGAAGACCACCCTGAAGGGGTGATCGGTCTTTCCGCATTGCTTACCACTACCATGGTAAATATGGAAAAGATTGTAAAGACCATCAAGGATAAGTTTCCCGACCGGAAAATATGCATTGGCGGTGCCCCTGTGACAGAGGATTTTTGCAGGAAAATTAATGCCGATTTCTATAGCCCCGATCCCCAGGGAGCGGTTGAATTCCTGAACAGCCTTGCTATTGCAACCTGACTGAGGGCCGGGAAAAATCTTTCGCTGGCACCTTCATGACCCTCGACGGGTGCTTCCCGTGCTGGTTCAGAAGCAGGTGCAAGGGGGGTTTGACCGTGTGCGATCCTCAGCCCCATTAATCTTTCATCTTATCAAGGAAAAATTAGAAATGAAGTACAACAAATTAGCAATATCCGATAAAGACGATCTTATATTTGGCCATGCACCCTTTCCTGTTACAACCCGCAGGGGACTTGTTATTGGCGGTGGTAAAGTGTACCCTGAATTAAATTTCACTTTGCCGCCAATGCATATTAACAGCGATACAATTGGTTCGATAATCCAGCAGTACCGGGATATCGCCAGGGGGGCTCTTAATAGAGGTGTTGAATTATACTCCAACGGGATCATACTCGAGTTTGAAACTCTTCCTGAAATGACCAAAAATCCCGATTATGGGGTTGAGATAATAAAAGCCATGAATGAGGTTTGTGAAGAATTCTTTCAGAAACATGGAATTCCCAGTGAAATAAGACTTACACCAAATGATTTGCGTGAATTTGAGCGGCCGCCCAGGCAACGGACTTCCCATCTGCTGAACCCTATGCTGGAGCTTTTCGAGCGGGGCTCAATTGCGGGAGGAGATATTCTCTCCATTGAGAGCACGGGAGGAAAGGAAATATTTGATGATGCTCTTATGAACTGCAACATTAGAGAAATAGTTTTCTCATTATGCGTGCTTGGAGTGAGGGATATGAAAATGCTGTGGGCAAAGATCGTGGAAATTGCCGGTAAACATGGCAAAATAGCGGGAGGGGATACCGCATGCGGTTTTGGCAATACTGCCATGGTGCTCGCTGAAAAAAAGTATATCCCCCGACTGTTTGCTGCTATAGTCAGGATCATGAGTGTTGTCAGAACAATCGTTGCCGTGGAGGAAGGAGCCAGTGGCCCCGATAAAGATTGCGGTTATGAAGGCATCTATCTCAAAGCAATTACAGGAATACCGGTATCAATGGAAGGCAAAACCTCTGCATGCGCCCATCTGAGCCCGCTGGGCAATATTGCCGGGGCAGGTGCCGATCTTTGGAGTAACGAATCAGTCCAAAATATAAAACTCCTTGCCGATATGGCACCCACGGTTTATCTTGAACAACTCGAATATGACACCAGGCTTTTTAATCAGGCCATTAAAAGCGGGAAATCCGATATGCTTGCTCTTCAGAGGCATATGGTTGAATCTGATATGTATTTCGATCCCCAGGCGTTTATCCTTGCCCCTTCTAATGTCATTGAAATTGCCGGGGAGATGGTTAAAGGCAAATCATACGTGGAAAGTGCCGTATTGGGAGCCCTTAAAGGCCTTGATTTAATTGAGGAAGCTGTTTTGTCGGGACAGCTGAAATCGTCTGAAATGGAAAATGTGTGGTTTGATTTGATCAGGGAGGAGCTTAAGACCATTCCTCCTGATGAGGATATGTTTATTGAAGAAATGTTAAAGGTTACAGATCACAGCAAATATCTGAAAGAAGAATATGGATTGTAAAAGTGGAAGATTCGGGCGAAGAACCCTAACAGCAGGTTCGATTGCGCGGCAGTCAACAATACTGAGCCTTGTTTGTTTATCCAGCTAAATAATGCATAGTTTAAAAATCCATAGTGCAGGAAAAATTTCGGTTACTGATGTCCCTCACGGATCAATGTTACTTGAGGTTTTGCGTGACCGGGGGTATGATGTATATTCTCCATGCGGTGGCAAAGGAACCTGCGGTAAATGCAAAGTCTATGTGAAGGGGGACGGCTATATTACATCCTGCCTATATCCCGTGAAAAGTGCCGTGGAGATTGTATTGCCTGAACCGCGTGAAGCAACGATACTTGCTTCCCAATACCGGTATTCCAGGCAAATGGACCCTGATCCCGGAATGTCGGCAGGACTTTCCAGGCATCCTGTCGGTGTGGCTGTTGATGTTGGCACCACCACGCTTGTATTTCATTTTGTCAGCTTACCAACCGGCTCAGTTATCGAAACGCATACTGCATTAAATCCGCAGGCAAAATTCGGGGCTGATGTTATTTCAAGGATCAATTATTGCATATCAAATCCCGGGGGTTTGAGCGTGCTTCAGGCCTCACTTATCAATACCATTAATTTACAGCTAACCCGATTTTGCCGGAAATCGGATAGGCCCGCCGGTGATATAGTTAAGATTTGTTTTTGCGGGAACACCACTATGCTCCATATTCTGCTTGGAGTGAATCCCGCATCTCTGGCCTTTGTCCCTTTCACCCCGGCCTTCACTGGCGAAAAAATCCTGAAGGCATCAGAACTGGACCTGGAGTGTAATCCTGAGGGAGAGTTGAAGGTACTGCCCTCCCTGTCGGCTTATGTCGGCGCCGATATAGTTGCCGGCATTGCCTCACTTGCGCCTGACACGGCACACAGAAATTCGCTGTTTGTTGACCTGGGGACCAACGGGGAAATTGCCCTTTTAACTCCCGATCGGATCTGGTGTTGTTCCACTGCAGCTGGTCCTGCATTCGAAGGCGCAAATATTGACCATGGCATGGGAGCCCTTGAGGGAGCAATCAAGGATTATTTTGAGCCTGGAAATTTTCAGACCATAGGTGATTCTCTGCCCATGGGCATCTGCGGGTCAGGCCTGGTCGACCTGGTGGCCTCACTACTTAAAACATCAGTGATACGGAATGACGGATATATGGAAGGAAATTTCATCATTGTTCCGGCGGAAAAATCGGGAACATCAGAGGATATTCACCTGACCCCAAAAGATGTCAGGGAAATTCAGCTTGCGAAAAGTGCAATAGCTTCAGGGATCAGAATTCTTGTCAAACATGCCGGCCTGTCAATGAATGAGGTTGATGCATTATACCTGGCCGGAGGATTCGGGAATTATGTACGAACAGAAAGTGCATCAGAAATAGGCCTTTTACCTTATGAGCTTGCCGGTAAAGTGATTCCCGTTGGGAATACCTCCGGAACCGGAGCCTTGCTATCTGTTAAATCAATTTTTTTTGATAAAATAGTAAATGAATTACTAAACAATATGAATTTTGTAGAGCTTTCAGATCATGAAGATTTTGTTTTGGAATTTGCAATGAATATGGAATTTCCCTATATGAGGTAACCTGGCATATCCACCGGTATCCGTTTTAATTTTGAAGATATGGAAGTTGTCACAGTAGATATAAATCCACAGGAGGTCACGATAGACCGGCGAACCATAGCCACCTTGATGGGTGTGGATGGCAGTGATATTCCGGAACCTTACAGAGGGTTAATAGAAACCGAGTTGGATGAAACAGCCAATTATTCAAGCATCAGGGGAGGATTCATAGTTTCAGAAAATATAGCTGTCCGTTCCCGGGAGGATATTTTTGTATTCGAAAACACAAAATTCATGGCTGGAAAGGACGTTGTCAATAATCTTGCTGAATCCGAAAAACTGGCACTTTTTGTCTGCACTGCCGGTGAGGAAGTTACCCGCCGATCCAGGCACCATATGAAGTCAGGCAAAATGCTTGAAGGATATATTTGCGATATTATCGGGTCACTGCTGGTTGAGAGGGCTATGGATTTTTTACAGGAAAATTTGAGAGACAGGTGCATGCAGGAGGGGATGAAGATAACAAACCGTTACAGTCCCGGCTACTGCAATTGGGAAGTGAATGAGCAAAAAAAATTATTCCGGTTTTTTCCCGAAGGTTTTTGCGGAGTGAAATTGTCAAAAAGCTCCCTGATGATACCGGTAAAATCCATTTCCGGCGTTATAGGCATCGGCACCCGGGTAACATACAATAAATATCTTTGCAGTAGTTGCAAGCAGAATAATTGTAATTACAAAAACATCAGCCTCGGCACTGAAATGAATAAATTCGGATCACCGCAATAATCCTTCCAATCCTCTTTTCCCGCCCCCTTTTCCCCGATATCATTTCCG
>SLJO01000019.1 GCA_007135095.1 Bacteroidales bacterium | reverse complement strand
CAGATGAGAGTTCCAGGGAATGGGATTATGTGAACAAGGAACTTCTGCAGAAGGCGGCACGTGAACTTGATGTAAAACCTTCGGAAATCGCATATGTTTTCAAGTATCAGGAGAGAAATGCACTTGGAGATATCTTCGCCTCCTATGCCAATAAATACTACAAAAGCGACCGGAAAATAAGAAAAACAATTGCCGATGTGATCCGTTCCATTGCCATGGAAGGAAACATCATAGTGATAGGCCGTGGCGGTGTGGTACTGACAAAAGACATAATGAAATCACTGCACGTCAGTCTTGAGGCTCCTCTTGAATGGCGCAGTCTGATGATCAGTGAACGTTATGACCTTTCATTTGCCGATGCCAGGAAATCAATTATTGAGATGGATAAAAAGAGGCAGAAATTCAGGGAATCCTTTGAAGGAAGAAACACCGACTATACCTGGTTCGATGTTACCTTTAACCGCATGTCGCTAACCGAAAACGAGATCATCGAAACCATCATTAAAATGATGGAAACCAAAAACCTTATTTGACTTTTCAGCCCGTATGATTGGCTGCAGTGATACACCAACCGGTGCTTGTAAGAAACGCCGCCGGCTTCACCTGTCAAACCATTTACATTTTTTTTTGTTTATACAATCACCCCGTATGCTAAATTCGTTATTAAGATGCACCGTTTGGAGTTTTCCAGACACCAGGTGGAATTGGCGAAATAAAATGGAAAATGGCAAGAGTCTTCTTACTTACAGTAACTTTTTTAATCCATCAATACTCGGTTTCACAAATCAAGGGGATTATAACAGATTCCGAAACCGGCAAGCCTGTCCCCGGCGCTACCATTGTGTATTCCGATAAAGAAAAGGGGACCATAAGTAATCCCGATGGCACATTTGAAACCGGACCTGCCACCCGGCTTGTGATTAGTGCAATTGGCTATAAAAAAGCCATAGTTACAATTGTTTCCGGAAAGAATTATTATCTTGTTTCTCTTGAACCTGCAAATTATCAGCTACAGGAAGTTGAAATACAGGCATTTAACAAGTCCCGCAGACTATTGGATGTACCCGGGTCTGTCTCCCTGATAACCGGCAGACAAATAGAAAGAGAAAAACCGGTTACCGTTGTCCCGGTGCTGAACCAGGCACCAGGTGTTTTTGCCCATTCAGGCGCCCTTAATACCAGCCGCATAACCATCAGGGGCATCGGGGCCCGCGTACCCTATGCAACAGGAAAAGTGAGAGCCTACCTTAACAATATACCACTCACCAACGGTTCCGGTATCAGCATCGTGGAAGATATAGATCCGCTGGTTATGGAAAGGATAGAAATAATCAAAGGCCCGGCAACAAGTGTATATGGTGCAGGGCTTGGCGGAACTATCCTCATAACGGCCAGAAAACCGGAGTTGCATCCCCGCCAGGTAAGCAACAGCTTCCAGGCCGGATCATGGGATCTTTACAGGAATGCAGTTAGCCTGGATGCCGGAACCGAAAACCTCGGGATAAGCTTGCAGTACAATCACACCCAAAGCAA
The DNA here is from genome assembly GCA_007135095.1 of Bacteroidales bacterium. Classification (GTDB taxonomy): domain Bacteria; phylum Bacteroidota; class Bacteroidia; order Bacteroidales; family PUMT01; genus PXAP01. The sequence continues at coordinate 5,382 of SLJO01000019.1, read as the reverse complement.
TGGTTACCGCCAGAACAACCAGTACAGGAGAGACGGTCTGACCGCCGTCACACAGGCAAGTCCCGGAGAAAATACAGATATCACATTCCTTCTTTCTTACACCAGTCTTAAAGCCCATATTCCAAGTTCCATCGACAGTGCCACCTATGTCACCCGTCCCCGTTCGGCTGCAACAAACTGGCTGCAAACCAGGGGTTATGAGGATTATGACAAGCTTCTCTCCGGGATATCGGCAGAATACAGCTTCACAAACTCGCTCGCTGCCAACCTCAGCCTTTTTACTGCAATGAACCGGGAAAAAGAGATGCGCCCCTTCGATGTTCTGAACGAAGAAAGGTTTGGCGGCGGAACCAGGTTAAAGCTTACCTGGGCGGAAACAACCTCCTGGGGTTCATACCAGGTACTGGGCGGAAGTGAATTGTTTTCCGAAAATTACGGATATACCTCTTATGAGAATATCGGGGGACTGGGAGAACGGGGATCAATGATCAGCGATAACAGGGAACGGATTTCATACTACAACCTGTTTGTGCAGTCTGATCTGGATTTCAGTCGTTTAAATCTCTCGGCAGGATTAAATGTTAATTCAAGCCAAACCGACTATTCAGACCTGTTCCATGAGGCAAGAGAGAACCCTTCCGGCAGGTACGATTACGGATTTATCTTTTCACCCCGCCTGAGCGGAAATTACCGCTACTATCAGAATAATTCGGTTTTCATGACATTCAGCCATGGTTTCTCGCCACCTTCCCTTGCCGAAACACTCACACCCGAGGGATTTATAAATCCGGAAATCAAACCTGAAACAAGCTGGAGCGTTGAGGGTGGTTTAAGGGGCAACCTGCTGGGCAACCGTCTGTTTTATGACATAAATATTTACAGGATGCGGGTTGACAATCTCCTTGTAGCAGAAAGGGTTGGTGAAGATGCATGGGTAGGCAGAAATGCGGGCGAGTCGGTCCACAAGGGATTTGAAGGAGAGTTCCAGATTTTTCTTGTCAGTAACAGTTCAGGCGCTTCAGGGCACTGGTGGGCACTGGAGGAGCTCAGGCTGAATCCAAACCTGACCATCAACAATTTCCGTTTTACTGATTTTACAGACGAAGGCGTTGATTATTCCGGTAAATATCTGCCGGGTATTCCTGACCAGGTGTTAAATGCCGGTATTTCCGGAGAACTATACGGCGGGATATATGCATACGTGAATTTTCGCCGGGTTGGCCGCATGCCTATGAATGATGCCAATACCCGGTATTATGACAGTTACAGGGTAACCAATGTCACCATTGGCTATAAAAACAGGATTTCAGGCAACCTGCATGCCGATGCATTTTTCTTTTCCGGGAACGTTTTTAATACTAAATATGCCTCGATGATCCTTGTAAATGCCCCGACCTTCGGAAACAATCCACCAAGGTATTACTACCCGGGAAATCCTTTGAATTTTTCTGCAGGCATCAAATTAAGCTACAGGTTTTAAACCATGACAATAAATTTGTAAGTTTGATGATTTAACGGAAACCGTTTTAGAATAATCCAATTTCATTGCCAGCCATCCGGATTGCCGGCTTAATTTTTTTTCTGATATGGATCTCATCAATACAAAAGCAGAATTTTTCACTAAACCAGTACTTCTGTTCACAGCCTTTTTTCTTTTTCTGGTCAATTTTACCAGTGGCCGCAATAATCTTCAACCCCGTGATTATATCGATGTATTTCATTACTCGGTCAACATTGAAATCAACGACACCACTGATTCGGTAAAAGGCATCACGGGAATAAGCTTGCTGCTGAACAGGCCTGCAGACACAATATCCCTTGACCTGGCATCGGCAACCACTGGCAATAAAGGAATGGTGGTCGACAGCATCCTTAAAAACGGTGTCCGGACTGCTTATATTCATGAGTTAAACACATTAAGATTGCCCTCTGGTGAAAATGGTCCCGATGACACTATCATTTACCGCATATTTTATCACGGAATTCCCATCTCCGGACTGATTATTTCGGAAAACATGTACGGGGACAGGACTTTTTTTGCCGATAACTGGCCCAACCGTGCACATAACTGGTTCCCCTGTGCCGACCATCCCTCATCCAGGGCCACGGTCGATTTTACCATCACGGCACCCTCCCATTACCAGGTAATCGCCACCGGCCTTCTGCAGAAAAAGGTGAACCTGCCCGGGAAAAGGACCACTCATTACTGGTCGTCGAATGTGCCGGTTCCAACCAAAGTCATGGTTTTTGGTGCAGCAGGGTTTGCGGTTGAATATAAAGGCTATATTAACGGCGTCCCCTATTCGAACTGGGTATATCCGCAAAATGCGCAGGAGGGCTTCAGCGACTTTTCTGTAACCCCTGAGATACTCGAATTCTTTTCCGGAATGATCGGCCCTTACCCTTTCGAAAAAATTGCCAATGTGCAGTCTACGACCCGGTACGGGGGAATGGAGAACGCCGGCAATATTTTTTATCACGAAAAAGCGGTAACAGGTCATCAATCAATAAAATACACAATTGTCCACGAAATGGCACACCAGTGGTTCGGTAACTCCGTTACCGAATCAGACTGGCCGCATTTATGGCTGAGCGAAGGTATTGCAACATGGCTGACAAACTGGTACATTGAAAAAAATGATGGCACCCAGAGGTTAAATGAGATGCTGGTCTCCCAGCGTGAAAGGATAATTGAATTTTCAAGGGCTAACCTGGTTCCCGTGGTTTATCACACTGAGAATTATTCCGATCTTCTTAATCCAAACTCATATCAGAAAGGATCATGGATACTGCATATGCTCAGAAGGAAAATCGGGGAGGATGTTCTTGTCAGGGGACTGGCAGAGTTTTATGACAAGTTTAAGCTATCTCATGCCTGCTCCGGCGATTTTATAAAAATAATGGAAGGTGTATCAGGCATGCACCTGGGAGATTTTTTCGATGACTGGCTTTTTTCAGCCGGCCATCCTGTTCTGGCGCTTAATTCATCCTTCAGCAATGGACGCCTTAACCTTGAGCTCATCCAGACTCAGCAACATAAAATTGCCTTCTCGTTTCCCCTTGACATCAGATTTGTTTTGGAAGATGATACAATTCATGACCACACATTCGATATAATGTTCAGACGTCATGAATTTATCCTTGACCTGCCTTCCGAGCCTGCCGAAATTATACTTGATCCTGATATATCACTGCTTTTTGAATTATTACAATAAAAAGCATATATTTAATGTCGATCTGTATGCCTGATCATGGCAGCAAACAGTAACACAGGCAGCGTTCCGCACAGAAGCCTGGATAAGGCTGATATCTTACCGGCATCCAAATGATAAATAATGTCACTGATGATAATCCCCCGTCTTACCACCGTTGTTTCAAAGGCCCTGTCTTTAATTCCTGCTTTTTTAGTTCTTGCTTCATGCGGCCGGTCAGAGCACAAGCTGGTTCAGCCAGATATGCATTTGTGGTACGAACAACCGGCAGTTGAATGGGTGGAAGCCCTGCCGGTAGGCAACGGGCGTCTCGGGGCGATGGTTTTCGGCCACCCTTTCGGGGAGAGGATACAGCTGAATGAAGAGAGCATCTGGGCAGGGTCACCATTGAACAACAATAACCCGGAAGCCCTGCAACATCTTCCCCTTCTGCAGCAGTTACTCTTCGACTACCGGGTAGAACAGGCACAGGAGATGGTGGCCAGGCATTTTATAGGCACTCCTCCAAGGATCCGGTCATACCAGACTGCAGGAGATCTTTTACTGATATCTGACAGTCTGGCGCCATGGTCCGGTTACAGAAGGTCCCTGTGCCTTGAAACAGGTATTGCCATGGTGAGCTACACGGCTGGCAACACGGAATACACAAGGGAAGTTTTCGCCTCTTCACCGGCAAATGCAATTATTGTCAGAGTCAGGTCATCAAAAAAAGGGTCGATAAACCTCACAATAGATCTTACCAGGGAGAAAGATGCCATTACTGAAAGTTTACCCGGAGGGTTACTGATGATGCGGGGTCAGATTATTGATTATGATGATCCGCTGAGAGGTCCCGGGGGCAGTCACATGAAATTTGCCGCGGCAGTAAAAGCCATTGCAGATGAAGGAGAGATCGTTCCGGAGGGCGGACGGCTAATCGTGAAAGATGCCGGTGAGCTTATCCTTATCTATTCGGCAGCAACAAACTATGACCCGGAAAACCTTGGGTTCAGGGCCGAAGCAGACCCGGCATATGAAACCATGGCAATTATCCGGGCTCTTGAAGATGTCTCCTTCCGAAAAATCAAGGCGGAGCATATTGATGATCACTCCGGGCTTTTTAACAGGGTGATACTTGATTTGGGCGGAAAGGAAAAAATTTCCGTTCCGACCGACCGCAGACTGGCAATGGTCAGGGATGGTGACAAAGATCCCCACCTGGCAGCCACCCTTTTTCAGTACGGCAGGTACCTTTTGATGGGTTCCTCCCGTGCCCCGGGCCTTTTGCCGGCCAACCTGCAGGGGATATGGAATGAGCATTTCGATGCTCCGTGGAACTCCGATTTCCATACCAACATTAATCTGCAGATGAATTACTGGCCCGCTGAGATCACAAATCTGCCTGAAACACTTGAACCGCTGTCACGGTTCATGATGCAGCTTACCGGTCCCGGGAGCATTACTGCCAGGGAGATGTATGATGCAGACGGCTGGACATTCCACCACCTGACCGACCCCTTCGGGCGGACCGGAGTAATGGACGGTCCGTGGGGACTAACGCCAATGTGCGGGCCGTGGATGACCTTCCCCGTCTGGCGACACTATTCCTACAGCCTTGATGCTGCATATCTCAGGGAATATGCATGGCCCCTGCTGAAAGGCTCAGCACTGTTTATTCTTGATTTTCTTGTGGAAGGTCCCTCGGAATACCTTGTTACAAACCCTTCACATTCCCCGGAAAACACTTATTTTCTCCCGGGCACCGGGAACCCTGTAACTCTCACCTATGGCGCCTCCATGGATATCCAGATTGCCGGTGAAGTTCTTGAAAACACCATTGAGGCTGCAGAACTGCTGGGAGAAGATCCCGGGCTTATCCGGAAATGCAGGGAAGCACTTGCAAAACTGCCACCCCTGCAGGTCGGTCAGGACGGGACAATAATGGAGTGGATAGAGGATTACAGCGAGCCGGATCCGGGTCACCGTCATATTTCCCATCTTCTTGGCCTTTATCCCCTGCACCGGATAGGACCGGATGATCCCCGGCTGCTTGAGGCCGCGGCAAAAACCATTGAAAAACGCCTCCAGCATGGAGGGGGCCATACAGGCTGGAGCCGTGCATGGATTATAAACTTCTTCAACCGGCTCGGAAATGGTGAAAAAGCTTATGAAAACCTGATGGTGTCGCTTG
>SLJO01000231.1 GCA_007135095.1 Bacteroidales bacterium | reverse complement strand
CTAACTATACTTTATTCACTTGAATCGTCCATGATGATATTTTCAATATCCTCACAAAATACAAACGAAAATATTATCATGGTAAGATCCATAAGACCAATAATTTAATATAAATATTTACTTATGAAACGTAGAAAATTCTTAGAATCGGCATTGATACTTTCAGGGGCAGCAGCATCAGTTCCGCTTGTCGGGTGCCAGGGCACCGGCGCAGCCAGGCGGAAGCCCTACAGTTATGAATTGCAGGCTGACCTTGTGGTGGCCGGCGGCGGAATGGGTGGCTGCGCAGCAGCACTTGCCGCCATTCGTAATGGCCTGACAGTAGTTATGACAGAGGAAACAGACTGGATCGGCGGACAAATGACTTCCCAGGGAGTACCGCCCGATGAGCACAGGTGGATAGAAGAACAGGGAGCCACAAGCCTCTACCGGGAGCTCAGGAACAGGATCCGTGATTACTACAGGAATAACTATCCCCTTACCGATGAGGCCAGAGGCACAGAGCTCCTTAACCCCGGCAACGGCGCCGTATCGCCCCTGTGCTCTGAACCCCGGGTTATCCTTTCTGCATTGCAGGATATGATGGCACCACATGTCAGCTCCGGCAAACTTACCATTCTTACCCGGCACAGGATAACCGCTGCTGATGTAACAGGTGACAGGGTACAGGCGCTGAAGGCAACCAGTCTTCTCACCGGAAGGGAGATAACCCTTTCTGCTCCATGGTTTGCCGACGCCACTGAACTCGGCGATCTGCTGCCCCTTACAGGCACAGAATTTGTTACAGGCGCAGAATCGCGTCAGGAGACAGGAGAACTGCACGCACACGCGACGGGTGACCCCGACAATCACCAGGCATTCACAGCCTGTTTTGCAATGGATTACAGGCCGGGCACTGAAAATTATATCGACAAGCCTGCCGAATATGATTTCTGGAAGGATTATGTTCCCGAGCTCACCCCTCCATGGCCGGGCAGGCTGCTTGATCTTACCTATACCCATCCTCCTACGCTGCGGCCAATGGAACTGGGCTTTCACCCGGAAGGCATCCGAACCGGCAATACTCTTAATTTATGGGTGTACCGGCGAATAATCCATAAAGCAAATTTTACTCCCGGGGCTTACGCAGGTGATATTTCCGTAGTTAACTGGCCTCAAAATGATTATATGCTGGGCAACCTGACCGATGATTTTGACCACCATTTTGAGCGTGGCAAGCAGCTCAGCCTTTCATTGTTTTACTGGTTGCAGACCGAAGTGCCCCGTCCCGACGGAGGACAGGGATGGCCGGGATTGCGGCTGCGAAGGGATATAATGGGCACAGAGGATGGATTGGCAAAGTATCCGTATGTAAGGGAATCCCGCCGTATAAAAGCAGAGTTCACCATCCTGGAGGAACATGTGGGAGCGGAAAACAGGGAACTGGTAACGGGCAGGCAGGAAACCACCGGAGCCGATTTCTTCGATAGTGTGGGAGTGGGCTATTACCATATTGACCTTCATCCGAGCACCAGGGGCATCAACTACGTCGACTTCCCCTCACTGCCTTTCCAGATTCCGCTGGGAGCAATGCTTCCGGTAAGAATGGAAAACCTTCTTCCTGCAAATAAGAATATCGGGACCACCCATATTACCAATGGCTGTTACAGGCTTCATCCGGTGGAATGGAGCATAGGGGAATCAGTGGGAATGCTTGCAGCATGGTCGAAAAAGAAAAATACACTGCCACGGGCAGTCAGGGAAAACAAAGGTATGCTTCAGGATTTCCAGGATTTTATCCGTTCACAGGGAATCCAGACCCGCTGGAGATTATAGAGCTTTTTCAAAAACCACCCCGGCGACCCGGGCCGGGTGGTTTCCCCTTCTGATTCAATACATTTTTTCCATTGTGAAAGTGGGAAATTTTCATTACCTTAGTAATGGATGGATAGATTCCGCTAAATCCGGATGCTGACTGCCCTGGGACCTGAGCAATATGGGTAATACCTGACAATGCTGATCCTGTGGGCTCTGGAGCGTCAAAGCAGCCGGCAATAACCGCTTTCTGAAAAGTATGAAAAAATGGTTATGAGACTACCCAAAGACAGAAAGAATGACTATTCAAGGGACGCCCTGAAAAACCGTATCAATAAACTCTCAGGAATGAATGGCCATCATTTGAAATACCTGGGAAGCTCCACCATTGATCCTTCCCTTGCAAAAGGCAATATTGAAAATATCATAGGCTTTTCCCAGGTTCCCGTTGGGATAATCGGCCCCCTTAAAATAAACGGAAGCCATGCAAAGGGTGACTTTTTCGTGCCGCTTTCCACTACTGAAGGAGCGCTTGTGGCCTCCTACAACCGCGGAGCGAGAGCAATTACTCTTTCCGGCGGGGCCAATGTGCTGATATACAGAGACCGGATCCAGCGTGCCCCCTTGTTTGTCATGGATGATGTTTTAAAGGCGGCCGAATTCATTGAATGGTTTGACCGGAATTTCGAAACGATCCGTAAAGTAGCCGGAACCACTACGAACTACGGTAAGCTGGAAAGCTACAATTCATTTATCCAGGGAAAGATAGTATACATCAGGCTGAACTTTTATACCGGTGATGCAATGGGAATGAATATGGTCACCAAAGCAACACATGAAATATGCCGCTACATTAAAAATAATTTCCCCATTGAGAGTTACCTGATTGAGAGCAATCTGGCTGTTGATAAAAAACCCGCATCCATAAACACCGTTCTTGGCAGGGGCAAGTCTGTAACTGCTGAAGTGATTTTCAGGGAAGAGGTCATTGCAAGAATACTTCGCACCACTGCCCGTGAAATTGATCATGCATACAAGCAGCAGGTGACGGGTAGTCAGCTGGCCGGAATGGCTGGTTCCAACGGCCATATTGCAAATGGCCTGGCTGCCATTTTCCTGGCTTGCGGACAGGACCTGGCAAATATAAGTGAATCGGGGGTCGGCATCATTTATACCGAAGTAACCGGCAATGATCTCTACATCTCTGTTAATTTACCTTCTCTTATCATAGGCACGGTTGGCGGAGGCGTTTCGCTGCCAACCCAGCGTGAATGCCTGGAAATTCTGGGTTGCTATGGTGAAGGGAAAGCCAAAAAATTTGCCGAAATCGTGGCCTGCACCGTTCTGGCCGGAGAAGTGTCGCTGGCCGCTTCGATTGTAGCAGGTGATTTTGTTACGGCCCATGAAAAATATGGCAGAAACCGGCCTGTTCCGCAGTAATAAAGGCCGGTTGAAGCTTCCGGACCAATCCTGCCGGCTTTAATCCGCCATCAGCCCACTTGCTGGCTTTTCCCGGCTGGTTTGAATATTACACCCTTGTTGAGCCTCCCGTCAATCTGTATTTTAAACGGACGTTCAAAGCGTACGTGCCTGATGTATTTATTCTCAAAAAATGCCGGCTGCGCATCCAGGTATTCCATATTATAGAACCCCTCGTTGAAATGGGGATTTATGGTGAAATACCCGATCCTGAATGAGGTAAGGTTCTGAAAGAAATGAGTTCCCTGGCTGGGATCTACATGATAGTTCTCAAGGCCAGATTCTATAATGACCCTGGCCATGGAGATCTGGGGCCATTTGATGGGTATGCCCAGCCAGTGATCGCTGGAGCCCCACCGGCCGGGTCCGGCAAGAACATAATTTTTTCCTTCCCGGATAAACATCGCATTTATCTTTTCCACCTCAACGGCTATCGCATTGTTACTGGAAGCCTGGAATTCCCCTGTCTTCACATAAACAAAGTCCCTTATATCGTTAATGGTTCCATAGCCAAGTGCAGATTCAGAATAGATGATCGTATTGTCTTTCTCAATAGCATCGAAATTCACATCCACTTTCTGCTCACCATGCACAATAGGCCTGATCTGAAGGAAATAGAAGATATCCCGCTGACCTTTTGGCGTGTCCAGGTCAACGGCATACTCGATCTCGATGGGATTATTCATCGCATCCTGTCCGGTTTTCAGCAAAGTCTGCAATATTTCGGCCAGGGGGAACACATTATGGTTAAGAATATTTGAAAACGTAACAACCCTCTTCCCCGGATGGTTAATGCCGTCCCTGATCATATTATATTCGAAGTCGTAGGTAGAACCAACATGCCTGAAAGAAGGTTCCCTGGCAGCATCACGCATGTCTAGCTTGAGGATATTGACACCCTCATCGGTTGAAGGGACAAAGCTTTCGACATTCATATCCAGTGCATAGAATTTTTTTTGCGATTCTCTCAATGTCTGATCGGGTGAAGACAACTGCAACACTTTTTTCGGATACCGGGGTGAGAAACGCAGGGATATTCCCCCGTCTACTATCAGCTTCCCGAGGCCAAAGGCAATATTTGCAATACCATCTTCGGGTTTTTCAGGAGCAATGGGATAAAAATTGATTGAGCGTGCCACCCCCGAGATTGTCGGGTAGAACATCTCCCCGCTTCTTTTTCCACATACCTCCTGGAGAATAATCCCCATTTTTTCCTCGTCAATCACATTTGCCGTGGCGGTCATATAAGCCTTACTGTTTTTGTAATACACGGAAGCATAAACTGACTTTATGGCATCGGTAAGCATTTTGATCATCAGGGTCCTGTCGTCAATCCCGGGGATCATATAGGTTGAGTATATTCCTGCAAAAGGCTGATAGTGGCTGTCCTCGAGCTTGCTGGAAGAACGTATGGCAATTGGGTTGCGGACAACGGAAATAAATGCATAAAGATCCTGATACAGCCTTGCGGGCAGGTTTGCAACCAGGAAGCGCTGAAGAATTTCGTCATCTTCGGCCTCCGAAAGACCAATCCGGTACAGCTCGTTTGACTCCATGAACTCATCAAAGATATCGGTGCTCAATACTACGGTACGGGGAATGGTCACCAAAACGCCGGGAAACTTGTTATAAATCCGGTTCCTTTTCAGTATTGAGTTGATAAAGGCAAGCCCCCGGGCTTTCCCTCCAATTGATCCCTCACCAATACGTGAGAACATCAGGTATTCATCAAAGCTGTTTTTGTCAAATTGGGCAATTACGCCGCGCCCCTTACTTGAACGGAAACTTGATATGGCTGAATATATGTATTTCCTTACCTCCTCAATACTGCTGAAATCTTCAACCCTGAGATATCTAAACATCTGGGCAATAGGGAATAATGCCCTTGCATTCAGCCATCTTGAAAAATGATTCTGGCTCGAATGGTATTCGAGAACATGAGGAGGTATGGAAAGAATCGCCTGCTGTAATGCCTGAAGATCTGCAGCCCTGATTATTTCTTCATTTGTTGAAGGATCACGGAAAACAAACTCTCCGAAGGAGAACTGCCGGATTACAAAGTTTCTTAGTTCGATTGACAGTGTTTTGGAATATTTGTGTATAAACCCGGCCCCCAGCTCCCTTGCAGGTTTGCTGAACTCCTTGTTGCTTGACTGCAGCAGAACGGGCATATGGGGGTCATCGTTTTTCACCTTCACACAAAGGCGGATACCTGCCCGGGCATCTTTCCTGCCCTTCCGGTTATAAGATATGTCAGATATAATGCCAAGAAGATTGTGCTTGTACTTTTCATAAATTGCAAGTGCATCCTCGTAATTTGTTGCCAGCAGGATCTTCGGCCGGCCCCTCATTCTGAGATTCTTTTGATGGGCATTCAGCGCCTCACGGGCGAAATCGCGGGACTGCTTGAGAATGATCTTATACAGATGGGGCAGATAGCTTGAGATGTATCGGATAGAGTTTTCGACCAGCAGAATGGTCTGCACACCACCCATCTCAACATCATGTTCAACATTCATCTTGTCTTCGATGAGTTTTATGATGGCAAGCAGGATATCTGCGTTTCCCAGCCAGGAAAAGACATAGTCAATTGCAGAAAGGTCCTCATTGGCGAGCTTTATGGACACCTCCCTGGAGAAATAGGTTAACACCACAATTGGAGTGCCCGGGTAGATGCTTTTGATCTCTCCTGCAAGGGTGAAGATATCTGATTGCCCGCCAAGGCTTAACATGGTAATGATAAGATCGACTTTTTCGGTTTTCAGCACGCTGAATGCCTCCTCACCATCCCTGGCCGTCAGAAAAGAGGGAGGAGAACTCAGGTTGAGGGAAACATACTCATTGAATATCTGCTCATCTATCCTCCCGTCCTCTTCAAGCATGAATGCATCATAGTTGCTGCATATCAGCAATATCCTGTGAATGCGTTTTTGCATGAGAATATTGAATGAGGTATCCTGAAATCTGTACATTTCCGGGTCATGTACCTCATGCATTTTTTCATCCATAGCTGTTACTCCTTATTGTTGATGTTCAAGTGTTAGTGAAATCCTTTATTATCAGCGCCATCCCCTTTTTCCCATCCATAAGAACCCCCAGGGGGCGGGGAAACCTGACATGCCTTACAAACCTTGTTTCGGCGGCAATTTCGCCATCAACCAGGTCCATCCTGATGAAATCATCAGGGTTGTTGTGATCAACTGAAAAATACCCGACATTCATGGAGGTCAGGTTATGAAAAAAATGGGAGCCAAGGGAGGCATCCAGGGGGAAGCCTTCCATGCTCATTTCTATTATCACTGCGGCATTGGATATGTGCGGCCATGACACGGGAATTCCGATAAAGCGGTCACGTGTGCCCCACCTTCCCGGCCCGATGAGGATATATTTTCTGCCCTGCTTAAGCATTGCAGAATTGAGCTTGTCAATCTCCGCGGCAATGTCCCTGGTCTTCATTTTATCAAAGTTTTCCTCCCTGACATAAATAATGTCGCGAAGGTTGCTGATCAGTCCGTTGCCCATGCTTTTCGATGAGCGGACCAGTATCTTCGCCTTATCCACCTGAGCCTCATCAATGTTATAATCACTTTCATTTCCAAAGAGAGGCTTTATCTGCAAAAGATAAAATGATGGCAGATTATTGACATCGCGTTTCAAATCAACCGCAAATTCAATCTCAACCGGGCAGCCAAGCGCTTCCTTTACTACATCAAGAATTACGGTAAGGGTCTGTGAAAGGGGTATATATTCATACTTTAGTATATCGGCGAAATTGACCACGCGCGGTCCCGGCTTTTCCAGGCCGGCGGTAATGGTATCATTTTCCATATCATATACCGATGCAAGGTGGTTGAGGTTTCCATGCTTTTCTGCTTCGGAAATATTCAGCCTGATGAGCCCGGCATCCTCTCCCTCAAGCAGATTGATATCGGGTTTTTCCAGGTTAACGGCATAAAACCCGGTCTGGGAGTTTTTATAGAGATCCGTGTTTGAGTTTATCTCCAGTCCGGGAAATGCAGGGGAGAACCTGCAGGCTTTTTCTCCCTCCACCACATACCTGCCCAGCCCGACCGCTGCAACAGCAAACCCCTCTTCCGGCTTCATGTGGGCAACAGGGTAATAGTTGTGTGACTGCGCCGTACCGCTTATATGGGGATAATAACAGTGGTCATACTGGTGGCCGACCACCTCCTGTATCACTATGGCCATCTTTTCCTCTTCAACCTTATAGTCTATGGATTCAAAGTATGTTTTGGCACTGTCTGAAAAGATCGATGCAAAGACCAGCTTTATGGCATCCATGGTCTGCTGGAGCCGTGTATCAAATACGGGATGGTTGTTTGGAAGAAGATATGTTTCAAAAATCCCGGAAAATGGCTGCTTCAGTGAATCCTCAAACAAACTCGAAGAACGGATGGCTATGGGCCGTTTAATAACTTTAAGGAAGACCTTGAGTTTTTTCTCCAGATTGTAGCTTAGTTTTCCATCAAGGAACATGTGCTTGATGCTGTCATAGGTCTTCTCCCCGTATATTTTGTCTTTAAGCTTGTTGATCTCAAGAAATATTTCGAATTCATCGGTTCCGATAATGCCTGTTATGGGGGTTCTTATATTGATGCCGCTAACGAGTTCGGAAAACCTGAAATTGTAGATCAGCGAATTCACAAATGCCAGTCCCCGCCCCTTCCCACCAAGCGAACCGGCGGCAAATGAAACTATATTTGATTCCTCCAGGATAGCGTCTTTTTCAAAACTGACGATCTTCCCCCTGTCCTGTTCGTTACGGTGGGCCGAGATTATATTTACCAGGAAGTCGCGCATTTCACCCGGAGTCTTAAAATCGCTTAGCTTTAAAGGATTGATTATCTTTGCTATTTTCACCTCGCCCCTGGCCATCAGCCACAGGGAAAAATGGTTTTTAGCCGCGTGGTAGACCAGGGATTCTTCGGGCACGGTTTTAAGGTAGGATTCAAATTCACTCATTGACTTGGCAACAGCTATCTGGCGCCCCTCCTGGTCTCTGTAAACAAAATGGCCAAAACCCAGGAAGTACGTTATAAAACTTTTCAGATCCTGCAGCAGCGTTTCTGAATTCTTGTCTATGAAACTTGTGCGCAGCTCATGAGCTATTTTCTGGTTTTCAGTGTCGGCTGACTGCAGCAGGGTGGGCATATTCCCGATCCGGCCTTTAATATACCTGATAAGGTCAACACCGGCCCCGGGGTCAGTCCTGCCCTTTCGGGGAAAACGGACATCAGATATGACGCAGAGGAGATAGTCGCGGTAGCGGTCAAATATATCGACGGCCTCCTCATAGGTTGATGCCAGCAGGATTTTTGGCCGGCCTTTTAGCTTCAGCTCTTTATAAAGCTCATCGGTATTAACGTCTTCAATAAGGTGCCTGGTCTGCTCGAGTACAATGGAGTAAAGTATTGGCAGGTAGCGGGAATAATATTCGGGCGAATCTTCGACAAGCAGAATCACCTTGGTAAATCCCATGACCGTATCATTATCAGCATTGACATGATCTTCAAGGATCTTTACCATGGCAAAGAACATCTTGGGATCTCCGTTCCAAACAAAAAGACGGTCCACAAAATCATATCTTTTTCTCCCTTCCTTATAAAACTCAGCATCGCGGTTGTCGCTTAAAAGGAAAAATATTGGTATATATGGGTACTCCTCCTTGAGTTTCCGGCTCAGGATCAGGGGCGTCTTCTTGTCCACACCCATCATTACGATTACCATATCGTAATGCTTGTTCTGCAATTCATCCATTGCCTCTTCCAGCTTTGAAACGCCGGTGACCCTGGGCAGTGAGGAAAGACTGAGATTATGGTACTGTCCCAGCATGTGGTCGGAGAAACGACCTTCCTTTTCTATGCTATAAGCATCATAAAGTGTGGCCACGAGGAGTATTTCCCTGACCTTAAAGGGCATAAGGTCATGGAAAAGATCCCGTTCGGCATTATGCTTGTTAAGAAAGCGCTGCAGAAGCTGACGGCTGCTAAGCCTCCTGGCCTGGTCTTCGGTATATTGTTTTTTCTGGCTTTCTTTTTTCTTCGACCTGAAAATAATGGATTTGGCCTTTTGACTGTTTAAATAACCCAGCAGCAGGCTGCATATATTATCAATCAGATTTCGTTCTTCTTTCAGGAAGGGGCCTTCATCTCTTTCTTCGAATTCCTTCGTGTAATACACTTCAACTATGCCTTCCTGGTCGTCAATTGTAGTGAAGTCCTGGCTCTGCACCCAACCCGTAATTCTGAAACCCGGACTTTTATACTCCCTGCCGCCGAATATTATACGGGAAACGGTAAACTCCGGGTATTGCCATGCGGTTGGCAGCAGCAGTGCTATCTGGTGCAGTGTCTCCTCAATGCTGGTAGCTGTTTTTAAAATGGCCGTGGTACGGTTGATACAGGCCAGCTCTTTAAGCCTTTCCTTCCTTTCCTCCAGTAATTGCCTGACATTAAGTTTTCCCGGAAGTTTCTCCTTATTCATTTAGCCTGTTATTTAGACTTTTAAACCTTAATTGCTACCTTTATTTAAAAATTAAAAATTACTCATAAAATCAGTAAACGCCAAAAATAGCACCCGTATTGACATTGACGCATCTTTTCGCTATCTTTTCAGCGGCATTAAATATCAATTTATTTCAGTAACCAACCCCCAAATACTTTGTTCGATGGACAAAAATAATGAAAAACAAAAAATAGGGCGGATCCTGGTACCGATTGATTTTTCGGATTATTCCCTGAATGCCTGTTACTTCGCCCAGCACCTGTCAGCAAGGCACGAGGCCGAGATATTGCTTTTCCATGCTTTTTTCAATCCCATGGTCGATGCACTGACCTTTCCCGATGCCTTCACGTACCAGTCCAACATGGCCGAGGTGTTCCATGAGCTTGAACGCAATGCCCGCAGGGAGATTAATGAGTTTTCAAAAAAATTAAAGATATACGCGAAACTCAAAAACCTGGAAAATATCAGGATCAAAACAAAAGTGGCAGCCGGGCAGCCAGCCGATGAAATTGAAAATATAATAAAATCATTTGACCCGGGAATAATTATAATAGGAACCCGGGGGCACGGAAAGCGGACCACCGAGGTGCTGGGTTCGGTTGCCAGCAAGGTTATCGACACTGCCGGCACGCCGGTGCTCCTGGTTACACAGGATGCCGTGCTGAAGGAAGACCGGAGGATAAAAGTGCTGTATGCCACCAATTTCGATGATTCTGATTTCAAGGCCCTGGAAAGCATGGCAGGTATACTCTCAGGTTACCCAATCGCAATTGAATGCGTTCATTTCAGCACTACTACCGATCCAGGGGAATATGTGGCTGACATGGAAAAGCTAACAGGAATGAAAAAGCATTTTAATGATATATACCCGGAAATACCGCTGGAATGCCACACAATTGAGAATAAAAACATTCTTGACGGACTGAATCGTTTTGTGGAAGATGCTGATATAGACCTTATTGCATTGACGCATAAAAAAAGAAATTTATTTTACAGGCTTTTTAATCCCAGTTTGGCAAAGAAATTGTTATTCCAAACTAAAAGACCGGTTTTTGTGTTTAACTGAATTTAATAAAACACGCGTTTATTTTGCATTGCTTTTGAAAAATGCTATTTTTAGCAATCAAGATTTTGCAAAAAAATATATTTCATCTACTAATTAAAATTATAAGTATGAAAATCAAGCTACTACAAAAAATCCTGTTGATCACTTCCATGACCCTGTTTGTTGGATTTCAGATTCAGGCTCAGACGCTCAAGGATGCAATTGATGCCTATAATACAGGCATGGACCTGGTCGGCTCGGATATAGAAGCAGCTATTGAAAGTATTGAAAGGAGCCATGAAATGGCCAGTAACCTCGGTACTGAAGGTGAGGAAGTAAGGGAGCAGGCCGAGATACAGCTGCCCGGCTTATATTATGATAAGGCAATGGGTCATTACCGCGAGAGAAATATTAATCAGGCCGTTGATGGATTCGAAGAGGCCATAGAGATATCCGAAAAATTTGATGATGCCGGCACCAAAAGGCGCTCGGAAAATGTACTCCATCAGTTGTATGCGATACAGGGAAATACGGAATTCAGGGAAAATAATCACGAGGAAGCTTTACGTCTGTTCGACAAAGCCCTGGAAATCAATCCGCAGCACGCCCGGTCATATCTTGGCAAGGGACTGGTATACAGAAGGATGGAGGATACTGAAAATTTCAGGGAGGCAATGGACAAGGCTATTGAGACCGGATTGGCAACAGGTGAGGAACAAATTACCCAGACCGCCGAGTCTACAGCGCGTGATTATTTCGTGGTACGTGCCGTAAGAGCCAAGGGCGAAGGAAATTTTGGCACTACAATTGAAATGCTGAATGCCTCACTGAGCTATGATGAAACGTTTCCTGAAACCCATTTTCTGCTTTCAGCCACCTATAATGAACAGTCCCGCTACCAGGATGCCGTGAACAGTGCCCGCAGGGCCATTGATCTGTCAAATGGCAACCGTGAGGAAACGGCAAAAATGTATTTTGAGCTTGCAAAAGCATATGAAGGACTTGGCGATACAGCCCAGGCCTGTAATGCATACAGCCTGGCCGCGTTTGGCAACTACGAAGCATCAGCCAAGTACCAGATGGAGCATGTTCTGAAATGCCCCTGACAGGGTTTCGGTAAAATTTGTGTTAATATGCCCCGCAATATTAAGCCATCCTGGTACACCGGGATGGCTTTTTTCGTATCAGGCCAGCCTGGAAAATTCCTTCAGTATCCCTGCATCCCGCTCTGCGGCATTTCCCACCACTGCAATGTCAGCACCGGCATCAAAAACCTTCCTGAGATCCGATGCGCTTTTTATACCGCCTCCGACAATAAGCGGAATACTGATATTCTTTTTAACCTCCGATATTATTCCAGGCGGGATAATATCCCTGGCGCCGCTGCCCCCTTCCATATAAATCAGTTTCAGTCCAAGCATTTCTCCTGCCAGGGCCGTTGAAACAGCAATGCCGGGTTTATCGCGAGGCAAGGGTTTTGTATTACTCATATATTCAACCGAACTGATGCTGCCATTTTCAACAAGCATATAGCCTACGGGGATTACCTCAAGGGAGCTGTTTTTGATAAATTGCGCGGCAATCACATGATTTCCTATCAGGAATTCAGGGTTCCGGCCCGAAATGAGCGAAAGAAGAAGTAATCCGTCAGCATTATTGCTTAATTGACCGGGACTCCCCGGGAACAGAAGAACAGGGGCAAGGGAATGGTGCTTTATGGCAGCAACCAGCGTATCAACAGGCTTATTAACCAGGCTGCCACCGACAAGTACAAAGGAAACTCCGGAGTCATTGGCCTGGCCGATAAGGTCGGGTATACGGTCAGGCCCTGTTTCATCCGGATCGATTAACAGCGCCAGCATTTTTTTCCTGCCGGAAAAATCAAGTATGGACTTGTAAATCATAGGCAATTACTTGTAACACCACACTATGGCGTAATCATGATACTTAAAGTAACGCAGAAGAAAATCCTCCTTAATGGCATCGGTGTGGACTTTCCCGGTAATGGACCCTTCCCGTGCAGGTATAAAGGGGTCAATTATAATATCCTCGCGAAAATTTATGTTCTGCTTGTCGCATATTTTATAAAGGGCCTCCTTGGCACACCAGTATATATATACATGATATTTCCTGCATTCCGGGTCAACTGCCTGTTCTTCAGCAGCGGTAAGAAATTTTCCCGCCAGGGTGGAAATATTGTTGGAAACATGCTCGAGGTCCAGCCCTACCCGGTGTTTCCTGCTTACCATTATCGAGGTCAGCCTGCGGGAATGTGAAATGCTTATATGGTAATCGCGGTCAGTGAGAAAAGGTTTTTTGTTGCTGTTATAAAATATCTTGATGCCCGGACCAGCCATCTCAAGCAACAACACCCTGACACTCAGCCATTCAAGTTTCCGGTTGAAACTCTTGAAGCTGTTGAGGGTATCATTTTCCTCACTGGTGAGCTCAAGCATACCGTAAAGTGATAAATAATCTTCAGTGATCTCCCATATCCCCAAAAGGCAATCATCATGCACATATTTTTTCATTACCAGTCCCATGAATACATTGTATTTTACCGCAATAGAAATCAAATATTCAATACTATTTCCAGGTGAAGGTTTCTATCAGGTATAAGATATCCTCCCTGAAGTAATCAATGACCGGAGACAGCGAATCCTTGTTGGGGTGTACGTTAAAATAAAGGGCACCCCTGAAAAAATGACTGCTGCTGTCGGTCAGGAAAAACTGAAGGGAAGAGGCCGAGTTTCCCTTGATGTCATATAACACTCCATATACGTTGTTCTCCTCATTAATAAAAGTATGTTCATCTATGGCATCAGCCTTGACTGAATGTTTAAATGCAAGTTTCCTGGAATCCTCCATGTATTCGACAAGATTTTCATTCACCGCCATGTAGCTGATATGGAGTCTTCCCCTGTACCCGGGAAAATCAATGTTGATCCAGCAGGGCTGTGCAATCCGGCTGTCATCCTTGCTAATGGTTGCAAAGGAGGGGTACCTGAAACTATAGGGACAATCGGCATCATATTGCACATATGATCTTTCGGGAAAATCAATCCGGAAATACCCCCTTGGTCTGGGGGAATAATCGCCCGAACAGGCTATTGCAACGGCAACCGTTAACAGGGTTGCCATAAGGAAAATTGAGCTGCGGGGCATCTTAATCACTTTTTTTATTTGGCATTATCCTTGAATCCTTATTCCCTTTGATGTAAACTCTTATCTGCTTTATGCGCCTGTTATCAACTGATTCTATTTTAAACTCAAATTCCTTGTAAGATATTTCTTTGTTCTTTTCGGGAATCTCACCCTCGTATTCAAGTATCAGTCCGGCAAGTGTATCTGCCTCACCCCTGATATCGTCAAAAACGTCCTGATCAAGGTTAAGAATCTTATAAAAATCATTCAGGGGCGTTTTGCCTTCAAAAATGTAATTCCGGTCGTCAAGTTTTGAAAAATACAGTTCCTCGAGATCAAACTCATCGCTGATCTCGCCGACAACTTCCTCGATGATATCCTCCATGGTAACAATGCCCGCTGTTCCTCCGTATTCATCAACCACCACCGCCATATGAATTTTCTGGGTCTGAAATTCCTTTAACAGGTCGTTTATCTTTTTTGTTACGGGCACAAAATAGGGAGGTCTGATGAGAGTCTGCCACCTGAAGGAATCACCTTTCTGATGATGAGGCAGCAGGTCCTTTACATAAAGGATGCCCCTGACATCATCAAATGTTTCAGCAAAGACGGGAATCCTTGAATAACCGGATTCAATTATGATGGGTATAAGCTTGTTCAACCCGGTTTTTATATCAACGGCAAGCACATCGATACGCGGTTTCATTACCTCGGTTACGTCTTTGTTCCCGAAATCAATTATCCTCTCGAGAATCCTCTTGTCATCCTTAAGTGAGGTGGAGGTCAGATCCAGTGCATGAGACAGGTCGTCGAAAGAGAAGCTCTCCTTCTTCCGGCTCACTCTTTTGTAAATCAAGGCACCGGATCTCACCAGCAAATAGCTGACCGGGCTGAACAGCTTCTGGAAAAACATTAGAGGATGGGCCATTAAAAGGGTAAACCTCATTGGTTTATTATTAGCATACAGCTTGGGAAGGACTTCTCCGAAGAGAAGAAGCAAAAAAGTAATAATTACAACTTTTACAATAAATCCAAGTGCAGGCGCCCCCGAAAAGTCAACAAGCGAATCGGTGATTATTGTCGCCAGTATTACAACAGCAATATTTATAAAATTGTTTGTAACAACAATCGTTGCCAGAAGCCTCTCTGGATCATCAAGCATGCCCAGCGCCGCCCGGCTTGAATTGCTGCCTTTCTTTTCAAGCTGATTAAGGTCCCTTGGTGATAGTGAAAAAAAGGCAACTTCTGATCCGGATATCATTGCAGATCCTGCCAGAAGAAGGACCAGGCCCAGAAGACCTATGCCTATCAACAGACTGAACGGATAGAATGTGATATCCGTTGTACTTAAAATTCCCAAATAAAACTCACTGTCTTCCAAGGCGGACTAGAAATCATTTATGGTAATGAGCGCTCTGTTTTCCTTTGCATACCCATGGTCATGCGCTAACTGTGCAATCGCCGGGTTTAATAACCACAGGGATTAATGAGGTATGCGCACCGCAAGCTAATAAAAAAAACACTGAAAATAACACACTGTAACCACTAAACGGTTATTCGGCAAATTTGGTACACGAATAAATCCGGGTCATTAGTGGTTGTCGGAAAGGCTTTACTGACTGGTGTTTGTGCTGTCCTGAAATGCAGGAAGAACTGTTCAGAAAGGAAGGTCATCATTTTCAGACACCTCCATGCCGGGGCCCTCAGATTCAACAGCATGTTCACTGCCTGAACCATCCGCCTGGTCTGATTTTTTACCAAGCATTTTCATTGAATCGGCATATACTTCGGTTGTGTAACGCTTGATCCCGTCCTTGTCATCCCATGAGCGTGTCCGGAGCCGGCCCTCGATGTAAAGAAGCTCGCCTTTTTTAACGTATTTCTCAGCCACTTCGGCAAGGCCCCGCCATAAAACTATGCGATGCCATTCTGTCTGCGTGACTCTTTCGCCCGATTTATCCTTGTAGGTCTCGTTCGTGGCCAGGTTGAAATTAGCAACCGAAACACCCGAATCAAGGTGCCTGACTTCAGGATCCTGTCCTGCATTACCGATAAGAACAACTTTGTTTACCATCTTAATTATTATTTGATTAGTACGGTCTATAAATGTAGAAAAAATATGGTCACAAAGCAACAGAAAATAAATTAAATCCGTGAAAAAACCTTATAAAAATGATACCATGCGAAACATGAAACAATAATTCACGTATATGCGGATGGCCGGTGCAAACCTGTGAATAATCAGAATGTTTGCCCACGGAACAGAAAATACCGATTCAGGGTTTTGCAAATAATTAAAATTTTTGCGCAGTCTTTTGAAAATAAGGGTAAAAGAGTTTTTTTTATTGGCAAATAAACCTATATTTGCAGTCCCACATAAAATATTTATGCATTAAACTATTGATAACTAAAGATTTTAAAAAAATGACAAAGGCAGATATTGTTAACGAAATTTCCAAAAATACTGGAATTGAAAAAATAACTGTTCAAAAAACAGTTGAAGCTTTTATGGAAGCAGTAAAAGATTCATTATCAAAAGACAAGAATGTCTATCTCAGGGGGTTTGGTAGTTTTATAGTAAAGAAAAGAGCCAAGAAAACCGCAAGGAATATTTCCAAGAACACCACAATTATTATCCCTGAACATTTTATTCCGGCCTTTAAGCCTTCCAAGACTTTTGTAAACAAGGTCAAGACCTATGTCAAAAAATAAAGTAGTTAATTAAATTATATACAATGCCAAGCGGAAAAAAGAGGAAAAGACACAAGATGGCAACCCATAAACGCAAGAAGCGTTTGCGGAAAAATCGTCACAAAAAGAGAAAATAGCCGGCTTTTAAGCTGACAGCAACCAGTTAACATGCTAAACCTAAAGAAATATTCTTTAGGTTTAGTATATTTTATAAACAATATCACATTAATACTTCATTGCGTGATATTCCGTTTTCTTCCTATAATATAAAGGAATTGTGAGTAAAGAATTAGTTATCGACGTTACTGCTTCTGAAATCGCTATTGCCTTACTCGATAATAAACAACTTGTAGAACTGAACAAACAGAAAAGCAATGTTCAGTTTACCGTAGGCAATATCTATTTAGGAAAAGTCAAGAAGATCATGCCCGGGTTGAATGCCGCTTTTGTGGATGTCGGGTATGAAAAGGATGCTTTCCTGCACTACCTTGATCTTGGTCCGCAGTTTCAGACACTGAATAAGTTTGTCAGTCAGATACAGGCAAAGAAGAGCAAATTCCCCCTTTTACAGAGATTTAAATCCGAAAATGATATTGACAAGGACGGGAAGATAGGTCATGTGTTGTCCAGTGGTCAGAACATACTGGTGCAGATTGCAAAAGAACCCATTTCAACTAAGGGGCCGCGACTGAGTTCCGAAATATCAATAGCAGGCAGGAATCTAGTGCTTCTGCCATTTGCAGACAAAGTCTCCGTTTCTCAAAAAATCGAATCGTCCGAAGAAAGGAGCAGGCTAAAGCGCCTTCTGCAAAGCATCAAGCCAAGGAATTACGGGTTGATCGTGAGAACGGTTGCCGAAGGCAAACGCGTGGCGGAACTGGACTCGGAGCTAAAGAACCTTGTTAAGAAATGGGAATCGGTTTACGACAGGGTAAAAGGATCCCAGGCACCAAAACTGGTCCTGCAGGAGATGGACCGGACCTCCACAATTCTCCGTGACATTCTCAACGTTTCCTTCAACAATATATATATCAATGATGAGATCCTTGTCAGGGAAATAAAAGAATATATAAGCACCATAGCTCCCGAAAAACAAAAAATCGTCAAATACTATTCCGGTTCTGCGCCCATATTTGATCATTTCGGAGTTGAGAAGCAGATAAAAGCACTTTTCGGCAAAACAGTTTCATGCCGGAATGGAGCCTACCTTATCATTGAGCATACCGAAGCACTGCATGTAATAGATGTGAACAGCGGCAACAGGTCCAAATCAGGAGACAATCAGGAGGCAAATGCCCTGGCAGTAAATCTTGTCGCTGCCCAGGAACTGGCAAGACAGCTCAGGCTTCGTGATATGGGGGGAATAATTGTAGTGGATTTTATCGACATGCACTCTCAGGAAAACAAGCAGATGCTGTTTGATAAAATGAAGGAATTCATGGCGGAAGACCGGACAAAACATAATATTCTGCCCCTTAGCAAATTCGGGCTAATGCAGCTGACCCGGCAAAGGGTCCGGCCCGAAATGAACATACAAACCATTGAGAAGTGTCCATCCTGCCACGGTACCGGAGAGATCAACCCAAGTATCCTGATTACAGATGAGATCGAGGATCGCCTGCAGACCATAATAGAGGAGCTTAAACCCGGCAGGCTTACCCTGAAATTACATCCCTTTATTGCTGCCTACCTGCAAAAAGGATTTGTATCGACCAGATTAAAGTGGAGCCTCCGGTACAAATGCGCAATAAAGATCGTACCCATGATCTCATACCATTATACCGAGTACCATTTTTTTAACTCCCGTGATGAAGAGATAGGACTGATCCTTTAGGCAACACACATCATATATAGTATTATACATATTTAACAATACTTATAATGGATTGTTCCTTGCTTTTCATATTTTTGTAAATGGTATGGTATTTGTTGATTCCAATGGATTTCCGTTAATTGCCGCTTCAATTGTCTCCCGGTAATTAACGGCAATTGCTTTTTATCATTCGAAAATTTATGCTTAAAAAAATTTCATTTGTCATTCTTGCGGTCTTCCTTGTTTTTTCGAATTCCGGGTACTCCCAGATCATTGAGCCGGTAAAATGGGAATTTGGAAAGGAGCGAACAGGCAATGACGGGTTGCAGCTTGTCATCAAGGCAACCATAGAGCAAAACTGGTATCTCTACGGCCTGGATATACCCGAGGGGGGACCAATACCCACATCCGTCCATTTTGACGAGTCCGGGCATTTTACCCTGGTTGACAATACCCGGGAGATGCTTGAACCGGAGATAAAGCATGATCCTTTTTTCAATATGGAACTGCCCCTGTTCAGTAATGAGGCAATTTTCCAGCAAAAAATCAGGGTTCTGACCGACGGGGAATTCACCATTACAGGATTTGTTGAATTTATGAGTTGTGATGATGAGCGCTGCCTGCCGCCCCAGGAAATGCCATTTGAATATATAATCAACACGGGTTCTCCCGCTGCAGCCCGGCAGGATGAGCCCGAAACCGGAATCACTGCGGAGAGCCAGGAATCGGCACCCCTCCCTGAATCACCGCCTTCCACTGCCCCTTCGGTGACGCAGGACTTTCCGCTGGAAGATGACACCCGCTCGTTATGGATATTCTTCTTCATTGCCTTTGCAGGGGGGCTTGCAGGACTTCTAACCCCGTGCGTTTTTCCTATGATACCAATGACCGTCTCTTTCTTTATGCAAAAACAGGGGAGCCGGCTGAACGCCATAATCAATGCGCTGGTATTCGGAATTTCTATTATAGCGATATATTCCGGACTTGGACTGCTGGTATCACTCACCTCCGTAGGTGCAGGCGTTGCAAACCAGATTACCTCCCACTGGATACCCAACCTGCTTTTCTTTTTTCTTTTTCTTTTGTTTGCCGCTTCATTTTTCGGCATGTTTGAAATAACCCTGCCCTCAGGTCTTGCCACAAGATCCGACAAGAAAGCTGACAAGGGAGGTTTGGCCGGGTCATTCTTTATGGCACTGACGCTTGTCATAGTATCGCTTTCCTGTGTGGGCCCGATTGTCGGGGCACTGCTGGTGGAAGCCGCAACAGGTTCGGGCACGCAGCCTGTAATCGGGATGTTTGGATTTTCACTTGCCTTCGCACTCCCCTTCACCCTTCTTGCCATATTCCCGTCCTGGCTAAGTAAACTGCCCAAATCCGGCGGATGGCTGAATTCGGTCAAGGTGGTCCTGGGATTTATAGTTCTGGCCTTCAGCCTGAAATTCCTCTCGGTAATCGACCAGACCTATCACCTGGGAATACTTCCCAGAGATGTTTTTCTGGCCATATGGATAGTTCTCTTTACAATGCTCGGCTTCTACCTGCTGGGTAAGATAAAATTCGCACACGATTCCGATCTGCCTTACATTGGCGTTCCCAGGCTGATCCTCTCGATAGCAACATTTGCATTTGTTATATACATGATCCCCGGCATGTTTGGTGCCCCGCTGAAATCAATATCCTCGCTCCTGCCTGCGCAGCATACTCTTTCCTTTGATATCAGGTCAATGATACGGGATGCGGGCGTAACGGGCGGCGGGATGTCGCAGCCAGCACTTTGCGAGGAGCCCAAATATTCTGATTTTCTTCATCTTCCTCACGGCCTGAATGGTTATTTTGACCTGGAACAGGGCCTTGAGTGTGCCAGGGAACTAAACAAACCGGTATTTCTGGATTTTGTGGGTCATGCCTGCGCCAACTGCAAGGAGATGGAGGCAAAGGTATGGTCAGACCCGCGCGTACTGCAAAGGCTAAGGGATGATTTTATAATAATAGCCCTGTATGTTGACGACCGCACAAGGCTTCCCGAAGATGAGTGGATCGTCTCTGAATTTGACGGAAGGGTAAAAAACACCATAGGAAGCAGGAACCTGGATTACCAGATGACCCGTTTCAACACCAATACCCAGCCTTATTACATTCTGATCGACGGTAGCGAAAACCTCCTTAACCAGCCACGGGGTTACAACCTGAATATCGATGCATTTATCGACTTTCTCGATACCGGACTGGAAAACTTCAGACAAAACAGGCAGTAGCGCAACTGCCCCAGCTGCCGTTCCCTATTTACGGATAAGAAATTTTTTAGCAGCCAGGTTCAATACCATAAGAAGCGAAAAAAACACAGCCGTGCGGCCAAGGAAATCGCCCGTACGGGCATAAAAAGTTACCTTGCTGTTTAGTGACGGACGGATAAATAATGCTCCCTCCTCCCACCAGCCAAGGCTGCCGGCAATATCGCCCCTGGAAGAAATATGGGCAGATATTCCCGTATTGGCGGACCTTACAACATCGCGCCTGGTCTCTATTGCCCTGAGCCGGGAAAGGCGCAGGTGCTGCCTGTAGGCGCCGGTATTTTTAAACCACCCGTCATTACTGATTACAATAATCAGTTCAGCGCCTTTGCGGACCATGCCGGCAGCATACTCCCCGTATGAAGACTCAAAACAGATCAATGTCCCAAGCACAGGTGCATCATCATTCAGCTGGCTCCTGAAAACCTCAGGCCCTGACCCCGGCTTCATGCTGCCTGACACCCCGCCCATATCCAGCGACAGCCTGCCGGGGAGACCTAAAATTTCCTGGAAAGGAACCTGCTCCACACCATTGGCAAGATAATGCTTATGATATACTCCTGACAATTTTCCTGAATCAAAATACAGGGCGGAATTCTGCACCTCATAGAACCGCCCCTGGGCATCCACCCTGGTGGTAACCGACTTTTCATGCCGGGAAACTTTACTGAATGTGGTCGCCCCAATAACCATCCCGGTTCCGGGATATCGTTCCATGAATTCACCCATCCGGAAAATAATTTCGTTATCCCCATCGGTAATCCATATGCTGTCGACAGAGGTTTCCGGGGCAACGATATAATCCGGTTCCATGTGCATGTTGCTTTCAGCCATAAACAGAAGCTGATCCAGCCTCCGTGAATTTCCGGAGAATTTATCCCCGTAAGGGTCCATAACCGGCTGAAGAACAAGGAAACTGACCGGGTTATCATTGGGTTTATATGAATTATACATATACAGGGATACAGAAGGGGGTACAACAAGAATGAACAGAAACAGGGCAGACCGGATAACAAGTGACCTGAAGCGGATATAGCGATGGCCATGTTTGATCAGCTCAAATAACATCACATTGACAAGCAGCACCCATATAGTGCCGCCAGCCATTCCGGTGTATTCATACCATTGCACCATCCTGATATCACCGGCAAGCCCGTTACCAAGGCTTAGCCATGGCCAGGAAAGATCTCCCCTGTGATGGAGGAATTCAAAGCCGGCCCATAATATTACAAACACGGCCGCACCTGCGCCGGTACCTTTTTTTATTGCTGCATACAGCATAAATACAAGACTCATTATTGCAGCATTGAGAATGATCACGCTCATTCCGCCAATAAAATGGATCCGGGCAATCCACCATGTAACCGCCAGATTCCAGGAAAAAAAGAAAATAAAGGAAACCGGGAGTACAGAAAAAAGATGACCCCCTTCTTTCTGCAGTTCCTCTTCAATAAAAAGCAGGGGGACAAAACAGATCAGCAATAGGACTGACGGGGCACCCCACCAGGGAAGGGCAGCAAGCAAACCCCCTGAAACTGCAAGCATCCATCTGGTCCTGTTATTCATGTGAATAAAGTATGGTTATCAGATTTACAATAAACTATTTGCTAAGGCAGGGTATTCCTATTTAGTATTTCACTCACATGGAACCCGCATGCTTTATTCATGTTATTTTGTCTGCCTAAGGCTGATGCGGGTTTCATTAATTTATGGTATTTTTCG
>SLJO01000062.1 GCA_007135095.1 Bacteroidales bacterium | reverse complement strand
AAAAAGAGCGTAAAAAAAAGCAAAGAATGTTGCTCCAGCCTGAGTTTCAAGTGTGTCTTCGGTAAGCATTGACAATAATGCTATTGAGAAAAATAAAAATGGCAATATCCGGGTTTGCCTTTTTTCAATGAAAAATGGTGCAACCATTCCAACCATAACTATTAGAAAACCGGTTATGCCGAAACTTATGATGAAAGTAAGAAACTGGTTGTGGGCTCTGAGCTGCCATTCGGGAGTCAGCCTGGTTTCGCTGGTTGCATACTGGTATTCATAGGCCGCTTTGACGTCGCCTGTTCCAACGCCAAACCAGAAATTGCTCCTGATAATAGTGAGGCCGGTTTTCCAGTATTCAAACCGTTGCGCAAATGAATGGCCGCTTGGATTTCCTCCTTTACGGTAATTGTCAATTTCCCATAGTATCTGGTATATTCTGGGATACAGCCATTTATTGTATTGATAAATATGGTTTGCCATGCCCTGTTCAATATTCAGGATATCGGTTTCAGTGAGATGCGCAATGCCCTCGGCGTCTTTACCCAGTCCGCATGATGTGAGGTAACGGATAAGGGTGGTCCGGATCTCATGGCCTTTCAGATCATGACCGTAATAATCTATGCTGCTTCTGCGGTTCCACTCTTGCTGCAGCTCCGTTTCACTGATATTTACCCAGACATAATTATTGTTTTCAATCTGCCTGTTTTCCATGTGATGTGTATAGGGGTTGCCTGAAGAGGTCATTGTCATCAAATCCTCTTCACTCACCGGCCTTTTTGAAAATGACACCACAACTGTCAGTGTATATACTGATATTGCAAATACAAAAGCTGCTATTCCATATAAAAACGGATTCCGTATGTACCAGTATTGTTTTGCAAATCTACGGGAGAATCGTGCCAGGAACAGGGTGCCGGTAACTATGAATACAATTATTCCCGTAATGGATTGAAGTATTAACAGAAACAAAATAAGCCATGCAAGTGATGCCCACAGTGCGTTACGCAAAATTCGGTGCCATTGGAATGAGCCTGTGATGAGAAGATACAACAGACTGAAGATAGCCACATTAACCAGAAGGGATAGCCTGATATGCGAAATGAATACAGAGATATTCCGCAAGTCAGCCATTGGAATGGAGGATATAGTTGCCAGTTTGTAAATGCTGAAAAAAGAACTGACTACTACTGCAGATATAAACACCAGCAGTATCATTTTAAGTTCATTTGTCCTGAGGCCTTTGCTGGTGCCCAGGACCAGGGGAAGTATGAGGATCGGCAGCTTGATTTTCAGATCTTTGAGTGCGTAGGTGAAATCATGGGTTGGAATGAGCCATATTATATGTGCAGCAAATATCAGCAAAAAGAAAACTACCGACTTGCGCTCCCAGACCATTTGCAGCCTTGATTTTAAATTACCTTCACTAAGCCAGTTGAGTATAAGGACAATCTGGGAAAGGGTTACAAGAAAAGGTGACAGGGGCAGGCTTGCCGCAAGAAGCATAATGCCCCCTAAATAAAAATATGAATTATAATTCCTGAGTACTCTTGCCATTTAGGTCACGATGGATAAAAGGGTTTTAATCCTATCCCGATATGCAGCGGATAAAAATAATACCGTTGTAATAAGTACAACATTAAATTTGTGACAAAATACGGAATTTTTTATATAACTACCGGGAAAAAAGGAACCGTCTGCATTGTCTTTTGAAATTTCATTGACATTTGTTCCTGATTAAACTGCAAACGACAATGAGGCAATTATTTAAAAAATTGTGAATAATGTTATTGAATAAATAAAAATAATTGTACTTTTGCAGACCATTTATCAAAGCATTAGGATTTATACTCAAGGATAATAATCAAAATAGCCATCAAAGTGGATACAATTAGTTATAAGACAATTTCGGCCAATAAGGCCACAGTTAAAAAGCGCTGGGTGCTTGTTGATGCGACAGACCAGGTATTGGGACGGTTATCGTCAATAGTTGCTATTATTCTGAGAGGCAAGCATAAACCCGATTATACCCCTCATGTCGATTGCGGAGATAATGTAATTGTTATCAATTGTGAAAAGATTAAGCTTACCGGTAATAAAAGAGACCAGAAATATTATATCCATCATACCGGATATCCCGGAGGTCAGCGAAAAGTGCCTTTTACCCGGCTGCAGGGGAAGAAACCAGAGGCGATTATTGAAAAAGCGGTTAAGGGCATGTTGCCAAAAAACAGGTTAGGAAGTGAATTATTCCGGAATTTGCATGTATATGCCGGTAATGAGCATCCTCATGAAGCTCAGAAACCAGGGCCAGTTAACTTTAGTTTAATCAAGTAATTCTCATATATGGAAGTGATAAATTCAATAGGCAGAAGAAAAGCCGCAGTAGCACGAGTTATCCTTAGCGACGGGAAAGGAAATATAACGATCAATAAACGTGAATTGAAGGAATATTTCCCGAATCCTCAGTTACAGTATGTTGTTGAGCAGCCTCTTAACCTGTTGGAGGTAAAAGACAAGTTTGATATCAGAGTTAACCTTGATGGAGGCGGTGTAAAAGGCCAGGCAGAAGCCCTCCGGCTGGGAATTGCACGCGCACTGGTAAAACTCAATGCTGATAATAAACCTGTTTTAAAACTGAATGGATTCCTGACCCGCGATCCCCGCGAAGTTGAAAGAAAGAAACCAGGACAGCCTAAAGCCAGAAAGAAATTCCAGTTTAGCAAGCGATAGGCCTTATTATAGTTTAGTATCTAAACCTGCAGGACTTCCGTATTTTATCGGAGCTACCTGAAGGTTGATAAAATAAGAACGTAAACTTACTTAAAAATCAACCATGCCAAGAACAAATTTTGATGAATTACTGGAGGCCGGCGTACATTTCGGTCACCTGAAAAGAAAATGGAACCCGGCCATGGCTCCTTATATTTTTATGGAGCGCAACGGGATCCATATTATTGATCTTCATAAGACAATAGTAAAAATAGAGGAAGCTGCATCTGCCCTAAAGCAGATCGGCAAGTCAGGACGGAAAATTTTATTTGTCGCCACAAAGAAGCAGGCTAAAGATATTGTTGATGAAAAGATATCCGCCATTAACATGCCTTATGTTACTGAACGCTGGCCAGGCGGTATGCTAACCAATTTCCCGACCATCAGGAAATCGGTGAAGAAAATGAGCATCATTGATAAAATGGAGCAGGAAGGCACTTTCAACAATCTGGCAAAGCGTGAACGGTTGCAGATCATGCGGCAAAGAGCCAAACTTGAGAAGAACTTCGGCAGCATAACCGATCTCAACAGGTTGCCGGCAGCCTTGTTCGTTGTCGATGTGATGAAAGAGTATATTGCTGTACGCGAGGCAAAAAGGCTAAATATCCCGGTTTTTGCAATTGTTGACACCAACTCCGATCCCAATATTGTCGATTTTGCCATACCTGCGAACGATGATGCATCAAAATCGATATCACTTATCATAGATATTGTAGCAAAGGCTATTCAGGAAGGTTTGGATGAGCGAAAAGTTGAAAAGGAGAAGGACGTTTCCACAAAAGATAAGAAATCGGCCGATAAAAAAGAAAAAACCGGCCCGCCAAAACGTGCAAGGGCAAGGAAGTCCGAATCAGAATCTGAAGGCAGCGCCGGTGAACAGGACAGAAGACCCCGTCCACGCAGGAATCAACCCGAGGAAAAGGCCGGATCATCTGCCGGAGAGGGGAAAGAGGATGCCGGTAAACCTGCCGATGAATCAGCGGCTGATTAATACATGAAGTAAAGGAAATAGTATTCATAAAATACAAAAAGATTATGGCTGATATAAGTGCATCAGATGTAAAGAAACTCAGGGATATAACCGGAGCAGGTATGATGGATTGTAAAAAAGCCCTTGCTGAGGCTGAAGGGGACTTTGACCAGGCTACCGATATAATCAGAAAAAAAGGCCAGGCTGTTGCAAACAAACGAGCCGGAAGAGAAGCCACCGAGGGCGTTGTGCTAGCCAAAACAACAGGCGACTCTACCAAAGGCGCTATCATTGTTTTAAACAGTGAAACCGATTTTGTCGCTAAAAATGACAGCTTTATTGCCCTTGCCAAATCAATTCTCGATCTGGCACTGGAAAGAGATCCTGCGAACCTTGATGAGCTGCGCGAGCTGGAAATGGAAGGGACCAAGGTTTCTGAGCATATAATGCAGCAGATCGGTATCATCGGCGAGAAGATAGATGTATCATTTTACGAAAAGATTGAAGCGCCCCAGGTAACTGCCTATATACACCCGGGCAATAGGCTTGCCACACTTGTAGGATTGAATAAGCAGGTTGATGTCCAGATAGGAAAAGACGTGTGCATGCAGGTTGCCGCGATGAACCCTGTTGCAGTTGACAAGGGCGACATTCCCCAGACGGTGATCGATAAGGAGATTGAAATAGGCAAGGAACAGGCACGCCTTGAAGGTAAGCCTGAGGCAATACTTGAAAAAATTGCACTGGGGAAACTGAATAAATTTTACAAGGAGAGCACCCTTTTAAACCAGGACTTTACCAAGGATTCTAAAAAAACAGTAAGTGATTATCTGAAGGAGGTTGACAAGGATCTCACGGTAACCGGCTTTGTGAGATATTCACTTAGCAACTGACAAAAAAAGGGAGAGCGAAAGCTCTCCTTTTTTTATCCCTCACGAAACCGTTTCCTTTTTATTTATTGAGGACAACTGTTATATTTACCTTTTCATCCTTAACGCATTCCGTTACCTGCATCTCCTTCTTCTTGTAAAGGATAAGGTTTAAGCGGTAAAAACTTTTAATTGAGACTTATGGTAAAATATAAAAAAGTATTGGTTAAACTCAGTGGTGAGTCACTCATGGGCCGGCACAAGAATGGCATTGAACCTGAGGCCCTGCTTCGTTATGCCGGTGAAATAAAATCAGTTTCAGATCTTGGAGTGAATATAGGTGTTGTTATTGGGGGTGGTAACATTTTCAGGGGACTGAAGGGTGTGGATAAGGGTTTTGACAGGGTAAAAGGTGACTATATGGGCATGTTGGCTACCGTTATTAACGGACTGGCGATGCAATCGGCACTGGAAAGTCTTGGAGTTAAATGCAGGCTTCTTACTGCAATACGAATGGAGCCTGTAGCCCAGGGATACAGCCAGCAACTGGTAAAGGAATCCTTTGATAAAGGAGAGGTGGTTATTTTTTCTGCCGGTACGGGAAATCCCTTTTTTACCACCGATACCGCTGCAGCTCTTCGTGCAGTTGAAATGGAAGCTGACCTTCTTATAAAGGGAACCCGGGTAGATGGTATTTATTCGGCAGATCCTGAGAAAGATCCCGATGCCATTAAATTTGATGAGATAACCTTTGATGAAGCCTATTCGCGGGGACTTAAAATTATGGATCTTACCGCCTTTACGATTTGCAGCGAGAACAAACTTAATATGCTGGTTTTTGATATCAATCAAACCGGTAACCTGAAAAGGATTATTTTAGGCGAAAGCATTGGTACTTTCGTCAAAAATTGAATATATTTATGCCGGTATACTCAACTTTAAGTAAACTGCCATGGAAGAAGATGTTCAATTAATTCTGGATATTGTT
Source organism: Bacteroidales bacterium (assembly GCA_007135095.1). GTDB lineage: Bacteria > Bacteroidota > Bacteroidia > Bacteroidales > PUMT01 > PXAP01. The sequence goes on along the minus strand of SLJO01000062.1, from coordinate 1,362 downwards.
GAAGAAAAGATGGAAAAAGCCATCGTGTATCTTCATGATGAACTTGCAAAACTTCGTGCAGGTAAAGCCAGTCCTCATATGCTGGACGGTTTGACCGTCGACTATTATGGAGCCAAAACCCCGCTTAACCAGGTTGCCAACATCAATACCCCGGATGCACGAACCATTATCGTGCAGCCCTGGGAAAAGAGCATGCTTGATCCTGTTGAAAAAGCCATTATGCATGCAAACCTTGGGTTTAACCCTGTTAACAATGGCGAAACATTGCGGATTGTGGTTCCCGCGCTTACCGAAGAGCGGCGGAAAATACTGGTAAGGCAGGTCAAGGCGGAGGGCGAAAATGCCCGTGTCAGCTTACGCAATGCCCGGAGGGATGCCAAGGAGGAGATCAAAAAGATGCAAAAAGATGGCCTTCCCGAGGATACCGGTAAGAGAGCTGAACAGGAGGTTCAGAATCTTACAGACTCTTATTCCCGGAGAGTGGATGAACTCTTGCAGAAGAAAGAGGATGATATTATGACCATCTAGCAATCAGAAAACAATACCCTGAAAGTAAAAAGCACAGTTAGTTTCCACTGTGCTTTTATTGTGCCGTTGCAATTTAGGAGTGTCACGATGCAAAGCAGGATATGGCCGCAACACTTTACTTTTTACAGCAATGCCTTGAGTTTTTCAACCAGATTGTCTTTCGGAACTGCACCAACCTGTTTGTCAGCTACCTCTCCGTCTTTGATGAAAAGTATTGTTGGTATATTTCTTATCCCGTATCTGGCAGAAATACCAGGGTTGGCGTCTACATCAACCTTGCCAACAACTGCCTTTCCTTCAAATTCAGCTCCTATTTCTTTAACATAGGGCGCAATCACCCGGCACGGTCCACACCATTCTGCCCAAAAGTCCAGTAATACCGGCTTGTCTGCTTTTAATACAAGTTCATCAAAATTGGTGTCATTTACTTCTATTGTCATAGCTCAGAAAGTTAAGTTTTTATTCGGGGAAAGTTAATAATCCAGATATGTATATTATCGCACATCAATTAAATTGGCTTACTGACATTGAATCAGGAGCATAGCTGGTTTTGTCCTTAAAAGATGTTCTTTGCTAAATTAATACTTTTTTTTGAATGATCCCACATCAGCATTCGGCAGACAAAATCAGATGCAATTTTTCGTTAGCATTGGACATGCCGGAACAACGGGCAAGTTCCTAATTCACTTTCACCTCTATATCCGGATTTTTTTCAAAGAACCGCATTACTTCGGGCGACAGGGAGATCTTTTTTGAACGGGAGAACATATTGACTGCAATATTTTCTTCGCGCTCGATTATCTTGAATTTCAGCATCACTTCACCCTTGTTTTT
>SLJO01000234.1 GCA_007135095.1 Bacteroidales bacterium | reverse complement strand
GGATTTTGGTTTTCAGATCAAGGTTTTCATGGGCCGTGACCGCATCAAATGAGGCATGCATAGCCAAATTATGTGGCAGCACAATGGCAAATTTTCCCCGGGGCAGATCTCCGTACATACTGGTGCGTGTGGGAAATCATTCATCCCTCAAGGTATTGACAGGATTAAGGCTGGCGAATTTCCAGGCCTGAAAACTTACAGTGGCAAGTGCGACTAAATAAGTTAATACCGAAGCCAGGAGAAAAACTGCTATTCCAATTTCAACCCTGTATGCAAAGTTTTCAAGCCATCCGTTCATGAAATACCAGGCAACCGGCCAGGCCAGCAGTGTCGAAATAATCACAAGCACGTTGATCTCCTTTGATAATAATAGCATGACAGAACCAACGGAAGCACCCAATGCCTTGCGTATCCCTATTTCTTTGGTTCGCTGCTCTGCGGCATAAGAAGCGAGTCCGAGCAAACCAAGAGAGGCTATCAGGATAGAAAGGACAGCAAAAATTGAAATTATCAGTCCTGTCCGCTGTTCTGCCCCGTAATTAAGATTGAGGTCGTCAGAAAGAAAGGAATAATTCAACGGCTGTTCATCGACGAAGTCGTTCCATCTGTCCCTGATAATATCAATTGCCCCGGCCTCCTCCCCTTCCGCTATTTTCACTAAAAGGTAGTTTCCCTGGGTTCCCGGACTGAGTACCAGGGGACTGATCGACTGGTGAAGCGATTGAAAATGAAAATCCCTGACCACGCCTATAATAGTAAACGCAAGATCTTCAGGAGCCTCCATTGTCCCGCCCTGTCCTGTATTGATCACTTTTTTGCCTGTTACAGGATCATCGTATCCCAGGGCCCGTACAGCCGTTTCATTCAATACAACGGCCAGGGAATCACTTGCAAAATCACGTGAAAAAAATCTCCCCTCCACCAGCTTGAGTCCCAGCACCCTGGCATAATCATGATCTACCCAGCCATTGGAGATAACGTGCTGCTCATTTGATGGAGCGCCATCCCGCCTGAAAGCATCTCCTACATAAGGAAGGCCCGGTATGGACCTCGCTATTGATGATGCCAGAATACCGGGATAGTTTGTAAGTTCCTGGCTGAATGTTTCTCTGTTCTCTTCCGGGACAGAATGGAAACGGTGAATGACAAGAACATTTTCGGGGTTCATACCCAGATCTTTGGAACTCATGAAGTCAATCTGGCGGTATACGGTAAAGGTGCTGATTAAAAGCACTATGGTTATTAAAAACTGAAATGCCACCAGGAAACTTCTGAAACTGGAGCTTTTCATTCCGGAATGAAGCCTGCCCTTGAGTACATTAAGTGGAGAAAAGGAAGAAAGAAAAAAAGCAGGATAACTTCCGGAAAAGAATCCGACAATGATACTTATCAGGGCAAGAAGCGGCATTGTATACCAGGTTGTAAAATATTGTACCTGAAGATCTTTGCCGGCAATATTATTGAAAGCAGGTATAAATATCTCAACAAGGCACATAGCGATAATCATCGATATGAAGCTGAGAAAAACTGATTCGCCCAGGAACTGGTAAATTAGTTGTGATTTACCGGAGCCGACAACTTTTTTGAGTCCTATCTCTTTTGCCCTTCCGGCGGAACGTGCTGTTGACAGATTCGTGTAATTTATTCCGGCAATAACGAGGATCAGAAGCGCAATCAGGGAAAAAACCCTTACGGTGGTAATATTGCCATTTGCCTGTATTTCACCCTGAAGGTCTGAATGAAGATGGATCCTGGTAAGAGGCTGCAGCTGGTACCCCCATTCTCCTCCCGTTTCATGGATCTCTTCGAGGGTTGTGCCCATCATATTTTCTATCTGTGGTCCCAGGTATGTTTCCAGCATTGCCGGAAACTTTGCTTCGAGCCGGCCAGGATCGGCGAAATCTTCCAGCAGTATATATGTGTAGCAAAAGTTGCCTATCCAGGTGAAACTCTGGTGTTCAGGAACAGATGTAAAGGATGCCATCACATCGAATGAAAAATGCGAATTGCCCGGAGGGTCTTCCATAATTCCTGTTACCTGGTAAAGTGCCCGGTCATTCCCGAGTTCAAGTGTTTTTCCCAGCGGATCTTCACTTCCAAAGTACTTAAGGGCGGCCGATTCGGTCAGTACCAGTGTATTTGGGCGGTTGAGTGCATTTTTCTTGTCACCCCTCAGCATGTTAAAGGTAAACACATCAAATACCGAAGAATCAGCATATACTAAATTCCTTTCAATATAGTGGCGGTCGCCGGACCGGATAGATGGAGCCGAACTAAAACCATATAACCTTACCACACTTCTTACTTCCGGTAAATCCTGGAGAATTGCTGCTGCCATTGGAGCGGGTGTGATCGGTGCATGCAACTGACTCCCCTGCATATTAACCCTCAGGGATATGCGATAGATCCTGTCAGCATGTTCATGATGCCGGTCATAACTCAGTTCATCCCTTACAAACATCAGGATTAATATCGAGCTTGCCAGGCCAATAGCAAGTCCGGCGATATTGATGAACAAATGCCCCTTTCTTCTCAGAAGGTGCCGGCAGGTTATTTTTAAAAAGCCCTTGATCATAAGAAGGTTGTCATTGAAACTGAACAAAACAAAAAATGAGCCATGAGTAGTACAGGTCTGGTATTCAGTTATTAGATGAAAATATTGCAATAAGCCTCTTCCGGGCATTCTGTTCCATTTCGATACACCTCTGTACGAAAACGGGCAATTGATGGTTTTCCCTGAATCAGCACTTTTCGATAAATGCTTTTTTTCATCTCTTTGGCCGAGTCCGCTTTTTTCCAGGCATCGTGAAATTCCTCTTCTTTTATCGTTTTTTCAAGATAACTGGTCATTTTTGCATTCCCTGTCACGGCCGCATTACCGGGAAGCAGAAAAAAGCCGGAACTGAAGGCAGCCCCGGTGCTTATTGCAAAAACTGAAAATACTCCCAGGGTTCTTATCATTTCCCCGGAATCACTTTTTTTTTCTTTCTTACTTTGATTCATATCAGAACAGCCTTTTCAAGCTGAAGTCTTTGAATTTAATGCTTACAGCTTCATGATAGTTGCAGCTCCGGATAGCTGAATGATTCCAGTACTTCCGGGACATTGGAATTACGGTTCCGGTCGGTTATCAGCTTGCTTATAGTGTTTGCCTTCATTGCAGACGGATCAAATGGTTTTAACAAACCCTTTCGAAGTGATCTTTCCGTTTCCAGTTCCAGCCAATTCTTTTCAATTTCAGAATCAAGTATTACCGGCATTCTTTGTTTAAGATTATGAATTCTTGCAGTCAGTGAATTTGCCTTACAGGTAATTATGGAAAATGAACGAAGTATTTCTCCGGTATGCTCATTAACCCATTCATCCCATATTCCTGCAAAAGAAAATATCTGTGTATCAGGTATATAAATAAAGAAGGGAAACTTCTTCCCCTGGTGATGCATCCATTCAAAATACCCTGTAGCCGCCACCAGGCAAGGCCTGTATTTATATGCAGACCTGAAACTGGGCCTGGAGTCCACCGTTTCTGACCTGGCATTAAGTGTGCCGGATCTTAATTTCTTTGCCTGCCCCTCCCCTTTCACCCATCCGGGCACCAGTCCCCACTGCATAAACTCAAGCTTTAATTCATTATCATTATAGTCTTGATATACAACTGGCAGGAAGGGGTGTTCAAAACCATTGACATGGTAACTGACCGGATCAGGATTTATCCGTGGCGGCCGCCGGTTAACCTTATAGCGATCGGCAATTTCATTTGCAGTTTTGGCAATGGAATAATGATAACACATACAAGGGGCGATGAAAGGTTATTTGCCTTCTGCCTGTTTCTTCCTGGCTTCGCCAACACTTATGCGCTGCCCATTCAGGTATGCCGCAAGAAATACGTTGTTTAAACCAAGTGAACTCATAACACTGCCTGCTTCTTTAAATGTATCGAAGGGGCCCAGATAATATTTGTACCAGTTATCTTCCACCATCATTTTGACCGGCAAGTCACCTTTGTATATTTCTCTGAGTGCATTTTGAGGAATTTCACTGACATGCGCAGCTATCTGAATGATATAGGAAATTCCTTTTCCGGGTTGCTTCGCTTCGGGTATTTTTTCTTCCTGCCCCTCATGCAATTCTTCCCCGGTATTGATAACCCTTGTAATCCCTGTGGGGGTGCCCTCCATTGATGTAAAATCATATTCCCACTGATATGAATATACTACCGGAAAATCCTGATATACCCGAAGGGCCCTCCCCTTGTTAAGCAGTGCCAGCTGCTCAAGATCAAAAGCCACCAGGAACATCTGTACCAGTTTAGTGAATTCATTAATATTGTCAGCCTCAGATCTTATTATTTCTGATTTACTTATTTTCTCCTGGGCCCGGCGTTCCAGCTTTACCGGTCTGTCAATTTCAGAGGGGGGTATGGCGGACAGCTTTTCCCGTTCATTTTTACAATATTGATCATAAACATCAAACAGATCCCGGCTGGCTGTGAAAAGTTCGTTAAAAGCTCTTTTAATATATTCATTGTCCTCCTCTTCAATGGCCTTCTCAACAAGGCCACTGGCATTTTCCTTCCGGTGTTCTATCTGGCCGATCGTTACGCTGTCCGGATCTGAGAACCCGAGTTGAAGCTGCTTCAGATTGGACCATATATCAAGCTGTGCATCAGCAGTATATGACTTTGAAAAAGTCATGACAAATATCAGCATTATGGTCAGGTGAGTCTTCAGAAACATATTTTTCAATAATGGGTAAGCAGGTTCATAATATACAGAGTTGCTAAATTAATAATTATAAAGCAAAAATTTACAGCGCTTTTTCAAAATCACTCTTACAACCTGGATTCCCGTAATTTGATAAATATTCAGTGGCAATGGCGTACAAAAATTATTGTCATTTTCTTGAATGATTAAGAATATTTTCGGTAAATTAGTGGAGGTGTCAGGGAATAAAACAAACAGCTGAAACCGGGGAACCCTGGTTAAAGGTTCCAAATGGTGCGATTACTTTAAAATATTCACAATGAAAGATAAATCAACCCATAATCCATTCATACAACCAGTAGACGGAAATGAATTGACCAGAACAACCCCGGGTAAACGCAGAAGAGAATACTATATGCACCGTTTCCCGCCCGGCTTAAACAAATTATATGCAGACCTTAAACTGAATGCCGATAAATTTTTCAGCTACAAGGCAATAAGGAAGGAGTTCCTCGATAAAAACGGATACGCTCTGAATCTGGATTCACCACAGTCATATAATGAAAAAATTATATGGAAAAAACTTTATGATCGCAATCCTTTATTAACGGTTACGGCGGACAAATACCTGGTGAGATCATATATCAGGCGACTGCTGGGAAACGAGGAAGCTGAAAAAATTCTGGTGCCCCTTTATCATGTTACAGATAACCCTGATACCATCCCCTTTGATGAACTTCCTGAAAGATTTGTGGTCAAGCCCAACCATGGTTGCAAAATGCACTGGATTGTAACGGGTGACAAGGAAAGGCTGAAAGACAGGATAAGGGAAAAATGCAGGAAATGGCTTCACAGCAATCATGGATTATATGATCATCAATGGGCCTACAGGCATATAAAAAGAAAAATAATTGTTGAAAAACTTTTACTCACAGATGATTGCTACCTGCCCATGGATTATAAGCTGTTTTGCTTTCACGGCAAAGTCCGGTTCTTCAGAATATCCAGGAACCGCTTTGGAAAGGAGGATATGAATGCATATTATGACACTGAATGGAATTTTCTTCCCGTAAAAAATCATGGCTATGCAATGATGAACAAAATCCTGCCCAGGCCTTCAAACCTGGAATATTTAATTGAGCTGGCGGAAAAACTGGCAGTAAATCTTGATGCGGTACGAGTTGACCTGTTTTGCTTTGACAATAAGATTTATTTTGGAGAATTAACTCACTACCATTCTTCGGGATTATCAAGATTCGAACCCGTATCGTTTGATTTCGAGCTTGGTTCATACTGGAAAATCAAAAAGAATTACTGGTTCGATTTCAGTCCTGAACTTCTATATCACTAAGCTGAAGATTCAGGGCCCTTACAGAAATTTGAATTTCCCATATTGATATTCCGAGTGATCCTATTAATAGCACAAGTGCAATGCCAAAAATATAAATCGCTACAGTCATATAACCGATATAAATGAGGAACATGCATATTACACAAAGCAGGAGGCTTGTTATGCCGTATATCTGCATATGCCTTATAAGTGAAAGGCGCAGCCTGAGATTCCTTATCTGACCGAACAGACGCTCATCGGGATTTTCCTTGTATCTGGCATGAAGGCTCCTTACCAGTGCGGCAAGAGCAAGAAAGCGATTTGTGTAGGCAAGCAATAACAATGAGATTGCTGAAAATAAAAGAGCCGGGGTTGTCAGGGTAAGGTCGGTCATGCTCATTAAAATTTAATGGTTTCAATCATCCAGTACAGGAGGGGCAGGGTAAACAAACTCATTATAGTAGAAATAAAAACATTTTCCATGGCATGAGCATCATCAGCATTGTACTGCTTTGCCAGTACGACGATTATTGCCATGCATGGTGTACCTGCCTGCATTATTACAACAGTGAAGGCCACCGGATCCATGCTTAAAGATAAAGAATTTAGTAATGCCCTGAATATTATGATAAGCAAAACAGGAGAAATTACCATTTTATTTATCGACAGCATATATGCCTGGCGGCGTTTGAAAACCCTTCGGATGTCGGTTTGCGCAAGCATACTTCCAATATATAACATTGACAGGTAGCTGGTCGTCTGGCCCAGTCCGGTCAACGGGATATTAAGAACCGTGGGCAGGCTTATTCCGGAAAGCATCAATATGATCCCAATAATAAATGCTATAGTGTTGGGGTTAATCAGATTTTTTATTTTTCTCCCCAGACCCGGTGGAGATGAGTAACTGAGTAAATTCACCCCGATCGTCCACATCACTGTGGTTGATGCCAGGTAAAACAGGGTGGCATAAAAAAGTGCATGTCCCCCCGGAAACAATGCATTCATCAGCGGAAACCCAAGAAATACT